>DATJPI010000189.1:0-8174 GCA_035506495.1 Syntrophales bacterium
CGATGTGGCCGGCAAAATCTTCATGCCGCCGGGCCCGTCGACGATCACCTCGCCGATTGCCTTCTCGCCCCTTAGTACGTGGTAGAGGTTGTGCTTCGGGGCAATCCCCAGGATGACATCGATGTTGGCCAGTCCCATGTCCGCGTCGAGGACGAGCGTCTTCCTCTTCATCTGCGAGAGATGATAGGCGAGGTTGGTGGCGATGTTGGTCTTGCCCACCCCGCCCTTTCCGCTCGTGATGGCGATGACGCGGACGGGTCGCGGAGTCTTCAGGTCCGAGGTCGGAGTCCCCCGGGCGGCCGATTTCGATTCGTTCTGTTCTTGCGAGGCTTTTTTCATTCGCCTGAGCATTGAAGCCTGATCCAAGAGAAAAAGTCCTCCAACCTTTCTATTCCGCCAATGCCCTGCTAATGCAGGGAAGTGTTCATGATCATCTTCGCCAGACGGCCCGGGTTGATCTTTTCGATGTCCTGGGGGACGTTCTGGCCGTTGGTGATGAAGGAAACGGGTTTACGCTCCTGGTCGATGACATTGTAGATCACGCCGTAATGACGGCTCTCATCGAGCTTGGTGAAGATGATCGACTGGTAGCCGATGGGTTTGAAGCGCTCCAGGTTCTGGGCGAGACTGTCCGGGCTTGCCGTGAGCGGCAGCAGCAGATGGGTTTCTACGGGCGTTTCGAGCTGAAAGAGATCCCGCAGCTTCTCCACGTAGCCGGACTCCACGGAGCTCTTGCCGGGTGTATCAACGAGGATGAGATCGCGGTCTGCGAGCTTCGCCAAGGCCTTCCGGAACGCCGTCTTGTCGGAAACCACCTCGACGGGGACCTCCATGATCCGGCCGTACGTCTTGAGCTGATCTGCCGCAGCGATGCGGTAGGTGTCCGTCGTGACAAGCCCGACCTTCACCTTCTCCTCGAGGGCCGCGCGCGCGGCAATTTTGGCGAGGGTCGTGGTCTTCCCCGCACCGGTGGGGCCCATGAAGGCGCAGACCCTCTTGCGTTCCGCGGCTCCATACGAGAGGCTGATCGTCCGGGCCAGGAGCTGCTCGGCGATCCGATGGATGCTCTCCTCGTTCCGGAGATCCTCGGCGGAAAGGTTTTTCTTCAGCGTATTGACGATCAGGAAAGCTCTGGAACGGGCTACCCCCATCGAAACCAGGTGGTGATAGATCTTCGAGAGCGCCCCGGGAATTCTCTCTTTGCGCTGGAAGCCCATGGTGTCGAAAAACGTGTCCAGCATCTCCTTCATCTCCAGAAACTCCCCGAAGGGGAAGGGACGCATGACGTTCTCGGCGATCAGGGCCTTGATCTCCTCCATGTCCCGACGGAACGATTGAACGACCGCCTCTTCCTTGGGGGGAGCCGGCATGGGAAGCGGGGCACCGATGGCAGGAAGCTTCTCGCGCCGGTTCTCCGCACGAATGTCCACGGCGGCCGTCACCTCGAACAGGGGGACCCGCCCGCTGCGGATCTTTCGCGTCGAGAGGACTACGGCATCGGGCCCGAGATCGTTTTTAACCTTCAACAGGGCTTCCTGAGTGCTGGTGGCTTCGTAACGCTTGATCTGCACGGTCCTACTCCACGATCCCTAGGGATTTGATGTTCACATCATGCGTAATCTCGTTGTGCGAGAGCACGATGATGTTCGGAATGAATTTCTCCAGAATCTTCCGGAAATGGATCCGGGCACCCGGCGAGCACAATACGATGGGCTGCAGACCCCGCGTGGCAAAGGTGCCGATGTACTTCTGGACACTCCGGACGACCGACTGCACCCAGTTCGGATCCACCGAGAGGAAGGATTCGAATTCCGTGTGCTGAACGGAGTGGCTGATCTTGTCCTCGATCTCCGGTGAGAGCATCACCACTGAGATGTTCCCCTCGCCGTCGCGGTACTGACGCGTGATGGTTCGGGAGAGGGCCTGGCGCACATAGCCCGTCAGGATGTCGATGTTCTTCGTGAGCGGCGCATAATCGGCAAGCGTCTCCAGGATGGTGAGAAGGTCGCGGATGGGGATCCGTTCGCGCAGCAGCCGCTGCAGCACGCGGTGGATCGTCCCCACGGAAACCACCTTCGGCACGAGTTCTTCGACGACCTTCGGGTAGGTTTTCACAAGGTTGTCGATCAGGGACTGGACTTCCTGCCGCCCCAGAAGCTCATCGGAGTTGGACTTGATCAACTCCGTGAGGTGAGTCGTCACCACGGTGGCTGGATCCACGACGACGATGCCCCGGGCCTGGACGCTTTCCTTCTCCTTCTCCGTGATCCACACGGCGGGAAGCCCGAAAGCGGGCTCCTTGGTATCGATCCCCCGGACCTTCTGGGACTTGTCCGACGTCAGGGCCAGCCAGTGGCTGGGCATCATCTCGCCGCGGGCGATTTCGACGCCCTTCAGGATGACACAGTAATGGTTGGGCTTGAGCTGGAGGTTGTCCCGGATGTGGATGGCGGGAATGACAAAGCCCATCTCCTGGGCCAGCTGCCTTCTCAGGGACTTGATCCTCTGGAGCAGCTCTCCCCCCTGGGCCACGTCGACAAGCGCGATGAGACCGTAGCCAACCTCGATCTCCAACAGATCGAGCGGCAGCAGTGAATCCACCGTCTCGATGGGCGTAGGCGCCGGCAGGTCTTCCTCCGTGTCCTGCTCGGCGGGGACAGCCGATTTCGTCAGATGAAACGCGAGAAATGCGGCCCCTGCCGCGACGACGAGGAAGGCAAGCCGGGGCATGCCGGGGATCAGCGCAAAGATGAAAAGAATGGCAGCAGCGGTCCCGATGGCCCTGGGCTGCAGGAAGAGCTGCTCCGTAATGTCCTGTCCGAGATTGGAGGATGAGGTGGAACGGGTCACGAGCATACCGGCGGCCGTGGAGATGACCAGGGCCGGCACCTGCGTGACAAGTCCGTCACCGATGGTGAGCAGGGTATAGTTGCGTGCCGCGTCGGTGATATCCATGTTTTGCTGCAGTACGCCGATGATGAGGCCGCCGACGATATTGATGAAAATGATGACGACCCCCGCAATGGCGTCGCCTCGCACGAACTTGCTCGCACCGTCCATGGCGCCGTAGAAATCGGCTTCCCGCTCGATCTCGCCCCTCCTGCGCCGCGCATCGGCCTCGGAGATGAGACCGGCATTGAGATCAGCGTCGATGCTCATCTGCTTGCCCGGCATGGCATCCAGGGTGAAACGGGCCGCCACCTCAGCGATGCGCGTGGCGCCCTTGGTGATGACGACAAAGTTGATCAGGGTGAGGACCGAGAAGACGATGAGCCCCACCACGTAGTTACCTCCCACGACGAAGGTCCCGAAAGCCTTGATGACCTGGCCGGCGGCACCCGTGCCTTCGTTGCCGTGCAGCAGGATGAGCCTTGTGGAGGCCACGTTGAGAGAAAGACGGAAGAGGGTCACCGTCAGCAGGACGGAGGGGAAGACCGAAAAGTCGAGCGGCTTGAGGACGAACATGGACATGAGCAGGATCACGATGGCAATCGTGATGCTCAGCGACAGCAGCAAGTCGATGACCAGTGGCGGCAGGGGAATCACCATGACCATGAGGACACCGATGACACCGATGCCCATCAGGGTGCCGGGATTGCTCGCCCAGTGGGATGTCGCGACGGTTCTCTGAGCTGCATCAGCCATGAAACAATCCTAGTGAAGGGGACAGGGTAAAGGGTTCAGGGTAAAGGGTTCGAAGCACAAAACCTGACATGGAAACTCCCCGATCTTTCCTCCATTCTTCCGATACCGAATACGGTCAAACGGCATGCTCTTTGAGGCCATAAACATAGGCCAAAATCTCGGCAACCGCGCGGTAGAGATCCTCCGGGATGGCGCGATCCACATCGACCGTTTTATACAATAGTTGTGCCACGGGTTTGTTCTCAATTACGGGCACTTTGTTCGCCCGGGCGATTTCCTTTATCGTTTCCGCCACGTAACCGGCACCCTTGGCCACGACGACCGGCGCATACATCCTGTCGGCGTCATATTGAATGGCCACGGCCAGGTGTGTCGGGTTCGTGATAACCACATCGGCCTTGGGTACCTTGGCCATCATCCGTTTGCGGGCGATCTCCCGCTGGATGCGGCGAATCCTCGCCTTGACGAGGGGATCGCCTTCGGCCTGCTTGTATTCGTCCTTGACTTCCTGGCGGGACATGCGGAGGCCCTTCTCGTATTCCCAGCGCTGGTAGAGGTAATCCAGCAGAGCGAGAATGATGAGAACCCAGCAGGTCGTGATCATGATCCGGAAGGACACCTTCCCGCTATAAACGAGAATCCCCATGAGAGACTCATCCATGAGCGGGATCAGATTCTCCGTCTCGTCCTTGAGGGTGAACCAGACGATGGCGGCGACAACGGCCATCTTCAGGATGCTCTTGATGAGTTCCACCAGGGAACGAAGAGAAAAGAGGCGCTGAAAGCCCTTTAACGGATCGATCTTCTCGAACTTGGGCGCTATGGCCTCAGGAGCGAAAATGAAGCCGATCTGGAGATAATTCGACAGAAAGCCGGCAACAACCACTGTGAGCAGCAGCGGTGCCATGATCAGGAAAAGCTTCCAGGCCCAACCCCAAAAGAGGGTCTCGATACTTCCCAGACTGACCGTGGTGGTACCGCATTCCCTCAAAATCCAGCGCGTCAGGTCCATCATGCGTTCCAGCATCCCGCTGGAACCAAAGTAGAACAGAAGCGTGCAGGCCAGCAGGATCGCTGCCGACGGCACTTCGGGGCTTCGGGCAACCTGACCTTTTTTATGTGCTTCTTCGCGTCGCCTAGGCGACGCCTGTTCAGTTCGTTCTTGGTCCTTGTCGATGTCAGCCATGATTACGGGGCTCAGGGTTCAGGGTATAGGGTTCAGGAAAAATCCAAATGCCTTTATCGCCTTCTGCCGTATCGTTCTGCAACCCCTGCAACGGGGTTCCAACCTTCTGACGCTGACGTCAAAAAATGAGCGAAAAAGACCGGAAAGTCGGCCCATGGGAATGATTAGGAAGACTGCAGACTTCGTGCCGAAAAGGGCTTCTGGAATCAGGATTCTGGATTCCGGAATTGGGGTCCCGGATGCTCCAGGCCAGAGGCCTGATGCCCGCGTCGCAAGGCGCTTACATCGACTTCAGCAGCAGGGCAATCTGCCCGGAGAGGCCGGAAAACATACCGGTGGTAACATGCAGAAAAATGGACACCGTCAATCCAATGCCGAGAAGCCCAATGGCAATCTGGAGGGGAAAGCCGACAATAAAAATATTGATCTGGGGAACGGTCCGGGCGACCAGCCCGAGCCCGATATTGGCAAACACGAGGGCAACGACAATGGGTGCCGAGATCTTCATCGAGATGACAAACATCTCTCGCGTCAAATCCACGATGGTCTGAATCAGCGCGCCCGTCCAATGAAAGCCGAGAACCGGCACGACAGCATAGCTCTCGGACACGGCCTGAAGCAACAGGTGATGGCCGTCAATGGCGAGAAATAGGAGCCCTGCCAGAAGGTATTGGAATTCGGCAATGATCGACACTTGTTTGCTCGTGATGGGATCGATAATGTTGACGATGGCAAATCCCATCTGAAAACCGATGAGCTGGCCGGCCATCTGGATGGCCTCGAAGAGCAGACGGCCGGCAAACCCCAGAATGACACCGATCAGGAGTTCCCCACCCATTTTCATCCCCAGGGAAAGCACATCCTCCGAAACGCCGGCAGGCATTTTCAGCAGAGGTACGACAAGAATGGCAATGAGCAGGGAAAGCCCTGCCTTGGTCCGTACGGGGGTGGTCCGATCTCCCAGAATGGGAAGCATCACCACGATGGCACTGACCCGTATAAAAACCAGGAAGAAGAGCTCTATCTGCGCCGGGGAGAAGAGAGGGAATTTCACGTTCGCTTACCGACCGAGGGCTGATGACTCCAGTAAAATGGATAGTTCCGTATTCTTCGCCTGTAGCCTGCAGCTTACTTGACGTAATTCGGTATATTCGTGAAAAGGTTGTGTGTGAACGTCACGAGCTGGTCGATCATCCAGGGGGCGGCAAAGAGAAGGGCGAGCATGACGGCAAGGATCTTCGGAACAAAGGCAAGCGTCATCTCGTGAACCTGGGTAACGGCCTGAAATATGCTGATGACGAGGCCAACAATCAGTCCCACCAGCAGCACCGGCGCCGAAATCAGCAGAGTCACCTTCATCGTCTCTGCGGCGATGCCCATAATCAAATCGGTTGACATGATTCCCCCTTGTCTCCTCGAAACCTCAGTGGAAGCTCTGGACCAGAGAGCCGATAATGAGATACCAGCCGTCCACGAGGACAAACAGCAGGAGTTTGAACGGAAGACTGATCATAATGGGCGGCAGCATCATCATCCCCATGGACAGCAGAATGCTGGCCACGACCATGTCGATGACCAGAAAGGGAATATAGATGAGAAACCCGATCTGAAAGGCCGTCTTCAGCTCGCTGATCACGAAAGCAGGAATCAGCGTGGTCAGGCTCACGTCCGCCTGTTTTTCCGGCTTTTTTCCGCCTGATATTTTAATAAACAGTTCAATGTCCTTTTCGCGGGTCTGTCTC
This sequence comes from Syntrophales bacterium, assembly GCA_035506495.1. Taxonomy (GTDB): domain Bacteria; phylum Desulfobacterota; class Syntrophia; order Syntrophales; family UBA2192; genus UBA2192. Next base: position 6,574 of record DATJPI010000189.1, read on the forward strand.
AACATGAAATCCCGGATGGGGTCCGCTGCCTTGTCGAAGGCCTGCTGCGTAGAGATTTCTTCGTTCATGTAGGGCTGTAGGGCATCGCTGTTCACCTTCTGCCAGACAGGCGTCATGATGAAGAAGGTCAAAAAGAGCGCCAGCCCGATGAGGATCTGGTTTGACGGCATCTGCTGGGTACCCATGGCTTGCCTCAGGATGGCCAGTACGACGACGATCCTCGTAAACGAGGTGAGCATCATGAGAATGGCCGGCGCCAGGGACAGGACCGTGAGAAGCAACAGGAGCTGCATCACGACGGATACCTTTGCTGGCTCTCCGGATGCGTCGCCGAAGTTCAGGCTGATGCTTGGGATGGGCATGTTCTGCGCCCCAGCCGGCACAACCAGAAGGAGAACCGCCAGAGCAGACAGCAGGAGTGCAGGCAGCATGCTGCGGAGGGAACAACTCATGGTTTTCTGTCGCCTTGTGAACCCACGAGGCTGAGAGTTTTCAGCTTGCGCTTGTACAGGGTGATCTGGTCCAGGAAGGCCTGCGAGTCCCGTTCACCGCCCCGGGAGGTCTTCACGCGCTCCAGGGAGTCCTCGTCGGTGATGGTGGTGAGCATGGAAATTTGACTGCCGGTGACACCGATAACGATCACCTGACCCAGCACGTCCACAAGCATGATGCTCGATTTCGGGCCCAGGTAACGGGTGGACAGGATCCGGATCGCCTGCCCGTCATCGACACCCGCACCGGTCTTCTTCATCAACTTGCGCACCACCCAGAGGCCGGCGAGCATGATCCCGAGAACGACGGCCAGCGCCGAAACCATCTTCAGAAGCGATGCGATGAAATCGAATGTGCTCATGCTTGCTCCGGACTATCTCTCAACGAAGCTTGAGGATCCGCTCCGCCGGGGAAATAATATCCGTCAGACGGACACCGAACTTTTCATTGATGACGACGACCTCCCCACGGGCGATCAGGCGATTGTTGACATAAATATCCATGGGCTCACCGGCGATCTTTTGCAGCTCGACGACGGAGCCCTGGCCGAGCTGCAGCAACTCGTTGATGAGCATCCGGCAGCGGCCGAGTTCCACCGTGAGGTTCAACGGGATGTCGAGGATGAAATCGAGACTGAGACTTGCTTTGCCGCCGCCCGTCTTCTGCAGCTCATTGAAGTCAGGGTCGCTGACCTCCGTCCGCGGGGCGGGTTGCCGGGACTTCTCCAGCTCATCCTTGACGTCGTCCCAGTTGATCTCCGCGTCCTGCTTCGGAGGAGCGGCTGCCGCCTCCTTATTGATCTCCTGCATCAAACTGTCGACTTCATTCTGTTCCATAGTAGCGAGCCTCTTTTCCCTGGATCATTCCCGCAATCTGGATTGCGCTGTTGCCCTTGTAAACGCCCGGAAAGGCAGTGAGTTTCTGCACCCCTTCCACGAATACGTCGAGGGGATCGACGCGGTAACGGTCGAGCATAATGACGTCGCCTTTCTTGAGGTCGGCGACTTCCTTGGCACTCACTTCGGTGCGCCCCAATTCGACGATGAGCTCGACGGTTGAGACCATGAGCCCGTCCTTGAACCGGTTGGCCCACACGCCGTCCACTTCCA
>DATJPI010000190.1:0-3885 GCA_035506495.1 Syntrophales bacterium
CTTCAGGGTCAGAACGGCTTGAAGCTGACCGTTGACACGATCTACCCCCAGAAGCAGTCCATGATCGATTCCGACGGGGTAACCGAGTGGTCCGACAATGAGGTCACAGAGGACGACAAGGTCGTCAAGCTTGCGAAATCAGCTTCCGTCACGGTGACCTTCAAGGGTGGCAATCGCTACACCTTTGAAATGAATGAACAGCAACTTACCGCCTTCCGCGAGGTCGTGAAGAAGTATCAGATCACGAGATAGGAGCCTCAAGCAACAAGCCTCAAGGCTGAAGGCCGACGGCAAGCGGCAAACAGCAGACAGCCTGCAGAAAAAGCAAATCCCCCTTTCCTTTCCCTTTATAAAAGTGGAAAGAGGGGGATTTTTCTTTCCGGAATCCTGAATCCGTTCTTATTCTGTCACTTCTGCCACTTTGCCACTTCTGTCACTTCTTTGCAGCCTCACCCGGTCTTTCCGACGCAGATGTCGACCACAAAAGAACCGTGGGGCGTGTCAAAGGGGATAATGATACTAGGCCCCCCGAGCACGTGGCTGATGGAATGGTCCTTTCCAGCCACGACGGTAGGGATGGCCGCAGTGATGTTGAGCCCCATGGTCTCGAGCTCTTTGCGGGCCGCACCGGAGACCATGTTCGTGATCTCGCCCACGGCGTCCTTGATGTCACCGTTGATGCCCTTGATCTCTTCACCCAGCATGTTGGACACAATTTTGAGGATGGCCCCTTCGCTGAAGCTCAGCGCAAGCGATCCGCGGGCCGAGCCGGTCAGGCCGATGATCCCCGACACATCGCCCCGGGCAAGGGAGTCCTGCTTGAGGAAAGGCTTGCCCGCTTTGGGTTCTACGAACGCCATCGTCTTCAGGACCGATACCGTCCCGTTCAGGAACGGGTTGATGAATCGAACATCCATATTTTCTCCTCGCCGATCCTACGCCGCCATGCTTTTGACGATCTTCTCGATCTTCTCGGTGAGCACTTCGGCGGTGAAGGGTTTCACGATGTAATTGCTCACACCCGCCTTGACGGCCGCCACGACGTTGTCCTTCAGGGCCTCCGCCGTAACCATCAGGAAAGGCAGCTCCTTCAGCTCGTCACTGCCGCGGACGGCTTTCAGCAGCTCGAGTCCGCTCATGTTGGGCATGTTCCAGTCGGAGATGACAAAATCCACCTTCTGGGACTGGAGGATTTTGAGGGCCGCGACGCCATCCTCGGCTTCCACGACGTTCTCGAAGCCGCCCTGCTTGAGCAGGTTCCGGATCACCTTCCGCATGGTGGCAAAATCGTCCACGATGAGGATCTTGAGACTCTTGTTCACGTCCATAGATTTCTCCTGTAATCAGGTTTAATATCCAGTGACCGGGTTTTTTCTCCGGGGCTCCGGATCTGCGACCGTCAGTTCGTTTCGGCCATCTCGAAGAGACCCTCGGGGTCCAGGATCAGTCCCACATTGCCGTCACCGAGGATCGCGCCGCCCGAGACGCCCTTGACCCGTTTCAGGCTCTCGCCGAGATTTTTGATCACGACTTCTTCCTTGCCGAGAATCTCGTCGACCAGCAGGCACTTGGATCGCTTCTCCCCCTCCATTACGACCAGGGTGGCCTCCCAGGGGTTGCGATGCACCGGCTCGATCTCAAAAAGATCGTGAAGCCGCACCAGAGGCAGCAGTCTGCCCATGACATTGATCGTTTCGGCTTCTCCGACAATGCAATTGTACGCCGTCCGGTCGGGACGGATCAGTTGCCGGATGGCCACCGTCGGCAGGATGTAGCGCTCGTTGCCCACCTTCACGATCATGCCGTCGATGATCGCCATGGTGAGCGGGAAGCTGGTGACGAAGGCCGTTCCCTTTCCCTCGGCGCTCTGGATGTCCATCTTGCCGCGAAGCTTCTCCACGGCTTGTTTGACCACGTCCATGCCGACGCCGCGGCCGGAGACATCGGTAATTTTCTCGGCCGTCGAGAACCCGGGCAGCAGGATCAGCCGGTTGACCTCCAGGTCCGTTAGGGTATCCGAAGCGGAGATCAGCCCGTTTTTAATGGCCTTTTGGCGGATCTTCTCCCGGTTCAGGCCTCGCCCGTCATCAGAAATCTCGATCACGATATTGCCACCCCGGTGGAAGGCCTTGAGCTTGATTGTTCCTTTTTCGGGCTTGCCCGCTTTGATGCGGTCCTCGGGGCTCTCCATTCCGTGATCCACGGCATTGCGGATCATGTGAACCAGAGGGTTGTAGATCTCGTCGACCATGTTGCGATCGATTTCCGTGTCCTCGCCCACAGTGACGACATTGATCTGCTTGCCGCCGTTCTTTGAGAGATCCCTCACGAGACGCGACATGCGCTGGAAGGTCTGCTTGATCGGGATCATTCGCAGGACCGTGGAAGAGCGCTGCAGCTCCGAGGTGATGCTCGCGAGCTGGGAGATGTCGCGGACGAGCTTCCGGTCCCCGAGGTTCTGAAGAGTCTCGCTTTGCCGGATCATGGACTGTGTGATGACCAGCTCCCCCATCATGTCGATGAGGTCATCGAGTTTCTTGATGTCCACGCGGATCGTGTTGGAGTCGGTCACCTGCTGGGCCTGCTTGCGCAGGGCACGGGAAACGTCCTTGGGCGAGGCCAGCCCTTCCGAAATGAGCGTCTCGCCCAGTTTGCGGGCAGGCGGCTCTTGTGAGCGCTCCAGAGCCACTTCGAGCTCCTGCTCGTTGATGACCCCTTCCTCCACGAGGATCGAGCCCAGCTTTTTGGGCTGCTTGGGCTGCTCCGCGCCCGTCTCGGCCAGCTTGATCCTCCGCACCAAGTCCGAGGTGTCGATCGGCTCGCCGGCCTCTCTTCCCTCCAGTTCATCGCGCAGCTGCCCAATCATGGCCTTGAGGGTGTCGGAGCCGTCGAGAATCAGGTCGATGAGCTCCGGCGTGACAGCAAGTATACCGTTTCTCGCCCGGTCCAGCAGCGTTTCCAGATCGTGCGCCAGGGTCCGGATGGCATCCAGGTTCAGAAAACTCGCCACTCCCTTCACGGAATGGAAGGGGCGGAAGATGGCGTTGATGTAGTCCTTGTTCTCGGGCTCCTGCTCGAGGTTCAGGATGTTCATCTCGATCTCACCGATGTATTCCAGGCCCTCGGTGATGAAATCCCGCAGGAGCGACTCGTCCCGGGCGGGGGCCGCCTCGGGGGTCGTCTGGGCCGTTGGGGGGGGCTCGGAGGCCGCTTTTTCTTCCGCCGCGGGTGCAAGACCGATGGCTGCGGCCAGTTCGCCCAGATAGCCGTCGATGCTGCCGTCGTAACGGCCCGCATTGCAGTACCCGTCGCCCACGGACTGCAAAAGCACGATGCCCCGCTCGAAAAGGCCGTACCCCTTCTCGGCGTTGACCCCTTCGAGGACCACCTTTTCCAGAAGCTGGCTGAGCGCACCGGAAAGCCGCTTCGCCTCGCCGGCCCCGAGGGTGTCGGCGCGTTTCATGACATCCTCGAGCTGATTGAGGAATTGCCCCGCCAGGGGGATCTCGATCTCCTTCTTCTCCAGGAAGAGGAAGCTCGATGCGATCGCGTCGATTTCCCGTCTCAGTTCACCGTAATCCATTTCAGATCATCCTTACCAGTTCCGCGGCGATCTGGTCCAGGGGAAGGACCTTGTCGGCGCCGCCGAGTTTGATTGCTTCCTTCGGCATACCGAAAACCACGCAGGACTGCTCGTCCTGGGCAATGGTCTTCGCTCCGGCTTTTTTCATTTCCAGCATCCCCGCGGCCCCGTCGGCACCCATACCCGTGAGGATCACCCCAATCGAGTTGGCTCCGGCCGTCTGGGCTGCGGACTTGAAGAGCACGTCCACGGCAGGCCGCTGATGGTGCACCATGGGCCCGTCCTTGACCTCCACGTAATAT
>DATJPI010000191.1:0-2360 GCA_035506495.1 Syntrophales bacterium
TGCGGCCCGGGCGGCCATCCGCCTGGGGGCCGAATCCGTCACGGTCTACTATCGCCGCGAACGCGGCGACATGCCCGCCAGCCTCTCAGAGATCCGCGAGGCCGAGGAGGAGGGCGTCCGGATCGAATTTCGCTGCGCGCCAGTGCGCATCAACGTGAAGGGCGGCAAGGCGGCGGGCCTGACACTCATCCGGATGAAAATGGGGGAGACCGATAAGAGCGGGCGCCGCCGGCCGGAACCCATTGCGGGCTCCGAGTTCATCGTCCCGGCAGACCGGGTCATCGTGGCGATCGGGCAGCAGCCGCATCTGGCCGGCCTTCAGGATCATGTGAAGACGGATTCCGCAGGCCGGGTGAGCGTGGACAAGAAATTCTCCGCCTCGCATCCCGGCGTCTTTGCCGCGGGAGACGTGGTGACGGGCCCCGACACCGTGGTGGGCTCCATGGCGCAGGGCAGGCAGGCAGCAGCCCGTGTGGCGGCGACTCTTAAGGGTGCAAGGATCCTGCCGGACGGAAACGCGGAGACATACAGCGTCGGGGAATACCTGGATGTCCCTGAAGATCGGCCGAAAGTTCGGCGTGCCGAGATGCCCCTGCGCAAAGCGGCCCAGAGACGCAGGGACTTCTCGGAGGTGGAAACGGGCTTTTCGGCCGCGCAGGCCGTCGCCGAAGCGCAACGCTGCCTCCAGTGTTCCTCGTGCTGCGAATGCCGCGTCTGCGAGTCGGTCTGCAGGGACATCGGCGCCATCGATCATACCCGCGCCTCCCGACGGCTGAGTTTCGTGAGCCCTGCCGTGATCGTCGCGAGCGAGGAGGAATTCGCCCGGCGGGACCTGATGGGCAAGCAAGGCATTTACCAGGTGGGGGAATTCAAGAACGCCACCGACATCGTAAACGTATTGATGGCCGGTTCATCCTCGGCGGGGCAGGCCATGGCCGACTGCCTGTCCCTGCGGCACCCCAGCATACCCGCGGAGCCCAGAGAGCTGCCGGATGACAGGGAGCCGCGCATCGGGGTATTCGTCTGCACCTGCAACGGCACACTGGCCTCATCGGGGGCCCTCGAGCGCATCCGCGACATGGCGGCCAGTCTTCCAGGGACCGTGCACAGCGAGCTGATCGTCTCGGCGTGCCATCCTCGAGGTGCAGAGCGGATCGCTGCCGCATACCGCAGCCGGCGGTTGAGCCGCGTCATCCTTGCCTCCTGCGTGTGCTGTCCCCTCGAGTTCCAGTGCATCGCCTGTAATGACCAGCGGAATCGCGCGCGCGTTCATCTGTTCAACCGCCTCGGCCTCGACCGCTGCCGGTTCGAGATGATCAACATGCGCGATCACCTGGGCGGGCCGGAGCTCTCCGAGGATGAGGCCGTGAAAAATGCCCGGGATTTCCTTCGGGAAGCCTATCTCCGGGTGCGCCTGTTGGGCCCGCTGCGAGGCGGCACGACGAAGATGGGAAACCGCATTCTGGTCCTCGGTGGCTCCGAAGTGGGTCTGAGCTGCGCGCATATCCTCGACCTGCAAGGCTTCAATGTCCGCCTCGTCCACCGCTGCCGCCTCAAGGACGGGCCCGACCTGCTCGAGGGCATTGCCCTGCGGCCCGTCACGGACTCGATCGGCAAGGGCATCACCCATGTGCCCGAGGCCGTGATTGAAAGCATCAAAGGGCACCTGGGAGATTTCCACGTGACGGTTTCCGAGAACGGACAGCGCCGAAAGTGGAAAGCCGACATCGTCTGCCTGACCGACCTCAATCTTCTGACGCTGGCGATCCCCGTGGATATGTTCGGCCTCAAGAAGTTCTACCGGTTCAATTTCGCATTTTTCAACACCCCCCAGATCGGCGTCTTCCGCGTGATGCCCCGGACCCTGGGACGGGTGTCGGCCTTTCAGGCAGGGGCTGCCCTGGCGGCCCACGTGGCCACCGCTGCGGCAGAGGCCTTCCTCAAAGACCACGAGCTAAGCCCCCGGGTAGACCCGGAACGCTGCCGGGGATGCGGCCGCTGCGGGGAGATCTGCACCTTCGACGCGGTACGTCTGGTGTCCAACGACCGGGGGTTCTATACGGCCGAGGTCCTTCGCCACAACTGCGTGGGCTGCGGGGGCTGTGTGGGACGCTGCCCCGTGACCGCCATGGACATGCCCTACTACTCGAACCGGCTTCTCGAGGAGATCGCGGCATGCACCCTGGGCGAGGAGCGCTGACATGAAGAAGAGCGCTGGGAAAAAACGGGTGAGGATTCTCGGGATCTGCTGCAACTGGAGTCCCTTCGCCTGTTACAATGCGGCGGGGATGGCCCGGCTTGCCATGCCGCCCGATTTCCGGCTGATGCGCGTGATGTGCATCGGCCGCATCAACCAGGCC
>DATJPI010000192.1:0-9551 GCA_035506495.1 Syntrophales bacterium
CGAAATACCGGTGAAGGGCGTTTAGGATCGAAGGCTCCATCGCTCCCCTATCGGCATTGCGTGGAGACATTCTCTCGAAATACCGGGTCATGGCGCTGAGGATAGCCTTTTCTTCTTGCTTCTTGTTCCGCTCGGCCGATGTCGCAACTAAATCTTGAATAGACAAATATCCCTCCTGACTCGGGAAGACCGATGATGCTGTAGCTGCCCAAGTCTCCATCTTTTCATCGAAGAAAGCAATTCGACGAAAGTATGATTTTTGTCTACGAAGGAAGTATTAGGCGGAGTGAATGGTTGTGCGGGAGATCTTTAGCCGGCATGTCGTAAAGGAAGGCCCTGGGGTATACCCGAAACTAAGAGCGGACCGGCTTTTTGACAGATGTCAACATCACGAAAATGATCGCAACGGCGACGCAAAGAACGACACTGGCGAAAAAGCCTGCCTGCATGGAAACGTAACCGACAACAAACCCTGTCACCGCGGGCCCTGAGGAATGGCCGACGTCCATGACGGACGAGAGCGCTCCCATGGACGCTCCGAGTTTCCCCCTGTCTGCGATATCCCCTGTATAAGCGCTCGTCGCCACGGTGGCAAGAGACATGCCGAGGCCGAAAAGCAGGGAGACCGCGATCACGGAAACCGTTGTTGTGAAGAACGGCAGAGCGAACATCGATGCTGCAATCATGAGCAGGCCTGCGGCTATCTGGAACCGCTTGTCTATCCTGTCCGCGAGGCGTCCGAAGAGCGGCTTTGTCAGCGCTATGGTCAGGATCTGTGCAGAGAATATGAGCCCTATCTGTTTGGGGTCAAAACCCTTCCCGTCAAGATACAGGGGAAGGTAGGTCTCGAAAGCCCCGAAAGCAAAGTATATCGACATATCCGCGAGAGCTGTGGAGACCAGGCGCCCGTCGCCAAAGAAGTATCTTATGCTTTCCCGGAACTCCTCGCGTGTCGGTCGCTTGCTTTGCTGCCTGCCTTCGGCATCCTTTATGAAGAAACAGAAAAGGAAAGCCGGGATCGAAGCGATGAACGCGGCGACGTAGACTGCCTTATACGGAAAGAGCCCGCCCTGATACAGAAAAAAAGAGAGGATGGCGCCCCCCGCTATCGGTGCAATCGTCCTCCCGATAAGCGTGACGGAAGAATAGGTTCCGAGTTTCTCCCCTTTGTCCCTATCGTATGCCTCCGCGATCGCGGCCGATGCGACCGGACCGAGTATCGCCGTGGCAAGCCCGTGGAAAAATCTTACCGGAATAAGGAGCCAGGGATCCGAAACCAGGACATACAGAAGCGGCGCAAGCAAGAAAACGCTGCCGGAGAGAAGCAGGATCTTTCTCCTGCCGATCCTGTCCGACATTACCCCTATGGGAAAAGAAAATACGATGCCGGCAATCGGAGAGACGGCCGAGATGATCCCGATGATCTCGGGGGTCCCGCCCATGCCCTTTACGAATAACGGCAGGACCGGGTTCTTCGCCATCGTGGTTGTAAAAATGCCGAAGAATCCAATCAGCGACAGGTAGAAGATCAGGTTCCTTTTATAACGTTCATCTGGCATTTTGTGCTTTTCCATCGACTGCGTGACATGCCGGTTCCACATTGGGCGTTTGAGATTCCGCAATATACATTAGGTGCCGTTTCTTTCAAACTGCTTTGTTTTTCCGCGGTTACCCGCTTTCCCTTTTTCCCTTTCAGCGCCACCCGGACCCGTTGCCCGCTCACTCCGAGCGGCTTCCATAAGGAATGACAAAAAAGATCACTGTCTTTGCAGGGTGACCTGTGCAAAGACAGCCCGCTATCGCCTCTCGGCCTAAATCTCTTTGAAAATCGCAGGGGAGGACAATCCCCGCAGGAAACGCGCATGCAAACCTGCTTTTTTTCAAAGAATGGGCCCGCGAAAATTTCACATAGACACCTTGACAGGGCCTTTTTAAGGAGTATGATGCAGGCGCGATGATCCTGACGATTCATTACGCATATGGCAGGTCATTGAAAGGAGAAACGTATGTACGGGCAATCGGTGAAAGAGGCAAAGGCGTTTGTACAGAAGGCGATCGCTTTCTACAAGAAAGCCGGTAAGGCAATTGCAATGGCAGAGTTCACAAATCCGAAGGGTCCATTTATTGAGGGAGATATGTATGTTTTTGTATTGAACCTCAAGGGGACGATGCTCGCCCATGGAGTCAACGAGAAGTATATCGGTCATGACTTCATTGATGTCAAGGATTCGGACGGCAGGAGTTTTGTCAAGGAGATTGTCGAAGTCGCCAACACCAAAGGAAGCGGCGTTGCGGATTACAAGTGGTACAACCCGAAAACAAAAGAGGAGCTCTCCAAAGACGTATATTTTGAGAAGGTCGATGACGTGATCATCTGCAGCGGCGTCTATAAAGAGATGTGGCAGGATCTGTTGTAGACTGCAGTGTGACGGCATCGGGTTCAGCGTCAGCATCCAACTCATAAAAGAGGCATGCCCAAATGATGAAAAACCCCGCATCTCAGAGGAGAGCGGGGTTTTGTTTTTCAAGGGAGCATGCAAACCGCCGCAACAGGAGATTGAAAAGAAAGGACTGCAGAAATCCATAAACGAAAGGGGGGATCAAGAAAGTTGGGTGTCGTTTCGTCAGTCTTTATCTGAATGTCAAGGAGAGGAGGAAGTTATGGCAGGCGCATTGAAACCCCGTTGGGGACAGCCCATGACGGGAATCATCTCGAACGTAGTATTTTTTCTCATCGCATGGTTAACGTGGTATCTTTTTAGCGATCCGAGGGGACCTGTTGGATGGTTTCCTTATCCCTTTGTTATGTTCCTTGCAATTATGATCCTGGTTGGACTCTGGCAGCACATGTTTCTCGGGGATTGGCCCTTCCAGAACATGAAGCAGCCTGCTCGCGGTATTGTGGAAACCATCGTGAATGTGGTGGTTACCTGGTTTGTCATCGATGTTGTTTTCTACAGGATTCTGGGAATAGGATTCAACTTCCTGAGTTATTACGGTCTTGAAGCCGTGGGGCAAAAGGGTTTTCTGGCCCAGGCCGCTATCGTCGGTTTTGTTCTGATGGGGTTTTACCTCTATCCCGTTGTCACCATCTTTTTCGGGAAGTGGCCCATCCGGCCGAGTAATCTTGAGCAGCCGCAAGCAGGGTTTGCCGAGATTGGCTGGGCGACCCTGTTCGAGCTGTTCGGCTACGTCATCCTCGTCGTCCCGTTTATGGGTCTCGCCCTGAAGGGGGCGCCGGCGCTGAGTACGCCCTGGTGGACAGCCATTGGAGGGACGCCTCATCTTCACTGGGTCTTCGGCTGGTGGGAATGGGCGATCATCATCCTCTTCATGTTCCCGAATGTATGGCGCATGAAACCATTTGGACTGATCAAACTTCCCCAGCCCGCCAAGGGCTTTGTCTACATGGGTCTGAGCTATATCGGGGCATACTGCATTGCGCTGATCTGCATCAATATCGCCCCCTTGTGGCTTCCCCCGGACACGATTCATCATCTGTTTGAGGAAAAGGGTGCGGGAGAAGTCTCCAGGTTCCTGTGGTTGCACTCCGCCGAGATCGCCGGTTTTACCCTGATTCCTTTCCTCGGCTGGCATCACTATTTTGATGACCGGTGCGGCGTAAAGGACGTGGACAGCTGGGCAGGGTTCTGGATCCGCACATTTGGCGTTCTGTTCTTTGCGGCGATTCTGTACTGGATTTACTATTACGGCAATTTCGGCCACTGGGCACTCGGGAATCATCACATGACGGAACTTTCCCATAGATTCCCCCATGGAGAATCGCTGATCTGGAACTTCTGGTGGATCGTTCCTCTTCTGTGGAATGAATGGTTCTTCCACAAGTGGCCATTCTATGTGCATGAACACTAGGGTGTCGGGAGAGTCAGAGGATAAATGAGTTCTTGAAATGAGTTGCGAATCACTTATCCTTTGCCATTAGATGGCTAACTTTGGGGGCAGGGCTTGTCTGCAAGCCCTGCCCTTTTCATTCATTGTCCGGAAAGATGTAAATGGATGGCAGAGAAATACTGTACAAGGATCGGGCTGGTCATTCGAAACGAGGGGAAAAGGAAGAATGATGAAACCAAAGCCTTCCCAATCATGTGACGGGACAAACGCGCAGAGCGCATGGGCTCAACAGGCTGCTTCTCCCGGGAAATCTCCAACCTCCGGACAGATCATTTTCAATATGGTTCTCGCCGTGGTTGGCCTGTTCGCGGCAACGGTCATGTTTCTCCTCGGAATTGATTGGGCAAATCATGGGAGCACATCAGCCGGCGTGGGTTTGATCCTCGCCGGACTATTCATCTTTTGGCGCGGCGGCAACAGGGTGTCCTGGGTCTGCGCTGAAATCAAGCTGCGGAGACAGAAATAGGATGAAGATACTGGGTATCAATGCAAGCCCCAAAGGATCGAAGAGCCAGACCCTCAGGCTGGTGAAGGCTGCCTTGGATGGGGCCAAATCCAAAGGGGCCGAGGTGGAGTTCATTGACCTCTGCAAATTGAAGATTGAGTACTGCAATGCATGCGGGATCTGCCACAAGAAAGGAAGATGCTACAAGAAAGATGACTTTCAGGAGCTTTACCGGAAGATTCTTGCCGCGGACGGCCTCGTCATGGGTTCACCAAACTATTTCCTGTCGGTGACCGCCCAGATGAAAACCCTGATCGACAGGATGGCGTACGCCGTGCACTGTCAATTGTTTTCAGGCAAATATGCTGTGAATGTGGCAACCTCCGGAGGTGTAGGTCGGGACCGCCAAGTCACAACGTACCTGGACAAGCTCATGCTGACCTTTGGGTGCTTCATTACGGGCAGCGCCGGTGTCTCGGTTCGTCTCGGTTCAGAAGCCATGGAGGCTGCCGAACGAAAATCCGTCCGTCTGGGGGTGAAACTGGCGGAGGATGTCAGGACCCGGAGGGTTTACCCCAAGCAGGAAAAAATTCATCAGGAGACAAGGGAGTACTTCCGACAATTGGTTGCCATGAATAAGAACGAGTGGACACACGAACACGAGTTCTGGAACAGGATATCCAAAGGCCTTTCGATCAAACGCTGATGAAGATCCAGGGAATAACGGCGAAATCCGTCCTGTCGAAATCCCAGGTGCATGATTATGCCATGAACCCCTACCCCTATAGAGGATGCAGAAGGAGGAAGTAATGAAGCAGCTACTCGTTTCCATTTTTGCTCTTTTTTTCATTTTCAGTGCAATGCCTTCCTACGCTGCAGGACCGGGGCCATACTACGCGGGTGTCTTCGGCGGCTATGTCATACCGGATAAAATGAAACTGGAAAATGGATCGGAATCTAGAGATGTCAGCTTCAAGAACAGTTGGGCGCTTGGAGCGAAAGTCGGTTACATCCTTCCCAGTTGGAAATACTTGGCATTGGAAGCGGAGTATTTCTATCTGGCAAAGCAGGATGTGGACGAGGCAGGAGCCAGCGGCAATTACAGCGCGAACAATCTGATGTTCAATGCTCTGCTGAGATATCCGGAAGGAAACATTCATCCCTTTTTGGGAGCTGGCATTGGCTGTTCATGGGCTGCGGTCAGCGATTTAAACGCTCCTGTGGATGCAACGGGCAACGGTTTCGCATGGCAGATCCTGGCTGGAGTAAACTTTGATATCGCGCCAAACTGGTCGGCAGATGTGGCCTATCGATACTTTAGCAGCAAGTACGGCATTGAAGGCGTGGACATTACCGCCAAGAATAACCTGCTCCTGCTTGGAATCAATTATCATTTCTAGGCAAGCATCTCTGTGTAAAGATTGGCCAGGTAAGCGGGGTCAGAGATGGCCCCGCCTTTTTTATGCGCATTCCAAGTGGGAATCACCCCTGCTTGAAAATCTCCCGAAGTCGTTAGTTGACGAATTTTGCAAACTATGCAAGGTTTCAAACAAAAATGGGGACAGAAAATACTTCATCGGAACGGCTGTCAGGCGATCCGGGTTTCATCATCCCTGCAGCCGCACCGACCGACACAGAGAGGAGCCTGCGCAAATTGACTTCGTCCAAGCAAGAGACAACGGTTCAGGTTGCCGTCGTACAAGCGGCGGCAGTGCCATTTGATACGGAAGCTTGTATTGACAAGGCCGTTCGCTTGATCGGAGAAGCCGCTGCCACCGGCGCAAAAGTGATCGTCTTCCCGGAGGCATTCATCGTCGGATATCCGAAGGGGCTCAACTACGGCCTTGTGGTTGGCGCACGTGATCCCGTCGGCCGCGAAGAGTTTCGGATTTATCTCGACGCGGCAATCGAGGTGCCCGGTCCGCAGACGCAGCGGCTCGGCGAGGCCGCCGCAGCGCATGGAAGTTACGTTGTGATGGGTGTGATCGAGCGAGACTCGGGCACCTGTTACTGCACCGTGCTTTTCTTTGGTCCGGACGGCGCGCTGCTCGGTAAGCACCGCAAGCTCATGCCGACCGCGTTGGAAAGAATGATCTGGGGATTCGGCGATGGTTCGACGTTGACGGCCGTGGACAGCCCCTATGGTCGAATCGGCTCCGTGATCTGCTGGGAGAACTACATGCCGATGCTGAGGATGGCCATGTATGCAAAGAACGTTGCGCTGTATTGTGCTCCTACCGCTGATGACAGGGACACGTGGCTGTCGTCGATGCAGCATATCGCCCTGGAGGGGCGCTGTTTCGTGCTCACGGCATGCCAGTTCATCCGCAAGAAGGATTTCCCGGAGACCGTGCGCATCTCCCTCGGCGATTCACCCGATTCGGTACTGATGCGAGGCGGCAGCGCCATTATCAGCCCGCTGGGCAAGGTGCTTGCGGGGCCTCATTTCGGGGGCGAAACCATTCTGACAGCTGCGCTTGATCTGGGCGAGATCGGCCGCGGGAAGTTCGACTTCGACGTCGTCGGTCATTACAGCCGACCGGACGTGTTTCAGCTGCAGGTCAATGAGGCGCCTCAGCACCCGGTTGTTGCGAAAACGAAGTAGATACTCTTTCGGACCAGGGTGGGCACGGGGGAATTGCATCCTTCTGTGTGCCTTCCAGTGCATTGCAGTCAAGCGTCTTGAGACAACTTCCTGTCGAAACCACGAGCATGAAAGGCGGAAGGCGGCGGCGAAAGGCCGGCGCTGAAAAAAATTCGGATTTCATCAAAAGGAGGGTGGAATCATGAGGGAAAAAGGAAAGTTGGTCTTGTTGATCATCCTGGCTGTTGTTTTATCGGTTCCTGTTTCGGCTGACACCGCACAATCCTACGGCAGAGTCTGGACAGCATACCCGGACCAGGCCCCCATCTGGAATATCTACCAGGGAGGAAGTCCGATTGAGTGGCTGTCATGGGCGAACAATCCCCGATTTTCCATCTTTACGGCTGTCTGGTACGGCAACCAGAACAATGTGGACCTTGTATTGGACAGTGCGACGGGGCTTGTCTGGCAGAGGCGGCCGTTGAACTCCACCGGTACGTGGGCCGAAGCCCAATTCGGCTGCGTATCCCTGATGACGGGAACGGGGTATTTGATGGGATGGCGTCTCCCGCAGGTTGAGGAGCTTACAAGCCTGATCGATTACTCTTACGGGGGGACTATCCTGCCTGCGGGACACCCCTTCATGATCGGAAATGATTATAATGGTTTTGCGTTCTGGTCGGCGACGACCGACCCTCGCTCCCCATCCAAAGCCCTTTTCGTGGACTTCTCCAATCGCAGCCAACCCGTTGGATCGATATCCAAGAGCAGCCCGATGAACGCCTGGTGCGTGCGGGGCGGGACATCCCCACCGACTCCGGGCGCCGGCAGCATCTAATCGGGAACAAGCAGGAGATCTGCTGCAAAGAAAGGCAGGACCAGAAATGGCCCTGCCCTTTCTTTCCTTTCGAAGGCAAATCCGCAACCCGGCTTGTTTCAATCCCGAATTGCCTTACGCCTTATCGTAGAACTTCATCGCAAGCGTTCCGTGAGCTGCGGCACCGCCAGCTCGGAGTGCGGCAGCGAGAAGCACCGCTTCGGCAACCTCCTCCTTGCTTGCGCCCGCGTGTTTCGCATTCTGCGTGTGAATTTCGATGCAGTAGACGCATTGGGTCGTATGGGCAACAGCCACTGCGATGAGCTCCCGGTACTTCCGCGGGATTTTTCCGTCCTCGCGCCCGGTGATCCGATCGAGGTTTAACCAGGCCCTGAAATCTTCCGGGGCAAGCTTGGCCATTTCCTTGAGCAGCTTGAGATCGTTTTCATCGTGGTAATGTTCGGGCATTGTCAACCTCCTGATTGAAGAAATTTGTACACCTTCCCCTCCGTCCGTGGAGCGGCCGACATAAATCGCCTGCTTACGATTGAGCACTTGCTTATATATTATTGCAGATAGAAAACTGGATTCCATTGGAGAAATGCTTACTTCTTCCTTCGCAATCTACTATTTTCCTTCATCCAATAGAGTGCACTCAAAGGGTTGTCTTCGGGGACCAGGGCAGGCCGACCTTACCCGCATCAGGGACAAGGAGGCGTCAACTCAGGGATTCTCTGATTTGAAAAGGCATCATTAAGCGTATGATGTTGTGAGAATGCCCAGAAAGGAGGGACCAAGGTATGAGCTCACCAGATATGGTCGGCAGGGTGTACGGAATTGTCCTCAAGCGGTTGGTCGCTACGGGACAGGCTCCGCACTACACGGAGATCGCTGCGGAGGCCGGCGTGTCGGTCGAGGAGGGGCGAAAGGCCCTCCATGACCTGGTTGACGCGAAAATTCCGGCAATGTGGCTGTATCCCGAGACGGATCTCATCTGCAGCTTCGCGCCCTTTAACAATCTCCCGACACAATACCGGATCAGCGTCGACGGCGTGCAGAAGTGGTTCGGTCAGTGAGGATTCGAATCGCTGGCAGTT
Source organism: Syntrophales bacterium (assembly GCA_035506495.1). Classification (GTDB taxonomy): domain Bacteria; phylum Desulfobacterota; class Syntrophia; order Syntrophales; family UBA2192; genus UBA2192. The sequence goes on from DATJPI010000192.1 coordinate 8,856, forward strand.
GGCTGGCTTTTCCCCGGTAAAGTGGTCCGAATTGACGCGCCGTGCCTCGACTGTGGCGCGCCGCTTCGGGTGGAGATGAAGGACGGTGTGGTACTAAAAGAGGAGCCGAAAGGGATCATGGGCTATGTCTCCGTCCCGTTCTCAAAGTGGTTTCAAGGGTTTCCCTATGCCTGAAGCACCATGAATCTCTTCCGGTCGGAAGAACACATCAGGAACTGGTCCCGGTTCGACCCCGCTACGGAACAGGGCATCGTCCCACTCGCAGACGTGGTCAAACTCTTTTCCCTGAATATGTTTAAAAAACGGCTTGAACCCGATTACGTCTTGCGAGTCCGTGAGTATGCAGGTGAATTCCTTGCGGCCGTCGCCGAACTCGGGAAAATACGACCCTTCTGGCGCATGTGAAGAACTTCCGGGGGCCGGGCGACATCCATGACGTGCACTGGATATCGCCCGCCCGCCGCCAGTCCCCCCGAAAAGGCAGAAATGAGACCCACGCAGGACAACAGCCCTCCGGAGAAACCGCCGGGAGCCGGAGCGAGCAGTATTGATCTGATCGATACCGATCGATTTTTCCAGGCCCTGGCGCTGAAGCCCGGGATTTCCGTTGTCGACCTTGGATGCGGGCCGGGGGATTATTCCATCCCGATCGCGAATATCGTCGGCAGAGAGGGCCGAGTTTACGCTATTGATCTC
>DATJPI010000193.1:0-2693 GCA_035506495.1 Syntrophales bacterium
AGGACCCCGACAGCCCCGAGGCCCTCAACTTCATCGGGTACAGCTGGGCCGACCGTGGAATCAGGCTCGACGAGGCCGAGGCCATGATCAAAAAGGCCCTTTCCCTGAAACCGGGTGATGGTTTCATCACCGACAGCCTCGGCTGGGTCTACTTCAAGAAAAACCGGATCGAGGAGGCCATCAGATACCTGAAGGAAGCGGCGACCCTCCTGCCCGAAGACTCGGCCATTGCCGAACACCTGGGCGACGCCTACGCGAAAGGCGGAAAGCTCAAGGACGCCATGGAACAGTATGAGAAGGCCCAGAAGCTCAAGCCCGACACGAAGGGGCTCAAGGAAAAGATCGACGAACTGACAGCCCTGATGGGATTCAAGAAGTAAGGCACGAGGACCGAGGACGAGAAAAGGAACGAGGTTCGAGGAACGAGGTACAAAGAAAAACCCTCGATCCTGAGACCTCGTGCCTCGATCCTCGGTCCTGAGAACGCGCGATGGGAAATCTCACAAGATTGACAGAACCCGCCTCTCTGTCCAGGAAGCTGGTTATCCTTTTTTGCCTGCTGGGATCGCTTGCCGGCTGTGCCCACAGGGAATTTCCCGTCCTCTCCGAAGCGGACATGCCGTCGGCGGAGAGCCTCTACAGCAAAATCACATCCGATCATGATCCGGAGAAGACCCTCGCGGGGATCCTGCGTGTCGTTGCAAGTGCCCCCGGCACGCGCTACAATTTCAAGATCGCCGCAGCGGCGAAACGTCCCGACCGTCTGCGCCTGGAGGATCTGTCCGTTATCGGGCTGCCCGATTTCATGCTCACGGTGAATGGGTCCGATGTGCGGATGTTTTTTCCCCGCACGGGCGAGTTTCTCGTGGGCACTGAATCGTCAGCGCCTATCCGCCGTATTTTTCCTCCCTCCGTGCGACCTCTTGACCTCGTGGCGCTTCTTTACGGGCGGCCTCCAAATGTATCCGGAACGATCACCCTGAAGGGATCCATCGATGACAATCGCTTCCGACTGGACATCTACACCGGAGGGAATTGGGCGCAGTCTCTCTGGGTGGACCCGCAGACGGGTCGGCTCGCGAAAGCGGAGATAGCGGACAGCCACGGGAAAACAGCCTATCGGGCCTCTTTTTCTTCATACACGGAGATGGGCTCTGCGGCTTTGCCTGCAAGGATCGAGATCGAGACCACCGGAATGGATGCGGTTCGCGTATCGATCCAAAATACGGAAATGGAACTTGTTGCGCGCGATGATGAAGCGGAGTTCTTCCATCTCAAGCCGCCCGACGGAGTGAACCCCAAGACCACCCAATGAAAAGGGCGCCCAGCCTCCCGGCCGGCGCCCTCCTAGTCTATTCAGTCTGTTTCGTCTATCTCGTCTATTTCGTCCGAAATCCTTCTGTCTTCTCTCCCTTTCCCCTGACCCCTATACCCTTTACCCTTACTTCAGCTCGGAGAGCTTTGCTTTCGCCACCCGCGCCTGGTTCGTGTTGGGGTATTTCTTTACGATCTGCTGGTAGACAATTTTTGCACTCGACTTGTCACCGAGCTTCTGAAAGGCCATTCCCTGTTTGAGAAGCGCATAGGGAACCTTGTCCCCGTTTGGATGTTCCTTCACCACTTTCTCGTATTCCACGATGGCCCGTTCGTACTTTTCCTCGACATACCAGGTTTCGCCAATCCAGAACTGGGCATTGTCCGAGTAGGCCGTCTTCGGATACTGCTTGAGGAATTTCTGGAATTCTTCCCGGGCCTTCACATACTGGCCATCCTTGAAGAGCTTGTAGCACGCATTGTAGGCTTGCTCGACATCGTTTTTCGGCTCGACGGTCGCCTCGGCGGCACCCACGTTCTCCCCCTCGACTTTCGGCCCGTTGGGGGTTTCCTTCTTCCCGATGCCGAGGAAATTCTCGATATAGCCGATCCGGAAGCCCATGTCGTCCAGGCGGGTCTTGAGACTCTGCCCCTTGCCGACACCGGAGACATCCTTCTGCATCTCCTCCACCTGCCCGCGCAGGGCCTGGACATTGTCGCGGACACTGCCAAAATCGGCACCGAGATCGGCCTGGTTTTTCCGCAGGTCCCTCGTTGTCTCACCGTAGTTCTTCTCGAGCGCATCGAGGCGCGCCTGGAGCTTTTCCACATCCGTTCGCTGAGAAGAGATTTTGCTTTCGTAGTCCCGCTGGGTTTTTTTCAGATCGTCCGATGTGGCGCAACCTGATATCCAGAAAATCAACAGGGGGATCAGAAGGATAATCCGTTTTTTCACGTTGGTACCTCCTGTGTCGAGCTACTTCTTCTCAGAGTAAACGAATGTCGCATTGCGGTTTTTCGACCAGCACGCCTCTGTGGCCTCTGTGCAGATCGGGCGTTCCTCTCCATAGCTGATCGCCTTCATGCGTTTTTTGTCGATCCCCATGGTCTGCAGGTAGCGGGCCGCGCTATCGGCCCTGTGCTGTCCGAGTGCGAGGTTGTACTCGTTGGTCCCGCGGTCGTCGCAGTTACCTTCGATGGTGATACTCTTCTTCGGGTTGGCCTTGAGGAACTCCGCCACCTTGTTCAGGATCTCGCGGGCTTCGGTGCTCAGCTCAAAACGGTCGAACTCGAAATAGATCTTGGAGAGATCCTTGAGGCGAGCCGCTTCGGCGGCCGCTTTATCCCGCTCGGCCTGCTCTCGTGCTTCCTGATCACGG
>DATJPI010000194.1:0-4510 GCA_035506495.1 Syntrophales bacterium
ATTTACGCAAAGAGCAGAAGAAGGACAGCCGGTACAGCCAGAATCACGGCCGATGCAGCCCACCAGTTCGCATCCGGGCTGCCTTTCATCCTTCCCCTTGCCCCAACGATTGCTGCGCCCAGTCCGGCCAGGACGGAAAGCAGGGCAATGGCGACAGCCAGCAGCCCGCGGGTGAGGCACCCCAGAACATCGACCAGCGTCGTTGCAACAACGAGAAACAGAACCGGTGCGAAAGCGGGAAGAAGGACGTGGCGGAACAGCTGGTTGTTCATATATAATGCCTCTCAAGTCTTATCGGTTGTATTGCCATTTACTGAAACGAGAATACAAACGCGCAGGTCACACATGAGCTACAACACCTCCGAAGCCATCCTGAAACAGGCGCGTCAGTTCATGGAGAGCCGGATTCTTCTGACGGCCGCAGAGCTGGATCTTTTCTCGCACCTCGCAGGAAAGCCGGCAACGGTGAAAGAACTCTGCGATGAATTGAACGCCGACCTGCGCGGGCTTACGATCCTGCTCGATGCACTGGCCGCCATGGGCCTGCTCGAAAAGCATGAGGACCGGTATCGGACGATTCCCGAGGCGGCTCCGTTTCTATCCGAATCGAGCCCGCGGTCCGTCCTGCCCATGATCCTGCACGCGGCCCATCTCTGGGATGCCTGGTCGGCTTTGACTGGAATCATAAGGAAAAACGGCCCGTCCGGTGATGAGACAGCGGCCATTCGGGAGGCTGATGAATTGAGCGCCTTCATCGGGGCGATGCACGTGGTAGGGATGCCCATGGCGCAGATGATTGTGGCGGCCGTGCAATCCGGTCCTGCCCGAAACCTCCTTGACGTGGGCGGCGCCTCCGGCACCTACACCATTGCCTTCCTGCGGGCAGCACCGGAATTGAGGGCCACCCTCTTCGACAGGCCCGCCGTCATCCGGTTGGCACGAGACCGACTGAAAGAAGCGGGAATGCTTGACCGCGTCCGCCTCGCGGCCGGAGATTTCTATAGAAACGAACTGCCCGACGGTCACGACCTGGCCCTGCTTTCGGCCATCATCCATCAGAACAGCCCGGAAGAAAACATCGAGCTTTTCGGAAAAGTGTTCCGTGCCCTCGTCCCGGGGGGAAGGATCGTCATCCGCGACCATATCATGGGGTCCAGCCGCATAGAACCCAGGGACGGGGCGATCTTTGCCGTCAACATGCTCGTGAATACCGAAGGCGGTTCCACCTACACCTTCGACGAGATCCGATTGTGGCTCGAAAAGGCGGGCTTCGCAAACGTTCGGTTGATCAAGGCCGGAGAGCGAATGGATGGACTTGTGGAAGCCTTCAAGCCGTGATCACGCAATCCCCTGCCCTTTCCTGATCCGGGGAGGGCTCTTGAAAAGGAATCCCCTTTCATGAACATCTCCCTCATCCTCGCCCACCCCACCGTTGGCAGCTTCAATCACGCCATTGCCTCCGAGGTGACAAAGGCCCTGCGATCGCACAGCCACAATGTCTTCTTCCATGATCTCTACGGAGAGCAATTTGATCCCGTACTGACGACGGAGGAAATCCCCGCCGATGGATCCGTGCCGCAACTGATTCAAAAGCACTGCCGGGAAATCGCAGACGCGGACGGCATCATCGTCGTTCACCCCAACTGGTGGGGACAGCCACCCGCCATCCTGAAAGGCTGGGTGGACAGGGTGATACGGCCGGGCGTGGCCTACGAGTTTCTCGAAGGCGACCAGGGCGATGGCGTACCGAGGGGTTTGCTGAGGGCGAACACGGCAATCGTGTTCAATACCTCCAACACAATCTTTCAAAGGGAACGGGACGTCTTCGGGGACCCTCTCGAGACGCTCTGGAAAAACTGTGTGTTCGGTTTGTGTGGTGTAAAGAACGTCCATCGCCGGATGTTCGGCGTCGTCGTCACCAGCTCCGAGAGCCAAAGGAGAGAATGGCTGCGGGAGGTCGGCGATACCGTCAAGAGACATTTCCCGTGACGGTGTTACGGGTCCTATTCACTCATGAATGTCAGAAAGAAAGGTGTACGACTCGTCCGGCTGTTATATCGGCAACCTATAGCGTTCCCGGCGTCATCGTGACGGGCGGCCTGGCGTACATGCTCTGGAAGGAGATGCATTGATCCCATGATCGCCGCCTACTTTGTCGCCGTGCTCCTCTTCATCGTGCTCTTTTTCGCCTTCTTCCACTATTCCCCGAAGGGCCGCAAGGAAGCCCCGGCGTACAACGTCGCGACCCTGATCCTGGTGGTGAGCCTCAGCGGCTACTACGTCTGGAATCTGCAGCGGGAGATGGAGGGAGCGGCCAATGATGACCTGTTCTTTACCATCGCGCCTCTTGCGGTGCTCGGTATCGCGATTGTCGTCTTTGCCGCATCGGCCCTTCTGCGCAATTACGTCATCTTCCGGCGTTGATGGGGTCCTCTGCCTCCGAGTCGTGATCAAAGATATAGCCCACGGACCTCAGGCTCTTGAAATACACCGGTTCGTGGGGATCGTCCTCGAAGTACTTGCGGAACCGCATCACGAAGTTATCCACCGTCCGGGTCGGCGTGCTTCCCGTGTAGCCCCATCCCATCTCCAGGATCTCGCCCCGCGACAGGGGCTTTCCCCGGTTGGCGACAAAAAGTTTCAAAAGCTTCACTTCCTGCTCGGTGAGGTTGATCTCGCCCTCCCGGCAGGTCGCCTTGAACCGGTCAAAGTCGATGACATTGCCGCCGAAGGCATACGTGCCGGCTGTCGCTTCACCGCTTCCCTCCCGTTGCCTTGCCGCCCGTGAAAGCAGCCGTTCCACCCGCAGCAGGAATTCGTCGAGATTAAACGGTTTGGTCAGGTAGTCGTCGCTGCCCAGGGAAAGTCCCTCGACACGATGCTCCGGCTCGCCTCGCGCCGACAGGATGAGGATGGGCAGCCGGCCGTCCGCCAGGCGGATATTGCGAAGGACCGTCAGTCCGTCGATGTGGGGCAGCATGATATCCAGGACGATGAGGTCCGGTTTCCATTCCTTCCAGAGCCGCAGGGCGGCGATCCCGTCCAGCGCGATCTGGGGGTCATACCCCTTCAGCCTGAGGTTGAGCCTCAACCCCTCGGCGATGTGCCGATCGTCCTCGACAATGAGGATGCGCTTCTTTTCAGAACTCTTCATGGCGACACGCTCCCGACCCATTCGGCTCCCTTCGGCTTGGGGATTCGCAGCGTGAATACGGACCCCTTACCCGGTCCATCGCTTTCGGCCACTACCTCGGCACCATGAATCCGTGCGATCTGCTGAACGAGGTAAAGCCCGAGCCCGCTTCCCCGCGCCGTCATGTCATCCGGACGGCCCGCCCGATAGAATTTGCGAAAGATCTTTCGAAGATCTTTACGGTCGATCCCGACCCCGTTGTCCTCGAACCGGATGTCCAGCCCCCCGGAATGGGGAACAAACCGGATATCGAGCCGGGGCTGCGCCGAACGGTTGTACCGGGCGGCGTTTGTAAAGAGATTCATGAGGAGGATGTTGAAGAGCTGCGCGTCCAGACGGAACGGGAAGGGTCGCTCCGCGGGGTTGCCGATCGTGACGACGCAATTCGGGAACAGGTCGGCATTTGCGCTTCTGAACCGCTCTACCGTCTCCACCAGGTCGGCCTCGACGAAATCCCCGGTGTAGCTGCCGCTCTCGATCCGGGCCAGCTGGAGGATGCGGTTGATATTGTCCAGAAGGCGGTCCACGTCGCTGAGCATGAATTGGATGTACTGGAGCTGGTCTTCGCGAGGAAGCTCGTGCCTCAGGAACGTATCCAGATACAGTTTCAGCGAGGTCACGGGCGTCTTGAGTTCATGGGTGAAGCTGTCGATGAAGTTGCGCTGCAGCCGGTAGAGACGCCAGGTCTTCTGGTAGTAGACGAAGATGATGAACACCCCCACGAGGATGAGTCCCACCAGGATGGAAAGCACGAGGATGACGACCCAGGTCTTGAACTCGAAAAATCCCTCCGGGTCGAGCCGGTACGTACTGACAATCCTTTGAAGGCCCGTGCTGACCCCAAGATACCAGTAGATATACAGGGCCAGGGAGGCGGCCAGGGCCACGACGGAAAGGACAAAGATCAGAATGGGATGGACGAACCATCTTACGCGACTCACCATAATCGAAATTGCTACACCGGAGACTTTCTCCTGTCAACGCCAATCATCGCCATGATCTATTGCTAATCTTGCACATTGTAAAACTATTGTAAAACCGCGCTTTCGGGCTTCCTTTCCCGTCGCTTTCTCCGTAAGGTCCTCATGATCATCATAGAAGAAGCGCAGGAAAGGAACCTTGTCCATGAACGATCCCTCCATCGTACGCCATCCCAGAGGCACGAAGGCCAGAATCCTCCTGACAAGCGTCTTCGGGCCTTTTGCCCGTGACGACGAATACGGAAGCCGCCGGATCAACCCCATGGAGCTGTACCACAACCAGGTCACACGCCTGCAGGGCGGCTTTTCTCTGCGGATGTTTCACCGATCGTTCGGC
>DATJPI010000195.1:0-8858 GCA_035506495.1 Syntrophales bacterium
TCCGGCAGGGAATCGAACACAAGCTCCTTCGGCCCTTTGACACGAAGATCCTGGCCCATGTACTGATTGGCATTGTTTCATATTTCAAGTATGCCTCGATCACGAATCCGGAAGGCACGTCCCTCTCCGGGGGGGTGGACCTTGTCCTGGACTTGTTCCTGCGTGGTGCTGCAAGCGGGAATGACGCCCTTCTCGTGTATACTGGAGATCGGCCCGGCTAGGGTCCGTTTCCCGAAGGAAGCGAAAACGTCCGAATGCATACGCTGCCCGTGATGACCATAGGATGATGAGGTGAGAGTTTATGCCGGAGACGGAACCAGAAAAAGTCACCGCTTTCAAAATGTTTCTTGCGGCCGTACTCAAGCGCAAGTGGATCCTGCTCATTGCAGCCTGCCTCCTGGCACTCGGGGCCTATGCGATCTTCGGCCTGTCCGGCGGACCCTCGACCCGCGCGGCAAAGCAGGGAAACGATCAGATGGCGCGAGCCGTTCCCGTTGTCACCGTGGCAGCGAAAAAGGGAGACATTCACGTCTACCTGAACGGTCTCGGCTCCGTCACCCCTTTGAATACCGTTACGGTAAGAAGCCGCGTCGACGGGCAACTGATGAAGGTCCTGTTTCAGGAGGGTCAAATCGTGAATGATGGCCAACTCCTGGCAGAGATTGACCCCCGCCCGTTTGATGCGCAACTTGAGCAAATGCTCGGGCAGATGGCCCGCGACCAGGCCCTGCTCGCGAATGCCCGGCTGGACCTTCAGCGATACCAAGCCCTGCTCGAAGATGATTCCATCGCAAAGCAGCAGGTGGATACCCAGAAGTCCCTCGTGCAGCAGCTGGAAGGAACCGTTAAACTCGACCAGGCCCAGGTCGACAATGCCAAGCTGCAATTGGTTTACTCGCGCATCACGGCGCCCATCGGCGGCAGGATCGGCTTGCGTCTCGTTGACCCTGGCAATATCATACATGCAAGCGATGCCAACGGTCTTGCCGTTGTCACGCAACTCCAGCCCATAACGGTCATTTTCTCGATCCCCGAAGACAGCCTCCAGCCGGTGCTGGCCATGCTCAAGACCGGCAAGCCCATATCGGTCATCGCCCTCAATCGGGATCAATCAAAAAAAATAGCCGAGGGGACTCTCTTGACCGTTGACAACCAGATCGACCCGACGACGGGCACGGTGCGGCTCAAGGCCTTATTTCCCAACACGAGCAACGAGCTGTTTCCCAATCAGTTCGTGAACGCCCGGCTGCTCCTCGATGTCAAAAGCGGGACGATCGTGGTGCCCGCGTCCGCCTTGCAGCGGAGCACCCGGGGATCCTACGTCTACGTGGTGACTCCGGATCTCACTGCGGCGGTACGAACGGTCAAAAGCGGGCCCACGGAGGGCGATCTCGTTTCCATCGAGGAGGGGCTCTCGCCGGATGAGCTTGTTGTGGTCGAGGGGGCGGATAGACTGAGGGATGGCAGCAAGGTCGAGTTGCAGGGACAGGGCGCTGCTCCCTCTGGAAAAGGCAAGCGATGAACCCGTCACGCATTTTTATCCTGCGTCCCGTGGCAACCACGCTGCTGATGGTCGCCATCCTGCTTGCCGGTTTTGTCGCCTATCGTCTGCTGCCCGTCTCCGCTCTGCCTCAGGTTGATTACCCGACAATCCAGGTCCTGACCTTTTATCCCGGAGCGAGCCCCGAGGTCATCACTTCATCCATCACGGCTCCCCTCGAACGCCAGTTCGGGCAGATGCCCGGTCTGCGGCAGATGACCTCCACGAGTTCCGGCGGCAGCTCGGTCATCGTGCTGCAGTTCAGCCTTGACCTCAGCCTCGACGTTGCCGAACAGCAAGTCCAGGCATCCATCAATGCCTCGGGCACTTTCCTTCCGAGGGATTTGCCGAACCCGCCCGTGTACAGCAAGACGAACCCGGCCGATGCGCCCGTCCTGACTCTGGCATTGACGTCGGATACGCTGCCTCTCCCGCAAGTGGAAGATCTGGCAGAGACACGACTTGCACAAAAGATCTCGCAGCTTTCCGGCGTGGGTCTCGTCAGCATCGCCGGGGGACAGCGGCCGGCTGTCCGAATCCGGGCAAACCCCACGGCGCTTGCCGCCTACGGCCTGACACTGGAAGACCTGCGCGCGGCGGTTGCCTCGGCCAACGTCAATCAGGCGAAGGGGAGCTTTGACGGCCCCAGGCAGTCTTCCATTATCGGTGCCAACGACCAGCTGCTGTCGAGCAAGGAGTACAGGCCCCTGGTCGTTGCCTTCCGCAAGAATGCGCCGGTGCTCCTTTCCGATGTTGCCGATGCCGTTGACGATGCGGAGAATGTGAAGCTGGCTGCCTGGTTGAATGACACCCCCGCGGTGATCGTGAACATCCAGCGGCAGCCCGGTTCCAATGTCATCGAAGTCGTCGACCGGATCAAGAATCTTCTGCCGCAGCTGCAAAGCTCACTGCCCGCCGCAGTGAAGGTCTCCGTCGTGACGGACCGCACGACCACGATCCGGGCTTCCGTGAAGGATGTGCAGTTCGAGCTGATGCTCGCTGTGGCGCTGGTCGTCATGGTAATCTTTCTGTTTCTCCGCACCCTGTCAGCGACGTCCATCCCGAGCGTTGCCGTTCCGGTTTCGCTCGTTGGGACGTTCGGGATTATGTATCTTCTGGGATTCAGCCTGAACAACCTGACGCTCATGGCTCTTACGATTGCAACGGGCTTCGTGGTCGATGACGCCATCGTAATGATCGAAAACATTGCCCGATACATTGAGCAGGGCGACTCTCCCCTTGAGGCCGCACTCAAAGGATCCGAGCAGATTTTCTTCACCATTTTGTCTCTTACCGTCTCTCTGGTTGCTGTTCTCATACCGCTCCTGTTCATGAGCGATGTGGTGGGAAGGCTCTTCCGTGAGTTTGCTGTCACCCTCGGAGTCACCATTCTGATCTCCGCGGTTGTGTCGCTTACACTGACGCCGATGATGTGCGCAAGATTGTTGAAGCACAAACCCGAGGAGCAGCAAAAGAGACTTTACCGGGCATCGCAGAAGATATTTGACAGGACCATCGCAGCCTATGGGAGGTCCCTAAAATGGGTTTTGGAACGCCAAAGGGCAACTCTTATCGTGGCGGTGGCAACTCTCGTCTTTACGGTCCTCCTGTACGTCGTCATCCCCAAGGGCTTTTTCCCCGTCCAGGACACGGGATTGATCCTCGGGTTGTCCGAAGGGCCGCAGTGGACGTCATTTACAGCGATGGCGAGAGACCAACAGGCCCTCGCGCGGGTGATTCTTCGCGATCCGGCCGTGCAGAGCCTGACCACGTTTATCGGAGTGGACGGGACCAACACCACTCTGAACAGCGGACGGGTTCTCATCAACCTGAAGCCTCTTTCGGAGAGGAATGCAAATGCGGTTGAGGTGATCCGCCGTCTGCAGCCGGAACTGGCCCGCCTCGAGGGGATCACACTCTACATGCAGCCCGTACAGGATCTCACGGTCGAGAGCCGCGTGAGCCGCACGCAGTACCAGTACAGCGTCGAGGATCCGAACGCCGAAGAGCTCGGCATCTGGGCCCCGAAGCTCGTCACCGCGCTGCGGGAGCTGCCGGAGCTTCGCGATGTGAGCAGCGACCAGCAGAACGAGGGCCTGCAGACGCTGGTCACCATCGACCGCGCCACGGCATCGCGTCTCGGGATCACGCCCCAAATGATCGACGACACTCTCTACGATGCCTACGGCCAGAGGCTCATCTCCACGATGTTCACGCAGTTGAACCAGTACCGTGTCATCCTGGAGACCAAGCCGGAATTCAAGGACCATCCCGAGGACCTGGGCGCGCTCTATATCCGAAGCGCGGCCGGCGGACAGGTGCCCCTCGGGGCCATCTCTCAGGTCCAAGAGACAAAAGGCCCTCTCGTCATCAGTCACCAGGGGCAGTTCCCGGCGACGACCATCTCGTTCAATCTGGCTCCGGATGCGTCGCTGGGGGATGCCGTGAAGGCCATTGATTCGACTATGAAGCAACTCGGCATTCCGGCCAGCATTCGAGGGAGTTTCCAGGGCACTGCTCAGGCCTTCCAGTCCTCGCTGGCCAACGAGCCGCTCCTGATCCTGGCGGCCCTGGTGACGGTTTACATTGTCCTCGGAGTTCTGTACGAGAGCTACATCCATCCGATTACGATTCTGTCTACCCTGCCATCGGCAGGAGTCGGCGCACTCCTCGCCCTGATTCTGTGCCGCACCGAGTTCAGCGTCATCACCCTGATCGGGATCATCCTCCTCATCGGCATCGTGAAGAAAAACGGCATCATGATCGTGGACTTCGCCCTGGATGCCGAGCGACGGGAAGGCAAAAGCCCCATCGAGGCCATCTACCAGGCCTCCCTGTTGCGTTTCCGCCCGATCATGATGACGACCCTGTCGGCCCTTCTGGCCGCGCTGCCGCTGGCAATCGGCGGGGGCGTGGGCGCAGAGCTTCGGCGCCCCCTTGGCATCTCCATCATCGGGGGACTTATTTTCAGCCAGGTGCTCACGCTTTACACGACACCGGTCATCTACCTCTGGTTCGACAGGCTGGCAAGTCGAAAGGGCGGAAGCCGCATCAGCGATGAGGCGAAAGAGAACGGGGAAACATGATCGGACCCAATTTCTCGGCCATTTTCATCCGTAGGCCCGTGGCGACCACCCTCCTGACAGTGGGAATGGTGCTTGCCGGTGTGATCGCCGTCCGCCTGCTCCCGCTGTCGGCCTTGCCGCAGGTGGACTTTCCGACGATCATGGTATCCGCGTCCCTTCCGGGGGCAAGTCCCGAGACCATGGCAACGGCCGTCGCGGCTCCGCTGGAGCGGCAATTTACACGCATTGCCGGTGTGACCGAGATGACCTCCACCAGCAACCTCGGTTCGACCTCCGTTGTCCTTCAATTCGACCTGAACCGCGATATCGACGGTGCGGCCCGCGACGTCCAAGCCGCGATCAACGCCGCACGGACGGATCTGCCCGCGGCCCTTCCTTCAAACCCGCAATATCGCAAGGCCAACCCCGCGGAGGCCCCCATCCTCATCCTGGCCCTCACCTCCGATACGGTAACCCGGGAAGAGATGTACGACGCGGCGTCGACCATCCTTCAACAGAAATTGTCCCAGGTGGACGGTGTGGGCCAAGTGATCGTCGGTGGCGGTTCGCTGCCCGCGGTCCGCGTGGAGCTCAACCCCCTGGCGCTGAGCCAATACGGGATCAGCCTTGCCGACGTGCGCGCTGCACTGAGCGCGGCGAACGTAAACCGGCCCAAGGGACAGTTGGCCAATGACGAAAAGACCTGGGAGATCCGGACGAACGACCAGATCTTTAAGGCAGAAGAGTACCGCCCGCTGATCGTTTCGTATCGGGCCGGCGCCCCGGTAAAGCTCTCCGACATCGCCGACGTGCAGGACTCGGTGGAAAATATCCGCAACGCGGGGCTCGTCAACGGAAAGCCCTCCGTCATGGTCATCGTAAGCCGCAAACCGGGGGCGAACATTATCGAGACCGTCGACCGGGTTGTCGAACTGCTCCCGCAGCTCGAAGCATCCATCCCCAAAGCGATCAACCTTTCCGTCGTCATGGACCGGACGATCTCGATCCGGCAATCGCTGAAAGATGTGGAACGGACCCTGGTCGTCTCCGGCTTCCTCGTCGTTCTGGTCGTGTTCGTGTTCCTGCGCCATGTCCGCAGTGCCGTCATCCCGAGTGTTGCCGTGCTGGTTTCTCTCATCTCCACGTTCGGCATCATGTACCTGTGCGGCTACAGCCTCGACAACCTCTCGCTCATGGCCCTCACGATTGCAACGGGCTTTGTTGTGGACGATGCTATTGTTGTGCTCGAAAATATCACTCGCTACATCGAGAAGGGGATGTCGCCCTACCGGGCGGCCCTGATCGGATCGCGCGAAATCGGCTTCACGGTCCTCTCCATCAGCGTCTCCCTCGTGGCAGTGTTCATTCCCATCCTCTTCATGGGGGGAATGATCGGACGGCTGTTTCGTGAGTTTGCCGTCACCCTCTCCGCGGCTGTCATGATCTCCCTTGTCGTCTCGCTGACGACGACCCCGATGATGTGTGCCTACTTGTTGAAAAGGGAAGGGGAACGGAGCCCGGGACGGTTGTTCCAGGCAAGCGAACACCTGTATGACCGTGTGCTTCATGCCTATGAAAGGAGCCTCTCCTGGGCCCTGAAGCACCAGCGGTCGATGCTCGCCCTGATGCTTTCCACAATCGTTGTGAGCATCGCACTGTTCGTCGTGATCCCGAAAGGGTTCTTTCCGCAGCAGGATACGGGTCGTCTGATGGGCACCATCCTGGCCGCCCAGGATATCTCCTTCCAGTCCATGAAGGATAAGATGACGGCCATCGTGGATCTCATCATGAAAGACCCGGCGGTAGACACGGTCGTTGCATTTACGGGGAGCTCCGGGGGGCGCGCCACGACGAACACGGGCCGGATGTTTATCTCTTTGAAACCCCTGAACGAGAGAAAGCTGAGCGCCGACCAGGTCATCGCGAGGCTGCGCAAGAGCATAAGCAGCGTTCCGGGGGCGCCTGCCTATCTGCAGCCCGTGCAGGACCTGCGCGTTGGGGGTCGGATGAGCGGAGGGCAATACCAGTACACCCTGCAGGGGGAAAGCCTGGCGGATCTCATGACCTGGGCGCCCCGCATCGAGCAGCGCCTGCGGGAAATCCCGGGCATCGTCGACGTCAACAGTGATCAGCAGGACCAGGGATTGCAGGCCATGCTCTCGATCGACCGCAGCACGGCCTCGCGCCTGGGCGTCAGTCCGCAGGCGATCGACGACACCCTGTACAGTGCCTTCGGCCAACGGCAGGTGTCCATCATGTATACGACCTTGAACCAATATCACGTGGTGATGGAGGTGGAGCCCAGTTTCTGGCAGCGCCCGGACACACTGCGCCATATCTATGTTCCATCCTCCAATGGGGGACTCGTTCCGCTCAGCTCGTTTGCGCACTATGAAATGACGCGGACGGCGCTCGCGGTGAGTCACCAGGGGCAATTTCCGGCCGTGACGCTGTCGTTCAATCTCGCGCCGGGGCTGGCGCTGGGCGATGCCGTGAACCGGATCGAATCGGAGACGCACAAGATGGGATTGCCTGTGGGGGTGCGGGGCAGCTTTCAGGGAACGGCACAGGTATTCCAGGCCTCGCTCGCCAATCAGCCTCTTCTGATCCTTGCCGCGCTGGCGGCGGTCTACATCGTCCTCGGCATTCTTTACGAAAGCTATATTCATCCCCTGACGATTCTTTCCACCCTGCCGTCCGCCGGTGTCGGGGCGCTGCTTGCGCTTTTGATCGCGAGAGCCGATCTTTCCCTCATCGCCCTGATCGGAATGATTCTGCTCATCGGCATCGTAAAGAAAAACGGGATCCTGATGGTGGATTTCGGCCTTGAGGCCGAACGCAAGGAAGGAAAGCGCCCTGAAGAGGCTATTTATCAGGCCTGCCTTCTGCGATTTCGGCCGATCATGATGACGACCATGGCGGCCCTTTTGGGCGCCCTTCCGTTGGCGCTGGGAATCGGCGTCGGATCGGAGATCCGCCGACCCCTCGGCATCGCTATCGTCGGCGGGCTGATCTTCAGCCAGATGCTGACGCTCTATACGACGCCGGTGGTCTATCTCTATCTCGAACGTTACAGGCTCTGGCTGGAACGGCAGAAAGCCGCCCGGCGGCTTGCGGTTCGTGGTGTCATTGCGGGAGCGCCGGATGCGCCGTGACGAGAAGACGGGCGGCGCGCCGATGAGATGACTTGCCTACATTCGATCAGGGAAGAAAGGCCCTGGTGAGGACTGATGCGCATGATGCATACGGGAAAATATCTCTGGAAAAGGCTCGGGCCGTGTTGCATGTCGGCAGCGATCGTAGCGGGTGTGCTCGCTTTTCTTGCCGGCTGCGCCGTCGGACCGGATTACCGGAAACCGGAAGCGCCAGCACCGGTCTCTTACAAGGAAAATGCGGACTGGAAAGTCGCGCAGCCGCAGGAAGCCCTTGCCCGCGGTGCCTGGTGGAAGCTCTTCAAGGACCCTCAGCTCGATGCCCTCGTCGAACAGGTCAATATCTCCAACCAGAATGTCGCAGCGGCAGAAGCCCAGTACAGACAGGCCCTCGCCGTCGTGCGGGCCGGCAGGGCTGGCTATTTCCCGACGGTGACGGCAGGAGCGCAGGCGACACGGTCCCTTCGGTCCTCGAACACGAGCAGCGTCGCGGTAGTGACCTCGGAGGCGAACGACTTCCTGGTGACGGGGACCGCTTCGTGGGAACCGGATGTCTGGGGCAAGGTGCGCCGCACTGTGGAGGCGAACCAGGCGGGTGCCCAGGCAAGCGCCGCCGACCTCGAATCGATCCGGCTCAGCTCGCAGACGCTCCTGGCGCAGAACTATTTCCAGCTCTGCGCCCTTGACGCCCAGAAAGCCCTGCTGGATGCAACCGTGGCTGCCTATGAGAAATCCCTGCAGTTGACGAAAAACCGTTATACGTACGGCGTGGCATCCCGCGCCGAAGTCCTGCAGGCGGAGACGCAACTGAAATCCACGCAGGCGCAGGCCATTGATGTGGGTGTGCAGCGCTCGCAGTTGGAGCACTCCATCGCGGTTCTTATCGGCAAGCCGGCCTCCGTTTTCTCGATCCCCGCCACTCCGCTCTTTGCCAGCCCGCCGGCAGTGCCGGTCGGCATTCCGTCCGATCTGCTCGAACGAAGACCTGATATTGCTGCCGTGGAGAGGCGTGTCGCGGCGGCGAATGCCCAGATCGGGGTTGCCGAGGCCGCTTATTACCCGAGCATTATGCTGGGTGCCACGGGCGGCTTTGAATCCTCG
>DATJPI010000196.1:0-4077 GCA_035506495.1 Syntrophales bacterium
GAAAATGATACGGCAAGAAGCAGAGCTAGAATCAATGCAAATGCTTTCTTCATCTGATGTTTCACCTCCTTCATTTTTTGTACCTTTTAGTCGAGATTCAATCGTTTGTCAAAGTAAATGTGCAACGAATGTTCAGCCCCCTTTTCCAATATAGGGCCGGTATCTGCTGCCGGCCCGCTTCTTTATCGGCCGCCCTCCATTTTCGTCAGCCGCCCATTCGCCACAACAAAGAAAAGGGTCAGCTGACAAAGCCAATCCCTTTTTCATCTCACTGTTTAGGCCAATAGGTTGAAGGCTGACGGGTTATTGCTTTTTGTCCTCGATTTTATAAGTAGCGGAGATATTCTCAGATTCTTTTTCCGGCTCCTCCATGGATTTCTTGAAGCCCTTTATTGCCTTGCCAATCGAGCTCCCCAATTCAGGAAGCTTACCCGGCCCGAATATTAGAAGAGCCAGTATTAATATGACCAGCAAATGCATTGGCTGAAAGAGACCTTGAAACATGGGCCACACCTCCTGGAATTACTAAATCCCTTTATTCTGTCTCGACTAAAGTTATTATTTTCATAAGGAATATTCCATTGGCGTTCCTCTGATACTGATGGTCGAAATACCTTGCATCTATTTCCCCCCCTCGGTCTGGACACCGAGAGCCTGCAGGATCTCGCGCATGTGGTTGCTGTGAGACTGAAGGTGATGCTCTCCCAGCACGCTGATCATGTTTTCCAGTGTCGGGTATTCTCCCCACGGCGACTCTTTCATCTTCGGAATGCGCGCCTTTCTCGCGAGCTGCTCCCGGGTCAGGCCTGCCGCGAACGCCGTGATCCGCTCATAGGACTTTTCGACCTCTGCCAGTAGCGCACTGAAGGTCATCCTGGAGCGGCTCTCGGAAAAGAAGGGGTTGCCCGGGTCTAAATCAAGCGTGGGGGTCTCCCCGCTGAGAAACTGCTGGAAGAGCGGCAGGGGCCCGTTGCCGTCAGGTCCCCAGAGGTGGGAAAGAATCTCCTTGGGCGACCATCGGCCCTCCGGCGCTCGGGAGGCCGTGCTCTCATCCACGCCCCGGCATACTTTTTTCAGCTCGTCGACCTTCTGACGGATGCCTTCCGCCAATTCTTTTCCCGTCAATTCGGCCATGGTCTTCGTCCTCCCTTCTCACCTGTTCCTATCATTCTATTGCGGACGAGCAGACTGAGCCATCGGGAAATAGCCGGTATGAGTAGTGTCAAAACATGAACTGGAGTAGGAATTCGGATTAGAGAGAAATCGCGAGCGAGCCGCTCGACGTTGAACGGAACAGATTCAATAGGGCGGCTGTCATGGAATGATGTACGAACGCAGCCGGTGAATGAGGGCTACCCCTTCAGCTTGCCGTGTCACGCGGATGGCAGCACGGCGTTTTTCTCTCGCACTTTTCAATCTGCAGAACATCACCACGGAAACCAGCAACACCGTCCCGATCGCCGCAGAAATCGCCACGTATTCCCCTGTCATCATCACGCACACCCTTCTCTTGATTGTTTCATATCGTCCGGAATGTCCCCTTGAATGCAAAAGGCACCCGGTCTCCTATCGTCTGGCAGGTTGCAAAAACAGGGACCCTTATCCGTTTGGGTATCCCTCAAAGTATCGCTTTGAGGCTTTCATAATGGCGATCTCCAGGGCATCCTTCGATGGCCCGGGACTCACCGTGAAAAATCGGCGCATGGTGCTGACAATACTGGATTCCATGTCCGATAATCTCCTGGTCTCGATTTCTGGCATTCCTTCCTTCTTGTCCGTGGGCATTTCCATAACCTTGCTCCTCCCTGTTGCGGACTTCTTCTCGAATCTAGAAAAAAAGCCCTGTCGATTACAATGCGACAGGGCTTCAATTTTTTCCGTAGTTTCCCTAAATGGGAAGAGAGGGCATCAAGATTTTGATTGATGGCTATTACATTGTTGCTTTCATCATGTGCTCAATCCGGGGAAAGTCAAGACAATTCTATGTAAAAACCCCCATTCCGTTGTTGATCCGGAAGGGGGGCGTTTATTGGAAGACCTGTTTGTTCCGGCCCGGCGCGGCATTGCCCGCCCGGAGGTTGACGGATAGGTTACGGATGACGACTCAACGTGATCCCTGTCTTGCTCAAATCCCTGAGTGCCTTCCTCTCGTTTTCGGGGATCAATCCAGCCCTCAGCTTTTCTTTCACTTCGAAGGCCTTCTGCCAGAGCCTGCCGATGGTCAACAGGATGGCCAGGAAGAAGAGCCCGAACATAAAGTAAGGTTGGGTCCGGAGCTGCTCGTCAATGAGAAGCCCGACCCAGAAGAAGAGAAGTGAGCAAGCAACAATCACAAACCCCCAGGCGCTGAAAGCCAGGATGTCGGAGAGGATGCTTCCCTTGTATGCTGTGATTCCGGTTCTCATGGGTCATCATGGAGCCGGACCGCTCCGGCTCCTTCCTTTCAGGTTTTGGCTTAGCCGATCAGATTCTTAATTGCCTGGGCCACGGGGTTCGTGAACAGCGCGACAAGCGCCGCGTACATCGCGAAACTGCCCATTGCCTCTCTCATGTAGAGCTTCTGGTACTTCTGCTTCAGGGAAACGATAATCATACCGCCGACAATCAGGGCCCCCAGGTGGAAGTAGGGGAAGTTTCCGACGCCGGCTGCGGTATACTCGGCAAAGCTGAAGGTAGCGGTGATCAGCACGACGACTGCGGTAAGAATCAGGGTGGAAAGCGTCTTTTTCATGGTCAGGTCCTCTTAGGAGTTTCTTTTATTTGCCTTTTATATATTGGAAGGACCGTGCCAGGATGAGAAGACAGGAAAAGATAGTTTGCAAGCCATGGATCAGAATGGGGAAATAGCGACTTCAGATCCGTCCCCTGCCGCCCGCAGGGGCGCACGAAACGGCCCGTTTTTAAAGGAACGTTTAATTCAGGATGAACGAAACGATTAAAAAGGAGAAAGACCAGGGACTGCGAACAGACCAAACAGACGAAATAGACGAAATAGATGAAACAGACCAGATTGGTGCAGTTCCTTTCTCCTTGATCCTTGATCTCCGGCGGTATTAAAATAATACAACAGTGTGCGTGACGGAGGCCCCTATGACAAAAGAGCAATATGTCTGCCTCGTCTGCGGTTTCAACATGGTCGGTTTTCATCCCGATCGTTGCCCATTCTGCGGAGCCGCTAAAAAACACTTTATCACCGCCGAGGAATGCTCGGCCCGCTTCAAATTGGTAGCCACACCGGTAAACGAAAAAGTGACCCGGCTCAATTCCCACCCGGCCCTCGGCATCGAGCATGCCGCCTACCGCATCGAGACCGCCCACTGTGCCTGCTGGATCGACTGCCCCTCCTGTTTCGATGCCTCCCTGGCCAGGGCCGATTCAATCTTCTTTACCCATCACCACTTCCTTGGCGCCTCAAACCTCTACAGGGAACATTTCAAGGCGAAGGTGCACATCCATCATCTGGATTCCGTTCATGCGATCTGCCGCCCCTTCACCTTCGACGGAACCTTCGAAGAGCGCTTTCTCCATCACGGCATCGAGGCGTTCCCCATCGACGGCCACACGCCCGGTTTCACCCTCTACATCTTCGAGGACGTTCTCTTTATCTGCGATTACGTCTTTGTTGACGGCGGCGCCATGAAATTCAACCCCTTTGGTCCTGCAGACCGCACCGTCACAGGGGGAACCCGCATCGGGGAGATCCTCAAAGGTCGGACCCTCTCCAAGGTCTGCGGCTACGACTACGTTGTGGATTATGCGGATTGGAAACGCCTGTTTGACGCGGGGCCGGTCTTCGGCGGGTATTGATCCCGGGCGCGCAGCCCGTCCCTGCACTCCGGTCCCCCGTCCCTTCTTATGCCCGAAGCCGGACGCCTGATGCCTGTGGCCCTCGCGAAGCGATGGACAAACAGACGAAATAAACGAAACAGACGAAATAGACGAAATAAACGAAATCGACCAGAGAGCCCGAAACCCGAGGAATAGATGGCAGCTCGAAAAACATCAGAAGAAAGCAAACAGGTCTTGAAGATCCGGACGGCCGTTTTGCGCAGGCAGGGCGGCCCGCTGAAGATCGAG
>DATJPI010000197.1:0-5178 GCA_035506495.1 Syntrophales bacterium
ACGGCTTCCCGTCATCGGGGTGCCCATCGATTCTACCTCCATCGGGGGGCTCGATGCGCTTCTCTCCACTGTCCAGATGCCAGGAGGTATACCTGTAGCGACCATGGCCATCGGGAAGGCGGGCGCGCGCAACGCCGCTCTGCTGGCGGCAAGAATTCTCGCCTTAAGCGATGCAACCCTGAAAAAGAAGCTCCAGCAGCATGCTGAGCAGATGGCCCGCGAAGTGGAGGAAAAGCACAAGAAGCTGGAATGCCTCTAAAGCAGGCAAAAGGCCAAAGGTGAAAGGATAAAGGAGTCCGCCCCCTTTTACTTCCCTTTGGCCTTTTTCCTTTAACCTTTATCCTTTCGAACTATGACCGGGACGATAAAGATAAATCCCGAGAATCCGGAGCCGGGTCGGATCGATGAAGCCGTTGCCATTCTGAAGAGTGGCGGTGTGATCGCATTCCCTACGGAGACGTTCTACGGCCTGGGTGCTGATGCGCGCAATGAGGCGGCCATCGATAAGATCTTCGATATCAAGGGCCGGGATTTCAGCAATCCGATCCTCGTCGTTATCGGGGAGGCGGGACATCTTGACGCTTTCGCGGAAGGCATCCCCTCATCAGCGCGGAAGCTCATGGAAAAATTCTGGCCCGGGCCCCTGACGATCCTCTTCAGCGCCTCGCCTTCCGTATCGCCGAAGCTGACGGCGGGCTCGGGAAGGATTGGCATGCGGCTCAGCAGTCATCCTATCGCCAGGGAACTCTCAAAGAGACTGGGCGGACCCTTGACGGCAACAAGCGCAAACCTTTCCGGCGCGGCGGAATGCTCATCAGCCGCAGAGGTGATTTCACAGCTGGGAGGAAAGCTCGATGGAGTTGTGGATGGCGGGTACACACCGGGAGGAAAAGGTTCGACCATCGTCGATGTAACTGTCTCTCCGGTCAAGGTCCTTCGCGAAGGGGTCCTCCCGTCCTCGCTCATACAAGACACACTTGCGATAGCTTTGTAACGTTGTCCTCCTCCCCCAGGGCAATCAGCTTGTCCCCATTCTCGATGATGTAGTTCGCCATGGGGTTGAAGATCATCTTTCCTGATTCCTTCTTCACCGCCACAATGATGAGCCCGTAGCCCTGACGAATCTCCGATGCCTCGAGGGATTTCCCGATGAGGGACGATCCTTCGCAGATAGGCAACTCGTCCATGCGAAGCTCCAAGCTCTGCCTGCGAGTGGTGATCTCGATGAAGTCGAGCATGGCGGGCCGCAGGATGGCCATGGCCATGCGGCTACCGCCAAGCGTGTAGGGCGACATGACCCGGTCTGCACCCGCCCGCAGGAGACGGTGCTCGGAGGCCTCCTCCTCGGAGCGCGACAGAATCCACACATTGGGGTTGAGTTCTTTTGACGTCAGGATAACATAGAGATTCTGGGCGTCGGAGGGAAGGACGCAGACGACACCCCTGGCCCGTTTGATGCCTGCGCCGATCAGGCACTTATCATGGGTCGCGTCTCCACGGAAGTAGACAAAACCCTCTTCCTGTATTCTCTGGATCACTTCCGGGTTGTTGTCCATGACAACGAAGGGTACCTTCTCGGCAGCCAGCTCCCGGGCGATCAACATCCCGATCCGGCCGCACCCGCATATGATGTAATGATTGTGCATTTTCTCGATGGTTTTTTCCATCCGACCTCTCCCCATGAGTTGCAGCAGACTGCCCTCCACCATGATCTGGGCCACGAGGCCCACCGAGTAGAGCATGGTGCCTACGCCGAAAATGACAAGGACGGCCGTGAAGAGCATGCCCCCTTTTGTCTTCGGGGCAAAATCCCCGTAGCCCACCGTTGTCAGGGTCATGATCGTGGTATAGAAGGATTGAAGGGAATCCCACCCCTCGATCAAGTGAAAGCCCGTTGTTCCGATCGCGATCAGGATCAGCATGATGAAGGAAGCGATTTTCAGGTTCTTGGGCATCCTGTCGTTATCTCTCCGTGATCACCTGATTTCTTCTATCAAAGAAGTCGCCGAAACAAAACCTTTTTCCAGTCCCACGCGATTAGCGATTGAACATTGTGCCGAATTCCGATAGAAATTCTTCCATGAATCGAAAGGGCCTCGAGTTCGCGAACGTCTACACGGGAAAGGCGCTCATTGCCGACCCGATCTACCAGTATGCCTGGTTCACCGTCCCGGAAAAAGAGCACCCGGAAGAGAAGACGGAAAAGGATCTCCTCGACTCCCCCTGGCTTCAGCGCCTCCGGAGGATCCACCAGCTCCAAAGCGCCCGCTGGGTATACCCAGCCGCTGAGCACAGCCGGTTTCAGCACTCGCTGGGCACCATGCACATGGCGGGCGAATTCGGCCGGCACCTCTATCCCAGCCTCAAGAGCGTCTGCCCCGATGCCCCTTCGGTTCATTTCGTCGAAGAGCTGGCCCGTCTTGCAGGACTCTTGCACGATGTGGGGCATGGTCCCTTCGGCCATTTCTTCGACGATCAATTCCTCAATCAGTACGGGATTACCCACGAGGATCTTGGGCAGAGGATCATCACCAGGAAACTGGCCAGAACGATCACCGCCATGAGGCGCAGCCCCACGGGACCCTTTGAAAAGGGAGAGACCATTGACCCAGCCAGCATTGCCTACCTCATTAAAATGCCTGCCGGGCAGGACGGAAGACAACCTCGATGGCTCGAGTTCTTGCGGCAGCTCTTCTCGGGCATCTACACGGCCGACAACCTTGATTACGTCCAGCGCGACGCCTTCATGACCGGCTTTTCACTGGACATGGTGGACATCTCGCGCCTTCGCTTCTACACCTTTTTCACCCCCAAAGGGATTACCCTGCATCAGGCAGGCATCTCTGCCCTCTCCCGGTTCCTGAACGCCAGGCTCAACCTCTACCGTAACGTTTACTACCACCGCACCACGCGGGCACTCGATCTGCACCTCCAGGAGATCTTCCGCGACACCATGGACCTGCTTCTGCCCAGAGATCCTTCGAAGCATCTTGACGATTATCTCGAGTGCGACGAGTGGACCCTCTTCCGCGAAGTTCAGCTTTGGCGAAAGAATGCGGACTTGAGAAAGCGAAAGCTGGGCAGGGAATGGGAGAAGCTCCACAATCGCGAGGTCAAGTGGAAGATGTCCTTTGTCACGGAACTGTCCATCGACGATCTGCCCCGGGGTATACGCTTCTCGGCAGCACAGGACTACGAGGACGAGATCCGCAGGCATCTACCCCGGGGATTGCGGCAAAAACCGCTCCGCGTCGATCTCGCTACCCAGGACCCGAGACCGCTCAATCCCATCACGGAGGAGAAAAAACGGATCAATATCTACAATCCCTCCACGGGGATCACCTCGCCGGAGCCGCTTGTCGATCTCTACCGCTTCATCCCGGCACGGGTCGTCCACTTCCGGGTCTTCGCCCTCACCCATGACAACGATGAAGCCCTGTCCAGGGCCGCTGAAAAGGCGCTGGATTCGCTAGCAGGCCAATCCAAAACAAATATCTAACGGGCTGGTGACCGGGGGCGCATCCCGTCAGGGGGCGCAACCATGAAAAGTTCTTTCCCTGCCGGGGCGCCCCGCTTTGCGGGATAGGGCGCCCCAAAAAGCTCATCTGCTGCGTTGCCCTCGTCCCTCGTCGCTCAACCTACGCTCAAAAGTACGCCTCGCTCCTCGGGATGTCGGGCGCCTTGCATCTGAACCTTTTTGACCAGCCCGGAGAACTGATGCAGAGGGGAAAGGTTTTGCAAGGATCAGTTAAAGTGTCTTTGCGCTAACGGTTCTTGGCGAAGCGGAGCGACCGCGGCGCAAATTGTTTGAGCCCGAAGGACGATTTTTTGCAGCCGCAGCGAAGCGAGCCTTAGAACCGTCGCAAAGCGCTTTTGAGCCGGCAAAATCTTTTCTCTCTGCATCACCTTGAATTCCGCTTCCCTTTTCGCCTGATTGACAGCCCCCTCACAAGCTGTTACAAAGATTCCCTTCGTTTGAGAGGATTTTCTGTGGCCGCCAAGGAAACGACCGACATCACCCTCTTCGTCAGAACCTCCGACGAGGAGGTCGCCCACTGGGACCGAAAGCGCATCGTTGATGCGCTCATGCTCGAGACCTATGTCGATCTCGACACGGCCGAGGCGATCAGTTTGGACGTTGAAAAGCAGATCATGGCCTCAGGCCTCACCCATCTCACGGCCCCCCTCATCCGCGAACTCGTCGACGCGAAGCTCATGGAGCGCGGCCTCGAGCAGGCTCGCCGGATGCACACCCGGCTCGGGTTCCCGCTTTACGACGTCAACCAGCTCATTCTTCACCAGAACAAGGAGAACGCCAATCTGCCCCACGGCCCCGAGGCGTCGAACCTGATCCTTGCCGAGGGAATCAAGAAGGAGTTTGCCCTGCATGGTGTCTTCTCTCACGATGTGGGGGATGCCCACGTGAGAGGGGACCTGCACCTCCACGACCTGGGGTACGTGGACCGGCCTTACAGCTCGAGCCAGACCCTGGAGTTCGTCAAGAAATTCGGGCTCAATCTCCCCAACACCTTTTCCGCCTCGAAGCCGGCCAAGCACGCAGAAGTACTGCTGGCCCACATGGTGCGTTACAGCGCCGTCCTTCAGGGATACTTCTCCGGAACGATCGGCTGGGACTCCGTGAACGTCTTCTTTGCCCCTTACCTCGAAAACCTCTCAGACCGGGACATCGCGCAGATCGCCCAGATGCTGATCTTCGAGTTCTCGCAGTTGGCAGTGTCGCGAGGAGGTCAGGCCATTTTCACCGAGATCGGCATAACCTGGGAGATCCCCCGGCACTTGCGCGATGTGCCCGCCATCGGGCCGGGCGGAAAGTTCACCGGCAAGACGTACAGGCATTACGAAAAAGATTCACAGCGCTTTGCCTGGGCTCTCTTCACGATCTATCGCGAGGGTGACGCCATGGGAAGCCCCTTTTTTTTCCCCAAGCCGCTCCTACGGATGACGGAAGATTTCTTCTCCACGCCCGGCCACGAGGATTTTCTGCTGCATGTTTGCGGGGTGGCTGCCGAGAAGGGGAACCCCCATTTCATCTTCGACCGAGACCAGAGCCTCAAGATCCTGCGATGCTGCCGCCTTGACTTTGCAGGCGACCGCCTGGCCCGCGAAGAGGCCCGCAAGCCCTGGGAGATGCGCTATGCATCCATCCAGAACGTAACC
>DATJPI010000198.1:0-4135 GCA_035506495.1 Syntrophales bacterium
GTGCTGCCGGCAGACGGTCTTCACAAACTCGTCGATCTTGCCGACATCCCTTACGACATTGTCGCGGTTGTCGATGAGAACGAAGTCGTTGCCGCTTCCCTGTATCTTAAAAAACTCGATCATGGGCCACTCCGTGGCAGGTTTTAGGGTACAGGGTACAGAGTTCAGGGTCCAGAAATGAAAAAAATCTTCTTCCACCCCTTTACCCTTTACCCTTGACCCTTGACCCTTGTCCCTTTACCCTTTCTTTAAAAATGCCGGTATTTTCTCCGCCTTGGTGAGGTTGGCGTACTCCTCGCGCTTGCGGACGACATGAAACTTTTTGCCCCTCACGAGGACCTCGGCGATCCGCGGCCGGGAGTTGTAGTTCGACGACATGGAGAACCCGTAGGCCCCGGCGCTCATGACGGCCATGAGGTCGCCGCGCTCGAACTTCGGGATCATCCGCCCCTTGGCGAGGAAGTCGCCCGACTCGCAGATCGGGCCCACCACGTCAGCCACGAAACTCCCCCGGTCCCGGAGGCTCACGGGCTGGATCTGGTGATAGGACCCGTAAATGCTCGGCCGGATCAGATCGTTCATCCCCGCATCGACGACGACGAAATTTTTCTCCTCGTTGCCCTTCGTATAGAGGACCTTCGTGACGAGGATGCCCGCATTGCCCACGATCACGCGCCCGGGCTCAAAAATGCAGGTCACGTCGAGGTCCCGAACCGAATCGATGACGGCCCGGGCGTACTCCTCGGGGTGGGGCGGCATCTCTTCGTTGTAGGTAATGCCGAGACCTCCGCCGAGGTCGAGGTAGCGGATCTCGATCCCGTCGGCCCGCAATCGTTCGATCAGCCTCTTCAGTCGCTCGAGGGCGTCGATGAAAGGCGAAATCTGCGTGACCTGGGAGCCGATGTGACAGTCGACGCCGACGATCTCCACGTTCGGCAGTGTCTTCGCCCGGCGGTACTCATCGAGCGATTTCTCGATATTGATCCCGAACTTGTTCGACTTGAGCCCCGTCGAGATGTGGGGATGCGTCTTGGGGTCCACGTCGGGGTTGATGCGAAGGGCGATCCGGGCCTTCTTGCCCATGAGCCCCGCGCGCTCATTGATCACTCCCAGCTCCTCAGAGGACTCCACGTTGAACATGAGGATGTCCGACCGGAGCGCATCGTCGATTTCGTCTATGCGCTTTCCCACCCCGGAGTAAACGATTTTCCCCGGATCCGCCCCGACCTTGAGGGCCCGGTACAACTCGCCGCCCGAGACAATATCGACACCGCTCCCCTCTTTCACGAAGATCCGCATGACGGCCAGGTTCGAGTTTGCCTTGGCGGCAAAACAGATGATGTGCGGGATTTCCCGCAGGGCTTTGTCGAAGACCCGGAAATGCTGCATCAGGGTCCGGTGGCTGTACAGGTAGAATGGCGTGCCTACCCTGCCGGCAATCGCCTCGACGGGCACCTCCTCACACCAGAGCTCGTTTTCGCGGTAATGAAAATAGTTCATCCCGAATATGCGCTGCGTCCTTCTTTACTTGCCCGGTGTGCCACCGGTCGGTTGATCGGCCTGCTGTGTGCTCGCGCCCGTCTTCGGCTGCTGGGGCTGCGGCGGGATGGGATCCCCTTTCTTCCCGCACGCCGACACGGTCAGCAAAAAGAGGCCCATTATAATGACGAGTAACCCTCTCGTCCAGAACGATCTTCGCCTCAGACCTTTCATTCCTGTCCTTTACCCTTTGAGCTTTTCCCTTTCGACTGCCCTTCGGCTTCCTTGATCTGCTTCAGCACTTCCCTCTTGGCCGTACCGCCCGCAGTCTGCCGCGCATTGACGGCCTTCTTCACGGGGATGACGGCATAAATGCCCTCATCAAAACCCGTGTAGAACTTCCGGAGTTCCCTGAGGCTAATCTCGGAGAGATCCTTCCCTTTGGCGATGCAATAGGCGACAAGCCTCCCGACGATCCCATGGGCCTCCCGGAAGGCAACTCCCCTTGTCACGAGGTATTCCGCCACATCGGTCGACGTCGAAAAGCCTTTTGCCGCTTCCTCGAGCATCCGCTGCCGGTTGAAGGTGAGCTTTCCCGCCATCCCGGTGAGGACCATGAGACTCATCTTCACCGTGTCGACGGTATCGAAGAGCGGCTCCTTGTCTTCCTGCAGGTCCCGGTTGTAGGTCATGGGAAGCCCTTTCAGGACCGTCAGGATCCGCACGAGATTGCCGTAGACCCGCCCTGTTTTCCCCCGGATCAGCTCGGCCACATCGGGGTTCTTCTTCTGGGGCATGATGCTGGAGCCCGTCGTGTAGGCATCGGAAATCTCCACAAAGCCGAATTCCCCCGAAGACCAGATGATGAGGTCCTCGCAGAACCGGCTCAGGTGCATCATCAGAAGGCCCGCATCGAATATGAATTCGGCTACGAAATCCCGGTCAGAAACGGCATCCATGCTGTTGACCGAGACCTCCTTGAATCCCAGCAGCCGCGCCGTGAATTTCCGGTCGAGCGGCAGGCTGGTTCCTGCAAGCGCCGCGGAACCCAGGGGCATCACGTTGACTCTCTCCAGGCACTCGGCGAGTCTCGCCGCGTCACGCTGGAGCATCTCCCGGAAGGCCATCAGGTAGTGGGCCAGCAGCACCGGCTGCGCCTTCTGCAGATGGGTGTAGCCGGGCATGATCGTGTCGATTTCCTTCTTGGCCAAGGCGACAAGCGTTTTCTGCAACTCGTCAACGAGCGTCAGGATGTCTCCGATCTCGTCCCTCAGGTACAGGCGCATGTCGAGGGACACCTGATCGTTTCGGCTCCGGCCGGTGTGCACTTTGCCGCCGACGGGTCCAATCCGATCGATGAGACCCCGCTCGACGGCCATGTGAATGTCTTCGTCGACCTGCTGGAACCGGAAGGCGCCGGATTCGATCTCCGAGCGAATCTCGGTCAGGGCCTCCACGATGCTTGCGGCGTCGGCCGGGGGGATGATCCCCTGCCGCTCCAGCATCCTGCAGTGGGCGATACTGCCCTCGATATCGTGGCTGTAGAGTCTCACGTCGAAGGGAAGCGACGTCGTGAAGGCCTCCACGAGCCGGTCCGTCTCTTCCGAGAACCGCCCGCTCCAGAGCTTTTTCCGTGTTTTTCCGCTCATGGTTCACCCCAAATACAGGGTCTAGGGTTTAGGGTATTGGGTACAGGGTTTGGGAAAACCCCCAAACCACGTTGGTCTGGGCCTTGAGGCTTGTGGTTTGTGCCTTAGCCCTTCTTCTTATTCAAGTACGCTGCTATGCGCAGTCGAAGGGCATTCAGTCGGATGAATCCCGTGGCGTCCTTCTGCTCGTAGCCGCCGCTCTTTTCGAAAGAGGCGATGTCCTCGCTGTAGAGCGAGTTGGGCGACTTGCGTCCCACGACGATGCAGTTGCCCTTGTAGAGCTTCAGGCGCGCCGTGCCCGTCACGTTCTCCTGCGAGGCGTCGATGAACTGCTGCAGGGCCTTCCTCTCCGGCGAGAACCAAAACCCGTAGTAGACGAGCTGAGCGTACTTCGGGATCAAGCCGTCGCGCATCACCATGACCTCGCGGTCCATGGTGATCGTCTCGACGGCCCGGTGGGCCGCCCAGAGCACCGTCCCGCCCGGTGTCTCGTAGACGCCCCGGGACTTCATGCCCACGAACCGGTTCTCCACCATGTCGACGCGGCCGATGCCGTTGGCGCCGGCAATCGTATTCAGATGATCGAGCAGTGTTGCCGGGCTCATCTTGACACCGTTGACCGCTGTCGGGTTTCCTCTCTCGAATTCGATCTCGACGTAGGTCGGTTTGTCCGGAGCCTTCTCGGGGGACACCGTAATCGTGAAGATGTCCTCCGTCGGCTCATTCCAGGGGTTCTCCAGGATGCCGCCCTCGTGAGAGATGTGCAAAGAGTTGCGGTCCGAGCTGTACGGCTTGTCCTTCGACACGGGAAGGGGAATGTTGTGCTTGGCCGCGAAGTTGATCATGTCCTCCCGCGA
Organism: Syntrophales bacterium; assembly: GCA_035506495.1. Lineage (GTDB taxonomy): Bacteria > Desulfobacterota > Syntrophia > Syntrophales > UBA2192 > UBA2192. Next base: position 3,986 of record DATJPI010000198.1, read on the forward strand.
CGTGAAGGTCCACTTGTCATCGCGCCAGGCGGCAATGATCCGGATGTCGGGGTCGAGCGCCATGTAGGTGAGCTCGAAGCGCACCTGGTCGTTCCCCTTGCCCGTTGCGCCGTGGCAGACGGCGTCTGCCTTCTCCCGGTGCGCGATCTC
>DATJPI010000199.1:0-3611 GCA_035506495.1 Syntrophales bacterium
AGTCCCGAACGAAAAACTCGATTTCAGAGGCCGTATTGAAGGTCATGACGCGGTTGACGAGCTTTCGGCATTCCTTGATCGTGATGGAACGAATGAGTTTCTTGATTCGTGGAATCACCAGCGCATTCATGCTCAGCTCGTCAAGTCCGAGGCCGAGAAGAATCATGGTGTAGACAGGCTCGCCCGCCATCTCGCCGCATATCGAAACCTCGATGCCGGCACGATGCCCCGCTTCGACGACCCGGTGGATGAGCTTGAGTACGGCGGGGTGCAGCGGCTCGTAGAGGTAGCTGACGCGCTCGTTCACCCGGTCGATGGCCAGTGTGTACTGAATCAGGTCGTTGGTGCCGATGCTGAAGAAGTCCACCTCGCGGGCGAGATCGTCGGCGATGATCACGGCCGAGGGAACCTCGATCATGATCCCCATCTTGACGTCCTTCCCGTAGGGTATCCCGTCCCGCTTGAGCTCCTTTTTCACTTCTTCGAAGATCCGCTTCGTCTCGCGCAGCTCCTCCATCCCCGAGATCATGGGAAACAGCACTTTCGTCTTCCCGTAGGCGCTCGCGCGGAGGATCGCCCGGAGTTGACCCTTGAAGAGATCCACCTCCTGGAGGCAGAACCGGATGGCCCGCAGACCCATGACGGGATTCATCTCGGGCGCCAGCCTGGCGTCGGAGATGAACTTGTCTCCGCCCAGGTCGAAGGTCCGGATCGTGGACCAGCGGATGCCCCTCGATTCGACGACTTTCTTGTAGGTGCAGAAATGCTCTTCCTCCGTCGGAAGGCGGTCACGGTTGATGTAGATGAACTCCGTGCGGTACAGTCCGATCCCGTCGGCGCCGTGTTTGACGGCCGAGGCGATCTCCTCGGTAAACTCGATGTTGGCCCCCATGAGCACGCGGTGCTTGTCCAACGTGGTGGCCGTCTTGCGGGCATTCTTGAGGAGGCTGTCCTCGATCGTCTCGTAGTGACGTTTTTTCTCTTCATAGCGGCGGATGATCTCGGGATCGGGATTGACGATCACGGCACCCGCCGTTCCGTCAACGATGATGATGTCTCCCGTCCGGGCCTCCGCGGTGATCTTCTCGATGCCGACGACGGCCGGGATCTCGTAGGCCCGGGCGACGATCGCGGTGTGGGAGGTCTTGCCCCCCATTTCGGTGGCAAACCCCTGGATTTTCTCCACTTTCATCTGCATCGTGTCGGCAGGCGAAAGGTCACGGCCGATGATGACGGCATTCTCGCCGATGCCCGAGATGGTCTCGTGGTGGACGCCGGCGAGGTTTCTCAGAATTCTCTGCCCCGCATACTCCACGTCGCTGACCCTCTCGCGCAAATAGTCGTCTTCGACCTTGCTGAAGACCTCCCGGTAGCGGTCGACAGTCATCCTCAAGGCCCACTCGGCATTGATCCCCCTGTCCTCGATGTTCTGGACCGTCTGCTTGTAGAGCATCTTGTCCTTGAGGATCATGATGTGGACATCGAGGATGTAGAGGGTTTCCAGCCCCTCCTGCTGGTCCCTGAACTTGCGCTTGATCTCGAGCAGCTGGCTTTCCGAATCCTTCAGGGCCTTTCGGAACCGGCGGATTTCCTCGGCAATCAGGCTCCGGTCCGGCAGCTGGTAGCGGGAGATGGGGGCATCGACGCGACGGATCAGGTGCGCCACACCGATGGCCACCCCGGGTGAGACGCCGATTCCCTGCAGGACGATGGTTCTTCTTTGCTCGCCGGTTTTCATGCGGGCTCCCCGAACTTGTCCTCCACCAGTTTGGCAATTCGATCCACAACGTCCTGTGCATCATCGCCGTTGGCCCGCACCACAATGGTGCTGTCCTTTGGACAGGCCAGGGTGAGAATATCCAGGAGGCTCTTCGCATCCACCTGCACGCCGTCCCTCTCGAGAACCACGCTCGATTTACAATGCTCGACTGCCCGGACAATCATCGCGGCCGAGCGGGCGTGGATGCCCAGTTCATTTTTGATCCTGAGGCTTTTTTCAATAATCATTGCATCATCATCGCAGAGGCAAATAACAGAACCGACCCGTAGAGGAGGGTCAGGGGGGGGATCCCTTTTCGAACGGCCAGGAAACTGGCCAGAACCACCCCGAGGCCTCCAACCTGCCCTGGCAGGCCCTGCAGAAACAGGGCAGGGAACGGCCCTGTTGTGCAGGCCAGATACGCCGCGAATCCCAGAAGAATCGTTGCACCCCAGCGGATCCACCCCGACATCCGGGGCAATTCCAGGCGACGGATGAATTCAACACCGTTCTTGCCCTGCTGCCAGCCCGCGATGAATCCCCGGAGGCGCACCCAGAGATGTGCCGGGTTGTAAAGGATGAGGAACAGCAGTGGGGCAAAGAAAAAACCCTTGATCGCAAAACAGACAGACACGATCCCCGCAAACGGCCTGAGGGAGCCCCAGAAAAAGGGGTCTCCGATTGCCGCGTAAGGACCCATCAGAGCATTCTTCAGATCAGCGGTTTCGGAGAACCGTTTTTCGGCTTCGAGCCGGCTGACCGATCCGATGATGGACGCAGCCAGGTAGGGATGGGTGCTGAACCGCTGCAGATGCCTTGCAAGGAGGGCCGAAGTCTCGGGGCTCCCGCGCCTGCCCTCTTCCTCGACGAGTGGGCAGATCGCATAGGCAAAGCCCAGACCCTGCATCCGCGAGGTGTTCCATGAAGCCTGAACCAAAAACGATCGCAAGAATATTTTGAAGAGCCTTTTCCGCTTCAACATGCAACCGATGCCGGATGGTCTTTCAATTGTAATTTCTTCCTGCTTCTCAGACGGTCGACGCACGGATTCTCCTGAGCGGGCGGATGCATCCGAGTCCTTTGTTTCTGCCGTTACAAAAAAGCAACTGCCTGTGGATACAGCGAAAAATAATTATCACGAACGGGCTGAATAGTCAATGTATCTCGGCGTAAGATCGTCGAAAACGATCGTGCCGGCATCATGAAAGATAACGCCTCTGCCTTTGCTTCCAGATGCCCGGCAACGCAGGACGCGACGCTATTGACTTACAGGTTTTTCTATCTATTTCTCTCTTGACAGATGATCTATTTCTTGTTATTTTTTACAGCTGAGCAATAATCAAGATCATTTTCGGTCCGAGCCATCCCCCGGGATGGCCGCTTTTTTGCGGGGACCCGAAAAACCCCGGACTCAGCATCCGGTTTTTTGCACTTATTCATAACCAAGAAGCAACAGGAAACGGAGGTGTTAAAAGTGGTCTGCCAGACAATTAAAACAGGTGTCGAGTGCGCATTCATGACAAAGTCCGGCTGCGGTTTTCTCGGAGGCAGCTGCCAGACGATCGTGGAACAATGCGAGGGCTGCGGCAAGGTGATCGAGCACTCGAGCGCGAAATACTGCATGGTTTACCCGAACCCGGGAGGGAAATGGTCCGTGGGCGGATGCCCCCAGGCGACGCACAAGAAGCTCGTCAAGGAAGAGGCTGTGCAGAAGGTCAACCCCCTCAAGGCGTCCAAGAGATCCGCAAAGAAGTAACCTCCCCGGGGGAAGCGGCCACACCGCCTCTACCCGGTTGCATAGGATAAGAAAAAGCCGGCCCGGAAGAAACACATTCCTTCGGGCCGGCTTTTT
>DATJPI010000200.1:0-5469 GCA_035506495.1 Syntrophales bacterium
AGAGCTCGCTCAGGGCCTTCTGGTCGATGTCGGATCTCAGACGCATGAGCGAAAATTCAAAGAAGCCCGCCATCGGCGGGGGCAGGATATAAATCCGTTTGCCGTTCTCTTCGATGTCGAGGAGTATCCCCCGGTCGGCGAATCCCCCCAGTATGTCTTCTGCCTGCTTCTCACCCACGTTCCAGACCGCAGCCGCCTTGCGGGCGTCGAAGGGGCGAATGGGAAGCAATGAGGCGAGCTCCGCATCCCTCTCCGAAAAGAGCATCTTCAGAATCCCGTAGAGCAGCTCCGAGGGAGGCGCCCCCTGGGGAAACAGGTTGATGCGCTCCACGAGATGCCGGTATGCGTTCTTGAGGTTCCGATGGGCCATGGATGAGAACCAACCCTGCCAAGATGTCAGATATTCCGAAGACAGTTTACCAGATGAACTTGATCCGTGGCAACCCCGGTGCATTTCCTCTATGATATTTGATAAGAGGCACAGGAGCAGGACGCCAATTATGGCAACTGCAGTTGACAGCGCATCTATTTTCCTTATATGAAAACTCCATCACAAAAACGGGAGTGAAACGTTTGCCATCGTCAGCAGACAGATTGAAACGACTCCGGGCGAGGCTCCACACGACGATGAGGGCTGACCGGATTGCCCTGCTGCGCGATCTGAGAAAACTCGAAGGACTCAAGAAACAGGAGCAACTCGTGCAGGGCATCGACCGGCTGGAGAGGAGGATGACAGCCGCCGCCGCAAAAAAACAAAACCGCAAAAGCGGCATCCCCCGTATCAGCTACCCCCATGCTTTGCCTATCGCAGCAAGGCGCGAAGACATCATCAAAGCCATCCGGAACAACCCCGTGGTCATCATCACGGGGGAGACGGGCTCGGGAAAGACGACACAGATCCCCAAGATGTGCCTCGAGGCCGGCCGCGGTCTGGACGGCCGGATCGGCCACACCCAGCCCCGAAGAGTGGCCGCCATGACGGTAAGCCAGCGTATCGCAGAGGAGATGGGCGAGGACCTCGGCCGATCGGTGGGCTACAAGATCCGTTTCGAGGACCGCACCTCTTCGGAGGCCTACATCAAGATCATGACCGACGGCATCCTCCTGATGGAAGCCCAGGGTGATCCCTCCCTCAACGAATACGACACCATCATCGTCGACGAGGCCCACGAGCGAACTCTCAACATTGATTTCGTCCTCGGCATCCTGAAAAATCTCCTTCGAAAGCGCAGAGACCTCAAGGTCATTATCACCTCCGCCACGATCGACACGGAGAAGTTTTCCTCTGCCTTTGGAGGTGCGCCTATCATCGAGGTGTCGGGCCGCATGTACCCCGTGGAGATCCGATACAAGCCCATCGACGAATCCGTACAAGAGCGCGAGGACATCACGTATGTCGAGGCCGCCGTCCGGGCAGTCGATGAAATCCTGGACGAAGGGGACAGCGGCGACATCCTTGTCTTCATGCCCACGGAGCAGGACATCCGAGAGGCCTGCGACCTGCTCGAAGGGAGGGACCACAGGGGGGTAACGATTTTGCCTCTGTACGCGCGGCTTCCCTCGCAGGATCAACGGCGGGTCTTCTTCCCGATCCGGGACCGGAAAATCGTTGTAGCCACCAATGTCGCGGAGACGTCCATCACGATTCCAGGCATCCGTTTTGTCGTCGATACAGGACTGGCCCGGATCTCGTACTACAATCCCCGGACGAGAACCTCGAGCCTGCCCATCCGGCCCGTATCCCGAAGCAGCGCAGACCAGCGGGCCGGCCGCTGCGGACGCGTGCAAGAAGGCTTGTGCATCCGCCTGTATTCCCGCGAGGACTACGAAAGTCGAAACCTGTTTACCCCCCCCGAGATCCTGCGATCCAACCTGGCCGAGGTGATCCTGAGGATGCTCTCACTGCGGATCGACGATCCCGCTTCGTTTCCCTTCGTGGACCCGCCGGCACCAAAAAACGTACGCGGGGGTTACGATGTCCTCGAGGAACTCAGTGCCATCGAAAGGGAAGAGACCAACGGGGTGGCCGGCCGTTACCGTCTTACGGCTCAGGGCCAACGGATGGCGCGGCTGCCGCTTGACCCCCGGATCTCCCGAATGATCCTCGAGGCCGAGAAAGAGGGTTGCCTGGAGGAAATTCTCATCATCGCGGCGGCGCTCAGCACTCAGGACCCGCGGGAGCGGCCTGCCGGGAAGGAAAAGGATGCCGACGGGGCCCAGGCGGTGTTCATCAACGCCGCCTCTGATTTCCTCACCCTGATCAAGCTGTGGGAGCAAGCCCACGGCAGCGCGACCAGCACGCAAACTCAGGGGCGGCAGCGGAAGTTCTGCCGAGATCATTTCCTTTCGTTCAGGCGGCTGAGAGAGTGGCGTGACGTACACGGCCAGATCAGGGAGATCATCCAGGAGGAAGAGTCACAGCCCCCGCAGAGACACACCGCAAAAAAACAAGCCGGAGATTTCCAGGCCTACTACGGCCGGATTCATCGATCGGTGCTGAGCGGCTACCTTTCGAACATCGCCGTGAAGCGTGAGAAGAATCTCTACAATGCCACAGGCGGCCGCCAGGTGGTCCTTTTCCCGGGCTCGGGCCTGTACAACCGCGGAGGCGACTGGATTGTGGCGGCGGAGCTTATAGAGACAACGCAACTTTTTGCCCGCACAGCCGCCATCATCGAAAGGGAGTGGCTCGAGGCCCTGGGGGGCAGCCTGTGCCGATCGGTTTACCTGAGCCCCCGCTGGGACCGCAAGCGGGGCGAGGTCACGGCCCTGGAGCGGGTGAGTCTCTACGGGCTGGTCATCGTCGAGGGAAGGCGTGTGTCCTACGGACGCATAGACCCGCAGGAGGCAACGAGGATTTTCATCCGCGAGGCCCTCGTTCCGGGGGAAATGGAAAGGCCGTTGCCCTTCCTTGCCCACAACAGGGATCTCATCGAGCAGGTCCGGGACATGGAGAACAGGCTCCGCAGGCGGACGCTGCTGACCACCGATGATGTTCTGGCGGGATTTTACGAGGAACGGCTCCAGGACGTCTACGACGTCCGAACCCTCCAGAAAATGATCCGGGACCGGGGGAGCGATTCGTTTCTGAGGATGACCGAGGATGACGTTCTCCGTCAGGCCCCGGACCCGGCCGAGCTATCCCTTTACCCGGACACCGTTGCGGCGGGCAGGCTGGCGCTCCCCCTGTCCTATCGATTCAGTCCGGGCGATACCGATGACGGCGTCACCCTGAAGCTCCCGGCCGGCATGCTCACCCGCCTTCGACCCGAGGTTGTCGAGTGGGCCGTTCCCGGGCTTCTGCAGGAACGAGTCACGGCCTTCATCAAGGCCCTGCCCCTCGGGATCCGCAGGCATCTCATTCCCATCCCCCAATCCGTGGAAAAGATCCTGGGGGATCTCAGACACGGCGAGGAGTCGTTGCCCGCCGCCCTTTCCGAATGCCTGAAGCGCAAGTTCGGGCTCAACGTGCCACTGGCCGCCTGGAATGTGGAGGCCCTCCCGGAGCATCTGAAGCTTCGCTACGCCGTCGTGGACCCGAAGGGCAATGAGCTCCGCTCCACACGGGATCTCAAATCCTTGAGGAAGGACCTCTTTGAAGAGGAGGAATCGCGGGCTTTCAGCCGGGCCAGGGCAGCCTGGGAGCGAAAAGCAATCGTCCGCTGGGATTTCCCCGATCTTCCCGAAGAGATTCCCCTGGACCCAAAAAATGTTTTCGAAGGAACAGCTTACCCGGCCCTCGTTGCTGACGGCGATGCCGTCGACCTCAAGCTTTTGAGAAACCGCAGGGAAGCCGAGGAAGCCCATCGGGTGGGCGTAAAAATGCTTCTCTCTCTTCTCTTCAACAAGGAGCTTGAGCTTGCCCGCCGGTATCTGATTCTCCGGGGGGAGATGAAGGTCTGGGCCGCCTATTTTGGCGGGACGAAAACCCTCGAAGATGCCCTTTTCCGGGGGATCGTGCACCGCCTTCTGGAAAAGGATATCCGCACCGGGCAGGCCTTCGGGGAGTATACCCGATCCCTCGGTCCGGCCCTCCTCAAGGAGCCCCATGAATTGCTCGCGGAGGTGGAGCCCGTACTGCGGGCCTACCACGAGACGCGCCAGGCCATGGCCGGCCTCGAGGCAGCGAATCGCTCGAACCGCACGGTCCTCACTTTCCTCGAGGAAATGCGCGCCGAACTGCAGCGGCTCCTTCCCCTGAACTTCCTGGAGCTTTACGACAGACAGCACCTCCCGCAGGTCATCCGCTATCTCAAGGCGCTCCAGATCCGTGCCGAGAGAGGGGCGGTCCACCTTGACAAGGACCGGGACCGGGCTGCCGCAATCCGTTCATTCGAGGAAAAGCTGGAGGAATTCCGGAAAAGTGTCGACCCGTCCACGTCGGAGCGCAAGCTCAAGGCGATCGAGGAGTACCGATGGATGGTGGAGGAATACCGGGTATCGCTCTTTGCCCAGGAGCTGAAGACGCCCTACCCCATCTCGCCGAAACGACTTTCGGCCAAGATAGAAGAAATCAATCAAATGGGCTAAAATAGTTCTGGGATTTCGGGGAAAGATGTAATAAAAGACAGCGTTCAAAAGGCCGGGCAGCCAAGTTCGACCCTGGCTCCACCCAACAAGGAAAGACACTCATGGAGAAGAAGCTCCTGATCGTAGACGACGAGGTGACCGTCAGGGAGTTTTTCAAGGATTTTTTCAGCGCTTCCGGTTATCAAGTCCTGACGGCCGAGGGGGCAGAGAACGCGCTCGAGATCCTGCGGGATGAGGAAATCGACGTGATCTTTCTCGATCTGAGGCTCTTCGGGACCAACGGTCTCGAGTTGGGCCGCCAGATACGCCGGGAGAAGCCTCTATCCGTTCTTTTTGCCATCACGGGGTGGGCGGGTTTGTTTGAAGTCGAGGAATGCAGGGAAGCCGGCTTTGACGATTTCTTCATCAAGCCCGTGAATTTCGATATGCTTTTGAAGATTGTGGAGGACGCATTCGCTCGAGTCGCCCGATGGAGAAAAAGGTAGTTTTTGCAGCAACGTGTACTTGACAACGGGGGAAATGAAGTTAATTTTGTTTGGGAAAGCACTCATCGTCTTATTCTTTTAATGTATCCATAAATGGCCCTGCAGGAGGGATCGGCCAGGGCAACCCACGAGTAACCCGGCAGAGGCGAGAAAAACCATATTGGAATAGAATAGAAATTTTTACCCATATCGAGGGAAACGGAGGAGGATTCATCATGCCAGCGAAGGAAATTCTTTACGACGCCACTGCGCGCGAAAAAATCACCAAAGGGGTCAACACCCTGGCCGATGCCGTCAAGGTGACCCTGGGGCCCCGGGGGCGCAATGTCGTCCTCGAGAGGAAGTGGGGTACCCCCACGATCACCAAGGATGGCGTGACGGTGGCCAAAGAGATCGAGGCGGAAGACATCTTCGAAAACATGGGCGCTTCCATGGTGCGGGAAGTGGCCTCCAA
>DATJPI010000201.1:0-4615 GCA_035506495.1 Syntrophales bacterium
ACAAGCAGGATTCTTGTTTTCATGATGCCCTCCCTGCATGACTGTTAGGAGCCATCTCCGTTCCCGCTTCGTTGGAAAAAAACGTGGGCTAACTCACCTTGCCGCAGTGCCTCGACATTATGATTCATTCCTTTTTTAACATGCGCACCGGTCTTCCATCAATCATCCTTGCGATGAACCCCTCGCATCCAATACCTGAATTCAGACGAATGAATGGATGAGAGCTGCGCCTCCCATTGAAGCAAGGACCCTGAGCACGCGTATCATATTATCCCTGAGCGAAAGTAAGGTATTCCCCCGGATCAGAGAAGCTTTTCCCTGATAGTTTTAAAAATAAAAATTTGCAGAATAAAGAAGAACGGCCTGTCGAGCCAGGATCGCATGGAATCCGTCAGCACCGGGATGACCCCCTCCGATCCCACGCGGATGACTCCCTGCAGCCGCCATGTTGAGATCTTGCCGCCTGTGCAAAAGCGGCAGATCGTGTGCGGCACCAGCGGTAACGATTAAAACACAGCAAGAGGGAAGAAAGATGCCGGACAGTCAGGCAGCTCGGATTCATGAACTCTGGCCCCTTGCCGTGTATGTTGCGGCGGCGCTCTGCCTGGTGGCCTTCATGATCGGGCTTGCCTATATCCTCGGCGAACGGCACTCCGGACGGGCTACGGGAGAGCCCTATGAATCGGGCATTGCACCCACCGGCGCGGCATGGATCCGTTTCGACATCAAATATTTTCTGGTGGCCGTGTTTTTCGTCATCTTCGATATGGAATCCATTTTCATTTTTGCCTGGGCTGTTGTTGCCCGGGATGTGGGCCTGGAGGGGTACCTGGCCATCGTGACCTTCATCGGCGTCCTCATGGCCGCCTTGTGCTACCTGTGGCGCATCGGCGCGCTGGAGTGGGGGGAGATCAAGCGCAGCAGATAGCATACCCTCAGGAGGTGTCTCGTGATGTGGTCCCTGACCGGCTCGTCGACACACCGGGGCAACAGGCGGTCCCTCGCAGCGGAAGGATTGCCGAGCCAGAGCTTTGCCATGGCGAGACTTCAGGATCTTCTTGCCTGGGGACGAAAGAATTCCCTGTGGCCGTTCAATTTTGGCCTGTCGTGCTGCTACGTGGAAATGGCCACCAGCGCCACCAGCCGCTACGATATCGCCCGGTTCGGCGCCGAGGTGCTCCGCGGCACTCCGCGGGAAGCGGACGTGATGATCATCGCCGGCACGCCCTTCATCAAGATGGCCCCCCTGATCAGGAGGCTGTACGACCAGCTGATGGAGCCCCGCTGGGTGATCTCCATGGGATCCTGCGCAAATTCAGGCGGCATGTATGACATCTACAGCGTCGTCCAGGGCGTCGACCGGATCCTGCCCGTGGATGTCTATGTCCCGGGATGCCCTCCCCGCCCGGACGCCTTCATCGAAGGCCTGCTCCTGCTCCGCGAAGCCGCGGGCATGGAGAGGCGCCCCCTGAGCTGGGTGGTCGGGCCGCAGGGTCTGGTGCGAGGAACCCGGCCGTCGATGCGGGATCAAAAGAGAGAGATGCGGCAAAAGACCGTCACGCTGCGATCACCCGACGAATGTTGACTCCGGGCTTGTGAGAGTTATCCCTGATGGAAGGAGACTGCATGGGCGAAAGATCGGCTGTCATCCTGGATCTCGAGGAGAGATTCGGAAAAAAGAATGTCACTCTTCAGAGCACGAAGGATGAGATTCCGACGGCGTGGATCCCGGGCAGCCAGGTCCCTTCGATCCTCCGGTATCTCAAAGAACAGATCCCGCAGCCTTACCGCATGCTCTACGATCTCACCGCCATCGACGAGCGCGAACGGCTGCATCGATTGGATCAGCCGGCAAGTGACTTCACCGTCGTCTATCACCTTCTGTCTTACGAACGAAATGACGACATCCGCATCAAAACTCCCTTGAGGGATGATCGTCTCTCCGTCCCGAGCATCGTCGATCTCTGGCCTGCGGCAAACTGGTACGAGTGCGAGGCCTGGGACATGTTCGGCATCCGCTTCGAGGGACACCCCCATCTGCGGCGCATCCTGATGCCCCCCACCTGGCAGGGTCACCCCCTGCGCAAGGAACACCCGGCGCGGGCAACCGAAATGGACCCCTTCGAGCTCCCTGAGGAGAAAGAGAAGATCGAGGAAGAGGCGCTTCGATTCCGGCCCGAGGACTGGGGAATGGAAAGACACGACTCCGACACGGACTTCATGTTCCTCAACGTAGGGCCCCAGCACCCCGGCACGCACGGCCCTCTCCGGATCATCCTGGAACTTGACGGCGAGGAGATTCGAAACGCAGTGGCCGACATCGGCTTCCACCACCGGGGCGCGGAGAAGATGGGCGAGCGGCAGACCTGGCACACCTTTATCCCCTACACCGACCGCATCGACTACCTGAGCGGCGTCATGAACAACTTCGCCTATGTCCAGGCCGTGGAGAGGCTCGCAGGGATCGACGTCCCCGACCGGGCCCGGGTCATCCGGGTCATGATGGCGGAACTCTTCCGCATCATCAGCCACCTCGTCTGGTACGGGACGTTCGCCCTGGATGTGGGCGCCATGTCGCCTGTCTTTTACACCTTCAACGACCGGGAGAGGGCCTTTCGCATCGTCGAGGCCATCTGCGGCGGTCGGATGCATCCGGAATGGTTTCGTATCGGGGGCGTCGCCCAAGATCTTCCGAGAGGATGGGACGGCATGATCAAGGAATTTCTGGGCTATTTGCCGAACAGGCTGGCCGAGTACGACACGATGGTCATGGGCAACCGCATCCTTCAGGCCCGCACGAAAGGGGTTGGCGCCTGCACTCTGGGGGAGGCTGTCGAATGGGGTATCACGGGGCCCAATCTCCGCGCCTGCGGATTCGAGTGGGATTTCCGCAAGAAACGCCCCTATTCGGGTTACGATCAGTTCGAGTTCGACATCCCCACGGCCCCGGGCGGCGACTGCTGGAGCCGCGCCGTCGTGCGCATCGAGGAGATGCGCCAGAGCCTGCGGATCATCGGACAGTGCCTGGAGAACATGCCCGGCGGCCCGTACAAGGCCGATCAACCTCAGGCGACACCGCCCCGGAAGGAGCGAACCTTGCGCGACATCGAAACCCTCATCGATCACTTTCTGAACGTGAGCTGGGGCCCCGTCATCCCCCCCGGCGAGGCCGCTTTCGGCATCGAGTCCAGCAAGGGAAACAACACCTACTACCTGGTGAGCGACGGGGGTATCGGTTCGTACCGGACGCGAATCCGCACGCCCTCTTTTGCCCACATCCAGGCTGTTCCCCTGCTCGCGCGCGGTCTGATGATCGCCGACCTGATCGCCATTCTCGGAAGCATCGATTACGTTCTGGCCGACGTGGACCGCTAACCCGAGCAAAAGGGAGTCCCATGCTGACAGAAAACGAAAAGACAAAGATCCAACATGAGATCGAGCAAAGCGAATATCCCCGGGCGGCCTGTGTCGAAGCCCTCAGAATCCTGCAGACGCAACGCGGGTGGGTCTCCGATGATGATATCCGGGACCTTGCCCCGCTGCTCGGCATGACACCCGACGAGCTGGATGCCGTGGCGACCTTCTATCCCTTCGTCTTCCGCAAGCCCGTGGGGCGGCACGTCATCTTCGTCTGCGATTCCGTGAGCTGCTGGATCATGGGGTACGAGAACCTGCTGAGCCGTCTCAAGGAAAGGCTCCGCATCTCGATAGGGGAGACGACAACCGACGGCCGGTTCACCTTGCTGCCCGTTTCCTGCATCGGGGCCTGCGACCGCGCGCCGGCCATGATGATCGACGGGGATCTGCATCTCAATCTCGACCCGGAGAAGCTCGACCGTCTTCTCGAGCGCTACGAGTAGGAGGGGCCGTGGAACAGCCGCTCACCCGCCATATCCGTCCTGACGGCGAGCCCCTCGGCATCGCGGAATACGAGCGCGTCGGCGGCTACTGGGCCCTTCGCAAGATGCTTCGAGAGATGACACCCCCGCGTGTGCAGGACGAAGTGAAGGCATCGAACCTGCGCGGACGGGGCGGGGCGGGTTTCCCCACCGGTGCGAAGTGGGGCTTCGTCCCCATGGGTGATGCAGCCCCCCGCCCGAAGTACATCATCGCGAATTCCGACGAGATGGAGCCGGGCGCCTTCAAGGACCGCCTCCTCATGGAGGGAAACCCGCACCAGCTCATCGAGGGCCTGATCATTGGTGGTTATGCTATCCAGGCGGACATCGCCTACGTCTTTCTGCGATGGGAGTACCACCGGTCTGCCGAGCGCATCGGGAGGGCCATCGAGGAGGCCTACCGGCAGGGATACCTGGGCGCAAACATTCTGGGCTCCGGTTACAGCCTCGAGATGCGTCTCCACGTGAGTGCAGGCCGTTACATCTGCGGCGAGGAGACGGCGCTTCTCAACGCACTGGAAGGCAAGCGGGGCATACCCCGCTCCAAGCCCCCCTTCCCGCAGCTCTCCGGGCTTTGGGGAAAACCGGCCATCGTGAACAATGCGGAGACGCTCTCGAATCTGCCCCATATCATCGCCAACGGCGCCGCCTGGTTCCGGGGGCTTAGCCGATGTGCCGACGGAGGGACGAAGATCTACGGCATGAGCGGCCGCGTC
>DATJPI010000202.1:0-13698 GCA_035506495.1 Syntrophales bacterium
CGGCGGGATCGAAAATTGGCCGTAAGGAGAGGCTCCAGAAATGGCGTCATCGGAGCTGGAAAATGTAAAGGTTTTTGACACCCCGCCAAAGAAAAGGCTCATCCTGCCGTCTTTTGACCCGGCACAGACAAGCCTTGTTCCTGCATCACCGAGGGGTGATCAGTCCACGTGGCGATAGATCTTGTCGTTTTGCCTTACCATCCCCAACTCGTCACGGGCCACTTTTTCGATGTATCGCAAGTCATCGCGGAGTAGCAGGATCTCCTTCTTGAGGGAATCGTTCTTCATGACGATCTCCTCGTTGCTCTTTCTGAGATCGGCATGCTTCTGGTTCAGGCGGTAGTTGTCCAGAATCCCCCTGTTGCCAAACAGGATGACAGGGACCGCAAGGATCAGGAAGAGCAGAAGGATTTTCCCCACCTTCATCCGAGATCCCCTGGGACCGGTTTCAACGTTTACGGCGTCCCTCCGGAGGGGCAGGGCTCACCGACGGAAGGAGCATCTGGGGTTCACCAAGCAAGAAACTTCCCTTTTCGATCCAGGATTTGAGCGTCTCGGCGATCTGCCTTGCCCGGTAGTAGCTCGACACGGAGGCCGTGGCCACTTCCTTGCCCTTCAGGACAATCCGGCCGCTACGAAGTTCCTTGTACGTCACTTCACCGAGGCTCTTCATCTCGCCACCGCCTGGATAGTCCATGCTGTAGTCGTAGATCTGCGTCGCGATGTCCTCGTCCTTCACGGCGGTGTATCGGGCCATTTCTTCGTCCAGGATCGGTATAGGACTCCCGATGCCGACATAAAGAGATACGCCATAGCCGAGGAAACTCGCACCGACAAGCCACTCCGGTGACATCTCCTTGAGGTCGCCGATTACGGCAAGTGTTCCCGCCCCGCCCGTCGGGACCCCTCCGGGTCCCCGCGGCGTGTCCGGGTGGTGCTGCGTGCCATGCCAGGCGACGAAGCCCTGGGCCCCTCCGAGAAAGATGCGTGTGCCGATACCGATCGTCCGGTAGTAGGGGTCATTGAAAAGAGGACTGAGTTGCCCCGACGTGGAGTAATTGGCATTGGCCATCCGCGGGCGCAGGACTCCCATGTAGGTATAGATCGTCTTGTCGGACATGTTCACGGCACAGTTGTAGTTCTGATAGCAGTTGCGCGGGTTGAAGAGGATGGCGTCCCGCAGGTCGTGCAGCAGAACATTCTTCTCCTGCTTTCGAGAGGGATAACAATCCGTGCCGTAGCCTTCCATCCGCATGCGGATCACGTTGCCGGTGACGAGATCCTCGATCACATGGCCGCCTCCATAGTTAAACTCGCCGGGAAAAACGCTGTTGAGCGGGTCTCCCTCGACCACTTCGGTGGCTCCGAGATAGCAGTCCACGGCAGCGATCCCGCCATAGGCCGGGACATCATTGAGCCAGACTTTCTGCGCTTTGATCCGGGGAGAAGTGTGTCCGAAGTTCAGGAAGGCGCCAGAAGAACACATGGGGCCGAAGGTCCCCGTCGTGACCACATCGACACGCCGCGCCGCTTCTATATCGCCGTGGCGCTCTACGATGTCGATCATCTCTTCGGCTGTCACGACGACGGCCTTCCCCTGCCGGATCTTTTCATTGATCTCTGCGATGGTTTTCTTGATTTTCAAACTTTTCAAGAGTCTGTTCCGTCTGTTCGGTCTATCCAATCCATTCGGTCGAAGACCAGGTATATCCGCCGATCTGATTTCTCATGATTGTAACATGATGTATTTCCCGCTTTATTAGACTATTTCGAAGGAGTTGTCCACCGGAAATGCGCTACATGCAAGGCTCGGCAGCCTTACTGACCCGTGTGGCCAAAACCGCCGCTTCCACGGGCCGTGCCGGGCAACTCACGCTGGAGATCCCACTCTGCCCTGGAGACGGGCGCCACGACCATCTGTGCGATGCGGTCGCCCCGGCACACCACGAAGGACTCCGTACCATGGTTGATGATGATGATCTGGATTTCACCGCGATAATCGGCATCCACCGTGCCTGGCGTGTTCACAAGAGTTACCCCGTTGCGAAGGGCCAAGCCGCTTCTGGGCCGGATTTGGGCCTCGTAGCCGTCCGGCAGGGCGATGGCGATACCCGTGGGAATGAGCGCGCGTTTGCCCGGGGCAATGACGATTGGCTCCGTCACGGCAGCAACGATGTCCATCCCCGCCGCATGATCCGTCATATAGCGCGGAAGCGGAAGGTCCTCCGATCCGCTCAACCGAGTGATGGATACGCGTACCTTCTCCACGCCTGACTGCACCCCCTGGGCGGTTTGTTCTCTCGAGCCTGCGATGGTCTGTTCACCGACGAGGTGACAGGTATCAGGTGACAGGTTACAGCATGGGTGGATACTATCACCTGTTACCTAGTACCTGGCACCTTGTTCAGAGCTCCACATTCCCCTGGGGCATTTCAGACTCGGTCATGTCGCCGAGGAAGACCATGGAGAGGTTGGGACGGGTAAACATCTGCTCCGAAAGGAGCCGGATGTCCTCATGGGTGACGGCCTCGATCTTGCCGACAATCTCCTCGGGGGGAATGTTCCGGCCGAAATAGATCTCATTGGTTGCCAGTTTCTGCATCCGGCTATCGGTGCTCTCCATGCTCAGGAGCAGGTTCCCCTTGATCAGCTCTTTTGCCGACTGGAGCTCCTTATCCGTGAGCAACGCCGTTTTCATGCGCTTCATCTCGGCCAGGATGATGTCGATGACCTCTTCGGTCTTGTCCTTCGAGGTCCCCACATAGATGTTGAGCATCCCCGTATCCCGGTAGGAAACGATGTAGGAACGCACGGCATAGGCGAGCCCCCTTTTCTCGCGAATCTCCTGGAAGAGACGGGAACTCATGGAACCGCCGAAGACGGAATTCATCAGGATGCCGGCAAAGCGTCTGTTGTCCAGGGTCGCAGGAGCCGGCGTGCCCACGACGATGTGGAGTTGCTCGAGGTCTTTCTCGAGACAGAACAGGCGCGAAGTGATGTGCGGCGGGGTCTCGTTGAATTTGCTCTGAAGGGCAGGGAGCGTGCCGAAAAGCTTCGCCACGAGATCGATGAGCTGCTCGTGCTCCATGTTCCCCACTGCAGAGATGACCAGATTGTCCCCCCGATAGCGCTCCTCAAAGAACCGCATCACGTTTGCACGTGCGAAGGCATCGACGGAATCCCGGGTCCCGAGGACGGGCATGCCCAGGGAGTGACCTTCCCAGAAATGTTTCTCGAAGATGTCGTGGATGTATTCGTCCGGTGTGTCCTCCACCATGCTGATCTCCTGGAGGATGACGGATTTCTCCTTATCGATGTCGTCGAGGTTGAACAGGGAGTTGATGAAGATATCGGCCAGCAGGTCAATGGCCAGCGGTAAGTGGTAGTCGGGCACCTTGACGTAGAATGCCGTCAGTTCCTTGCCGGTGAAGGCATTCATCACGCCCCCGACGGAGTCGATATCGGAGGCGATATCAAAGGCCGACCGTCTGGCCGTCCCCTTGAAGAGCATGTGCTCGATGAAGTGGGCCGTCCCGTTGATCCGCTCGTCCTCGTGGCGCGAGCCGCAACGCACCCAGGCTCCGATCGAGACGGAGCGGACGTGACGGATCTCCTCTGTGATGACCTTGATCCCGTTAGAAAGGACTGTTTTTCGGTATGTCTGCACCGAGGGCATCCTTCCTGCTCAGGCGGATCTTCCCGTTCGAGTCGATTTCAATGACCTTCACGGGGATCTTGTCGCCCTCGTTGACCACGTCGGTCACCTTGGCGACACGTTTCGTGTCGAGCTGCGAGATGTGGACGAGCCCCTCGGTGCCGGGCAGGATCTCCACGAAGGCGCCGAAATCGACGACCTTCTTCACCGTGCCCATGTAGATTTTCCCGATCTCGGCCTCTTCGGTGAGCCACTTCACCATCGCGATGGCCCGATCGGCAGCTTCGAGATCGGTGGAGGCAATGAGCACAGTCCCGTCATCTTCCACGTCGATGGAGACTCCCGTTTCGGCGACGATCTGGCGGATATTCTTGCCGCCCGTGCCGATCAGGTCACGGATCCGGTCGGGACGGATCTTCATGGTGATGATCCGGGGGGCGTAAGGAGACAGCTCCTTGCGGGGCTCGGAGAGGGTTTCCTTCATTTTGTCGATGATGAAGAACCTGCCATCTTTCGCCTGCTGGAGCGCCTTACGGAGGATCTGCTCGTTGATACCATCGATTTTGATGTCCATCTGCAGGGCCGTAATACCCTTCCTGGTGCCGCAGACCTTGAAGTCCATGTCGCCGGCATGATCCTCGTCCCCGAGGATGTCGGAGAGAACGGCAACGTTGTCACCTTCCTTGAGCAGCCCCATGGCGATTCCCGCAACAACGTCTTTCATGGGAACGCCCGCATCCATCAGCGAGAGGGCCCCGCCGCAGACGCTGGCCATGGAGGAGGAGCCGTTCGAAGCGACGATCTCCGATACGGTGCGGATGGTGTAAGGAAACTCCTCCTGGCTCGGGATGACGGGAAGGAGCGCCCTTCGGGCCAGAGCCCCGTGGCCGACTTCACGTCGCCCGGGGCTTCCCATGCGCTTCACCTCACCCACGCTGTAGGGCGGGAAGTTGTAGTGCAGCATGAACGATCGCCTCTCCTCGCCCGTGATGTAATCCATTCTCTGCTCGTCCGAGGAGGTTCCCAGGGTGATCGTCACCAGGGCCTGGGTCTCGCCCCGCGTGAAGAGGGCCGAGCCGTGTGTTCGGGGCAGCAGACCTACTTCGCAGTGGATCTGGCGGATTTCGTCATAGGCGCGTCCGCCGACTCGGCGCTTCTGCGACAGGATCATGTCCCTGAGGATGCCGCGGTCGATCTTCTCGACGATATGCTCGACGATGGGCTTGAGCGAAGGGTCTTCCTTGCAGAGGGTCTCGATGGCGTTCTCCCGGACGTCCCGGAGCTTTCCGTACCGGTCGAGCTTCTCCGAGACCCCGTAAGCTTCTTTGAACCCCTCCGTCACCAAACCGGAAATCGTCTGATAAAGCGCCTCGTCGATGACGGGTGGCGAGAATGCCCGCTTGGCTTTTCCTATAGCCTTCTGCATCTCGTCCTGCAGCTCCATGACGGGCCGCATGGACTCCAGGGCAAGATGGATCCCCTGGACGATGTCCTCCTCGCCCAGCTCCTTTGCGCCGCCTTCGAGCATGACGAGGTTGACGTCATAGGATTTGCCGCCCGTACCCGGGACAACCTTGCGACCCACGATGAACATGTCCAGATCGCTGTCCTGCATCGAGGCGGGGTTGGCGACGAGTTTGCCGTCGATGCGACCGATCCGCACCCCGGCGATGGGCCCGTTGAAGGGAATGTTGGAGATCTGGAGGGCCGCCGAGGCGCCCAGAAGAGCCGCCACATCGGGGTCGTGCTCCCCATCGACAGAAAGCACCGTGGCGATGAGCTGCGTCTCGTAGTTGTACCCTTTGGGGAATAGCGGTCGGATGGAACGGTCGATGATCCTGCAGATCAGGATCTCCCGCTCGTTGGGCCGCCCCTCACGCTTGAAGAACCCGCCGGGGATCTTGCCGGCGGCAAAGGTCATTTCCTGGTAATCCACGGTGAGGGGGAGGAAGTCGAGACCTTCCCTCTGGCTCCGCGCGGACACGACGGTGACCAACACGACGGTCTCCCCGTAGCTCACGAGGACGGCCCCGTCAGCCTGTCCGGCAATGTAATGAACCTTGATGCTGAGATCGCTTCCTGCAAACGCTTTCTTGAATATCTGACTCATTCTTCTTTCTTCTCCTTAGTGATGACAATGATGTTCAAAACGTGTCCCGGCAGCGACCGAAAGGCGGACGACCCCCCTGTCCTGTAAGAACCCTATCCGAAGTTGTGGACGAAACCACCATTCTAGATGCCTGAACCCGGGATGTCGAATGGAGCGACGGATGCGATCGTCGACCTTGCGGTTATTTACGCAGTCCGAGCCGCTCGATGATCTTGCGGTACCGGTTCACGTCCTTGTTCTTGAGGTACTCCAAAAGGCGCCGGCGCTGACCGACGAGCTTCAGAAGTCCCCGGCGGGAGTGATGGTCCTTCTTGTGGGTCTTGAAATGCTCGGTCAGGTACTGGATCCGGGCGGTCAGCAAAGCGACCTGCACTTCGGGAGAACCTGTGTCGCCTTCGTGGGTTTTAAAGCCGGCAATAATCTCTTTCCTCTTTTCTGCGTCAAGCACGTCTGGTAATCCTCCCTTTGACAAACTCTGAATCTATATCCGTGTTCTTTCGTTACTCGTGAAAAACCCTCAGGATGCGGGCGGCCTGCGTTCCGGGCGGAAGCGATGGGATCGCCCCCGCCGAAACGAGCATCCGGGCCAGCGCAACGAGGCGCCCGCCTCCGGAAACAAACTTTACCACATCTGCCACCGCAAGAGAAGGAATTTGCAGGGCGGAAAGGGCCTCGACATCGGGTTGAGAACCCGTCGCCAGCTTCTTCTCCATAATCGGCGGGATCACAATGCCCCGCAGATCCGGAAGGGCCCGGTTCATGGGGATCAGACCCTGTTCGAGCCTCGCTCGGATTCCGTCATCGCCGTCCCCTTCGAGGCGAACGGCATCCTCCAGCCGAAAGACGCCGCATCGCGTCCTGCGCAAGCTCTCAAGGACCGCTCCGCAGCCGAGACGCTCGCCCGCGTCGGCGCAGAGGGTCCGCACGTACGTCCCTTTGGAGCAGGTTGCGGTGAACCTCACATGGGGCAGTTCGATGCCCTGCAGGAGGATCTCCCGGATCTCCACCTCGCGCGCCGGGGGCTCCACGTGGATGCCCTTGCGGGCCCACTTGTAAAGGGCCTTGCCCCGGACCTTGACGGCGGAATACTGCGGCGGGACCTGTGTAATCGTCCCGGCAAAGGTTGCAAGCACCGCCTTCACATCCGCTTCGGCCACCCGGGGTTCTTGCTCGGCGAGCACCTTCCCGGTGATATCCTGGGTATCTGTCCGGACACCCAATCGCATCGTGGCCTCGTAGACCTTGTCGTCGCCCGCAAGGAAGGAGGCAATTTTCGTTGCTTCGCCGACACAAACGGGAAGCACACCCGTCGCCATGGGGTCGAGGGTTCCCGTGTGGCCTGCTTTTCGCTCGCCGAGGAGCTTCCTCACCCTGTCGACGGCATCATGGGATGTGATTCCCGCGGGCTTGTCGACGATCACGACGCCCTTCATCGACCACCGTTCTTGATTGCATCAAAGAGCTTTCGCTTCACCGTGTCGCCGTCTCCCTGGATCCGGCAAGCTGCGGCATTGATGTGCCCGCCTCCGCCGAACCGGTGGGCCACCTCCTCGACATTGAACCGCCCCTTGGAACGCAGGCTTACTTTGTAGAGGCCCTCGGCGATTTCACTGAAGGAGACGGCTACCTGCACGCCTTCGATTGCGCGCGGGAACTCGACGAACCCTTCCGTGTGCTCCCACTGGGCCCCCGCTTCGTCGAGCATCCTCTTCGAAACGGTGATGGCCGCTATCCGGCCCTGCCAGTCGAACTCCAGGGTCAAGAGCGCCCGGCCGAGAAGCCGGATCTTCACGGCGGGGAAGGTCTCATAGACCATCTGGGCGATCCAGGCGGGGTCAGCCCCTTTTTCCAGCAACCGGCCGGCGACGGCAAAGGTCTTCGGCCCCGTGTTCGAATACCGGAAGGCCCCTGTATCAGTCAAAATCGCCGTGTAAAGGTTGATCGCCATATCCCTGGTGATCTCGAGCCTCATACCGTCCACGAGACGGAAGATCATCTCGCCGGTGGAGCTTGCCTCAGGGTCCGTGAGCGTCAGATTCCCGTAGCGATCGTTCGAGATATGATGATCAATGTTGATGATCTGCCGGATCCCTGCGATGCGCGGAGCTTCTTCACCCGTGCGCTCCATCTCGCTGCAGTCGAGGACAAAGACCGCGTCAAAACCTTCCACCGGGCCCAGCCGGTTCACGATGACCCCTGCATCGGGCAAAAAGGCGTACATCTGCGGTGTCCGGTCCTGGTTGTACACAACCACTTCCTTTCCGAGGCCGCGGAGCGCCTCGTAGAGGGCGAGCTCCGAGCCCACGGCATCGCCGTCGAGCCTCATGTGGGAGGTCACAAGAAACGTGCGCCCCTTCTTTATGATTTCAGCGATCTGTTGGATCATCCGTTTCGTCTTTTCGCACTTCTTTCAACAGCTTTTCGATCCGAGACCCATATTCGAAGGAGGGGTCGTAGAAGAACGCAAGCTCCGGAATGTAGCGAAGCTGAAGCCGTTTGCCCAGCTCCCGCTTGAGAAACCCTTTGGCCTTCGAGAGCCCCTTTTCGACATCGGCACTCAGCGTATCCTTGCCGAGCTCAACGAAGTAGATGCGGGCGGAGCGAAGGTCGTCGGTGAGCTTGACGTCCGTCACGGTGATATGGGCAATCCTCGGGTCGCCGGCCTCCCGCCGCAGGATGTCTGAGATCTCCTGCTTGATGAGGTCCGCAACTCGGTCAGCTCTCTTGAAATCCATCGGGCAGCGCCCCCCCGTCATAACGACCCGCCATATCGGAGTAGTTCGTGACCTCCCTGCGGACGTTGACGACTTCGGCCAGATGGAGATTGTCGACGAAATTCAGAATCATCTCCATTTTCGATTCCACGAAACCCCGCTCGTTTCCCACGACGGCAAACCCGATGACGCCCTGCTTCCAGTTGTCGTGTCCGTCGACCTCGGCGATAGAGATATTGAACTCGTTCTGCGTGCGCCGGATCAGGCTCTTCATCACCCCCCGCTTCCCCTTGAGGGAACGGCTCTCGCGAATATGCACCTCGATGATCCCGACTCCGACGACCATGCTCGTTCATTTCGTTGATTTCGTTTGTTCGTTTGTTTCGTCAAAAAGAACGAAATAAACGAAACAAACGCTGTTAGAGTTTGCGTTCGATCTGCTCCATGACATACGCCTCAATCACGTCGCCCACACGGATATCGTTATATCCCTCGATGCCGAGGCCGCAGTCCATCCCGGCCGACACTTCCTTTGCATCGTCCTTGAACCGTTTGAGCGAGGCGATCTTGCCGTCGAAGACGACGACACCGTCTCGGACGAGCTTCACGTTGGCACTCCGGGGGATTTTGCCGTCTGTCACGTTGCAGCCGGCCACGGTACCCACCTTGGCAATGCGGAAGATCTCCCGCACCTCGGCGCGCCCCTGGACGACTTCCTTGAACTCGGGTTCCAGCAGCCCTTCCATGGCATCCCGCACGTCATTGATAGCGTTGTAGATGATGTCATAGAGTTTGATCTCGACGCCTTCCTTCTCGGCAATTTCGACAACGCGGGCATCGGGCCGCACCTTGAAGCCCAGGACGATGGCGTCGGAGGCCGAGGCCAGCATGATGTCCGTCTCCGTGATGGCTCCCGTTGAGCTGTGGATGAGCTTCAGCTTGATCTCGTCGGTGGAAAGCTTGCCGAGGGCCTCGCTCAGGGCTTCCAGGGAGCCCTGGACATCGGCTTTGAGGATCACGTTGAGTTCCTTTGCTCCTTCTTTGATCCTCTGGTAGAGCTGCTCCAGGGTAATTTTGGAGCTGGCGGCCAGTTCCTTTTCCCGCTCCTTGCGGACCCAGTACTCGCTGATGTTCTTGGCCTTCTTCTCGTCTTCAACGCCGATGAACTCGGAGCCCGCCTGGGGAACACTGGAGAAGCCGATGACTTCCACGGGGGTGGAGGGACCGGCCTCCTTGACGCGCTGCCCTTTGTCGTTGATCATGGCCCGCACACGGCCGTACTCCGTCTTTGCCGAGAAGGCGTCGCCCTCGTGCAGCGTCCCTTCCTGGATCAGGACGGTCGCCACGGGGCCCCTTCCTTTGTCGAGCTTGGCTTCGATGATGATTCCACGCGCCGGCCGGTCGGGGTCAGCTTTCAGTTCCAGGACATCGGCCTGCAGGAGGATGAGCTCGAGCAGATTCTCAATGCCGATTTTTTTCTTCGCCGAAATATCCGCAAACAGAGCATCGCCGCCCCATTCCTCGGAAACGAGGTTGTGCTGGGCCAATTCCTGCTTGATCCGGTCGGGCAGGGCGTTGGGCTTGTCGATCTTGTTGACGGCCACGATGATGGGCACGCCGGCCGAGCGGGAGTGATTGATGGCCTCGACGGTCTGTTCCATGACGCCGTCGTCGGCTGCCACGACAAGCACGACGATGTCCGTCACCTTGGCGCCGCGGGCTCGCATGGCCGTGAAGGCCTCGTGGCCCGGCGTGTCCAGAAACACGATGTCGCGGTCCTTGATGTGGACGTGATAGGCGCCGATGGCCTGTGTGATGCCGCCGGCCTCGCCCTCGATGACGTTGGTCTGGCGGATAGCATCGAGCAGCGATGTCTTCCCGTGATCGACGTGGCCCATGACGGTGACGACGGGCGCCCGGGGCTTCAGGTTGCGGGGCTCCGCCTCCGTGCGCTGCAGCAGTTCGTCGTACTCGGCGGTCACGGCTTCCACCTGGTAGCCGAATTCGGCAGCAATGAGGCCTGCCGCATCGACATCGATCGACTGGTTGATGGTGACCATCATGCCCAGGCCGAGAAGCTTGTTGATGACGTCGCTCGCCCGCACGCCCATCTGCTTGGCCAGATCACCGACCCGGATGGCTTCCGAGATCCGGATACGCCGTTTGATCGCCTTGGGGGTCGTGATCTCCGTCTTTTTCATCTTGACGACGGCGGCCTTCTTCTCGCCCCTCCAGCGGGCGGACTCCTCCTCTTCGATCTCCCGGAGCCTGATTCGCTTGTCCTTCTTGTCAATACTCTGCTTGATCAGGGTTTTCTTCTTGGCCGGCACCCCGTCCATGACGACCTCGACGGCGCGCTTGCCTTTCTTGTCGGCTGCGGGCGCGGGACCCCTGGGACTGACGCCGGCAGGCGGAACGGCCTGTCCACGAGGTTGTGCGGGCTGCCCCGCGGCAGGCTTCCGGATCTGCGTCTGAGGAATTGCGGTGGCAGGGGGCCTTGGCGTTTCCTTCTTTTCGGCGGGTTCGGGCCTGCGGATGATCTGGGCCTGGCGGGAGATGTCGGGCTCCTTTTTCGATACCGGTTCGGGTTTCACAGACGGCTTTTCGGCTGCGGGGGGTGCTGCAGCCGGTGGCGTCTCTTCCGCCTTCGGCTCAAGCGGCATCTGCGGTTTTTCGACTTTCTCTTCCTTTTCCGGCTTTGCGACCTTTTCTTCCTTTTGGACTTTTTCGACCGGCACGGCTTCCGCTTCGGGGGGGGCGGGGGCCGCTTCCGCGGTCTCGACGATCTCTTCGGGCAGACGGACGGCCCTCCTGCGAATGACCGTCGATTTGACGCGCTTCTCGACAACCTCCTTTTCGCCCTTGGCAGCGAACTCGCGGCGGACCCGTTCGACCTCGTTGTCCTCAAGAGTGCTGGAGTGGGATTTTACGGCAATGCCAAGGGTCTTGAGCTTCGCAATGAACTCTTTGTTCTCGATCCCGAACTCCTTGGCCAGTTCGTATACTCTCGTCTTGGACATTCTTGAAACCCCCGAGATAATTGGTACAGCCGGTGCTTGCCCGCTCCGTTACGGCTCAGCCGTCTTCCCCCGCTTCTTTTTCCATGAACTGTGATGCCTTTTCGATGATCCCCTGAACCTTCTCGGCATCCATCCCCGGGATGGCCTTCAGCGCTTCGGGATCGGCCGATGACAGTGCGGACACACTCTTGTAGCCTTCCTTGAAGAGAAGCTCCGCTGCCGCCTCGTCGAGGTCGGGGATCTTCATAAGAGACTTGGGCCCTTCCTCGGCCTGCTTCTGGAGCATGGATTCGTTTTTCACATCGATCTTCCAGCCCGTGAGTCTCACGGCAAGCCTGACGTTCTGCCCGCTTTTGCCGATGGCAAGTGAGAGTTGGTCGTCGGGTACGATGACCTCCATAGACTTTTCATCCTCGTACATAAAGACCTTGCTCACCTTGGCCGGCGACAGGGCCGAGCAGATGTATTTCACCGCATCTTCGGAGTAGGGGACAATATCGATCTTCTCGCCCTTCAACTCCTGGACGACGCTCTGCACTCGCGAGCCCCTCATTCCGACGCAGGCCCCGACAGGATCGATGTCTTTGTCCAGGGTCCGGACAGAAATCTTCGTGCGATTGCCCGGCTCGCGGGCCACGTTGACGATCTCGATGAATCCCTCGGAGATCTCGGGCACCTCGACCTCGAAGAGGGCACGCAGGAAGCCCGGATGGGTACGGGACAACACGATCTGGGGTCCCTTGGAAATCTTTTTCACGTCAACGATGTAGGCCCGGATCCGGTCGCCTCGTTTGTAGGTCTCGCGATGGATCTGCTCGGAGGGAGGGATGACCGCCTCGGCGCGACCCAGGTTCACGATGATGCTTCCGCCCTCGAAACGCTGGACAAATCCGCTCGCAATCTGGCTTTTCTTGTCCTTATACTCGTCGTAGATCTTGTCGCGCTCGGCGTCTTTCACCTTCTGGATGATGATCTGCTTGGCCGTCTGGACGGCAATGCGCCCGAAGCTCGCTGCATCGATCCTCATGCCCAGGCTGTCGCCCGGCTCGGCCTCCTCGTCGAGGTCGCGCCTGGCTTGTTCCAGGGAGATCTGTGTTTCGGG
The DNA here is from genome assembly GCA_035506495.1 of Syntrophales bacterium. Classification (GTDB taxonomy): domain Bacteria; phylum Desulfobacterota; class Syntrophia; order Syntrophales; family UBA2192; genus UBA2192. The sequence continues at coordinate 12,602 of DATJPI010000202.1, forward strand.
GTCGAGCACCTTTTCGACGACCGTCATGAACTGGAAGACTTCCAGCTCGCCCGCCTCTTCGTTGTACTTGGACTCGAGTTCCACCCTCGCCCCCAGCTTCTTGCGTGCTGCGGTGAGGATGGCAGACTCAAGGGCTTCGATGATCACTTCCTTCTCGATTCCCTTGTCCTTGCCCATCTGCTCGATGAGACGTTTCAGCTCCGGAAACATGCATGACCTCCTCTGAAATCGGCTTTCAGGCTTCGGGATCCCGGATTGGATTTATTTCCTTTTCCCTTTTCCCGGTGTCTGGTGCCTGTTGCCTGGTGCCTGTCTTTCGTACTCCAGATTCGCCTTCTGAACATTCTCCCGATCGATACGGACGGTTTTTTTTCCGTCCACGTCGACGGTTATGGTTTTTCGGCCATCCTCTGCCGCAACCTCAACAAGGGTGCCCAGGAAATTTCTCGACCCGTCAATGGGCTCCCGCGTACGAATGCGGACCTTTGCGCCACGGTATTGCTCAAAATCCTTGTCCCGTGTCAGGGGCCGGTCAAGCCCCGGGGAGGACACTTCCAGGGTGTAGGGCCCCGGCGGAAGATCGTGCACGTTGAGCAAATCCCCCACCTGGTGGCTGATGGCCGTGCAGTCTTCGAGGGTCGCGCCGCCCTCGCGGTCGATGAAGATCCGGACGAGCCACCGGGTCTTCATGCGGAGGCACTCGAGCAGCACGAGTTCCAGCCCTTCCGATTCGAGAACAGGCGCAACGAGCTCGACGATTCTATCCCGGTATGTCGTTGTTTCAGGCATACAGCAACTGCTACAGGGGATTCCTTCCTGATCTGACGCCTTTCGCCTTATGCTCGTCTTTAAAATAAAAAAGTGGGCAAAAAGGCCCACTCGAATAGAAACCATTCGAATTTCATGAGATTTCTAGCACAGAAAAACAGCCCTTGCAAGCAAAAAAATCGCTCCTGCCCCGACTCACACGGCCCCGGCTATGGCCTTGCCGAGCTCCTGCGTGCTGGCCTTGCCACCGATGTCCCGCGTGCGAGGGCCTTCGCGAAGCACGCACTCGATGGCGCGTACAATCGCTGCGGCTGCCTCCTTGTGCCCCA
>DATJPI010000203.1:0-3462 GCA_035506495.1 Syntrophales bacterium
CCGCGAAAATCTTCGCGAACCTCCATTTTTTTCGCTTCCTCCAGCTTCCCTTGTGGTAGGCGTAGCTTGCCAGCAGCGGCAGGGCCATTGTCGCCTCGGCGAAGACCGTTTCGTCATGCACTACGCCGTATTCAGCCACAAGCTGGGGCGCATGGCTGCAGAAGGGGAGGGGACGATGGTCTGCTACGACTACGGGCAGAACCGGAAGGCGCCAGTGCCGGAAAAGCTCAGGCGGCGGATCGAAGAGACAGAGCGCATCGCCGCCGGACGGTAGATAGGATCACGCTTAAAAAGAAGGCCGGCGGATGTCCGCCGGCCCGTAGTCCTTTCACCTCTTTTTCAGCCCGCGAAAATCTTTGCGAACCTCCATTTTTTTCGCTTCCTCCAGCTTCCCTTGTGGTAGGCATAGCTTGCCAGCAGCGGCAGGGCCATTGTCGCCTCGGCGAAGACCATCTGTTCGCTGACAGTGTCCACCTTTCCCCACGAGGCAGCCTCCTTGAGGGTCGAGCTGGAGCAGGCCCCGTCGCGCGCATCGGCCACGGTAATCTGGATGGCGTACTGATGCATGGGCACGTCCTTGCCGAGGATCTCGGCGCAGATGACCGTGTCCTGGATGAAGTTCTTCGGCACGCCCCCGCCGATCATGAGCAGGCCCGACGTGGGCGCCGCGATCTTGATCTCCGTCAGTTCCCGGAAGTCCTTCACCGAGTCAATGGTCAGGTGGTTCTTCGGCCGTTTGTGCTGATGGAGCACCAGGCCGAAGCCCGCGCTGGAGTCAGAGAAGGCCGGGCAGAATATGGGCACGTCGTTTTCGTAGGCGACCTGGACGAGGGAGCCTTTCTTTTTTGCTTTTTTCGCAAGGTATTTTCCCATCTCCCGGATGAATTCGCGAGACGAGTAGGGCCGTGGGGGCAGGGCGTCGGCGATCTCCGTGACGGTGCGGTCGCAGTGCTGGAGCTGCTGCTCGTCGATGTAGGTGTCGTAGATCCGGTCGATGTAGAGCCTGCGCAGCTCGCTGTCATCCACGTGAGGCGTGCCCTGGTAGTGGCGGAATCCCAGGGCCTCGAAGAAGTCCATGTCCACGATGGAGGCCCCCGTGGCCACGATGGCGTCGATCATGTTGTACTTCACCAGGTCCGCGTAGATCTGCATGCAGCCCGCAGCGCTCGTGCTGCCCGCGATCGTGAGGAAGATCACGCAGTTGCGGTCGGCAAGCATTCGGTCGTACATGTCGGCCGCCATGGCAAGGTCACGGGCCGAGAAGGACATTTTCTTCATTGATTTGACGATGTCAACGGCGTGAATCTTCGTGATGTCGACGTGCTCGACTTTTGTTTTTAGGAATTCCTGTTTCTTTTTGTTTATGATTTGGGCCATTGGAAAAGCTCTTCCCCCCCGGTGATGATTGCCATTTCTTACCCCAAGGCCCTGAAAAAGTCAAAGAACGATAGTCGTTGCCGGCGGCGGTGCGGCACAAATCCCTTGCATCGCTTCTCCCCCTCTGGTAGTTGCCTCTTATGGATCTCTTTTCGTCCCGCGAGATTCTCACTGTCACGGAACTTACACGACAGGTCCAGGACGTCCTGGAGGCCACCTTTGACCAGCTCTGGGTCGAGGGCGAGATCTCCAACCTTCGCAGGCCCGCCTCGGGCCATCTCTACTTTACCCTGAAAGACGAGGAAAGCCAGATCCGTGCGGTTCTTTTCCGTCCCGCTGTCCGGCTGCTGAAGTTCGACCTCGAAGACGGGATGCACATCGTCTGCCGCGCACGGATGAACGTCTACCGGCCACGCGGTGAGTACCAGCTCATCCTGGACTATGCCGAACCCAAAGGGATCGGCGCCCTCCAGATTGCCTTCGAGAAGCTGAAAGCCAAGCTCCAGGCCGAGGGTCTCTTCGAGACCACCCGCAAAAAAGAAATCCCTTTTTTGCCTTCACGGATCGGCGTTGTCACCTCGCCTTCGGGTGCTGTGATACGGGATATCCTGAATATCACAAGGCGGCGCTTCCCTTCGGTGGACATCCTGATTGCCCCCGTGAGGGTTCAGGGCCCCGAGGCCCCTGCCGAGATCGTCGAGGCCCTCCATCACCTGAATGAACAGCCCGGTATCGACGTGATCATCGTCGCCCGGGGTGGCGGCTCCCTGGAAGATCTCATGGCCTTCAATGACGAGGGGGTTGCCCGGGCCATCTTTGCCTCGCGCGTTCCCGTCATCTCCGCCGTGGGCCATGAAATCGATTTTACCATCGCGGACTTCGTGTCCGATCTGAGGGCGCCCACCCCATCGGCTGCCGCGGAGCTTGTCGTGCCTATGCGCGGTGAGCTCGCACAGCAGATCCGGGCGTTTAACGCCCGCCTCATCAGCGCTGCTGAGCGGCTCATGAAATTGGGGAATGAGCGACTGGAAAAGCTCTCCGAACGCGTCCGCGACCCGAGGCGGCGTCTTGACGATTTGCGGCTCGGCCTTGATGAGCGGTTTAACAACCTTGCCGTTTCCGTGGTCCGTCGCGTGCGCACCGAGCGTGATCGTCTCCGATATTTCGAGACGCACCTGCAGTACCTGAGTCCCGGCGTGAAGCTCGCGAGTCTCACCTTTGTGCTTGATAATATGAGGAAAAGCATGATAACGGGTATCCATCGACAGCTGGACACCCTGCGTGTGAGGCTGGCAGGGCGGACGGCCTTGCTGGAGAGCCTGAGCCCGCTTTCTGTGCTTGCCCGGGGATATGCCATCGCCCGGACGATCCCCGAGGGGAGGGTCATCAGCGATGCCCGCGAGCTCACAACGGGCGATCTCGTTGGCATAAGTGTTGCGAAAGGTCGGTTCGATGCCGTCGTCAGCAAGATCGAAAAAGAATGACAGGCTGGCAGAGGCCAAGTTCGAGGAAGCCCTGGCGAAGCTCGAGGAGATCGTCAGGAAGATGGAGCAGGGCGAGCTCACACTGGATGAATCGTTGACCTCTTTCGAGGAGGGGATCCGGCTCGCGAGGCTCTGCGCCAAAAAGCTCGACGAGGCCGAACGAAGGATCGAGATCCTTCTTAAAAAGGAGGGAGACCTGGAAGTCAAGCCCTTCAGTCTCGAACCGGAAGGAGATGACCACTAACCCCATTTCCCTGGACGAGTACCTCGAGACACGGAAGACCCTTGTCGATCAGGCTCTTGAGCTCTATCTTCCCGCCGAGTCCGCCGAGCCTCCCGTGATCTTCAGGTCCGCCCGATACAGCGTGTTTGCCGGGGGAAAGCGCATCCGCCCGATTCTCTGCATCGCCGCCGCCGAGGCCGTTGGCGGTCCGATTGACACCGTCATGCCCACGGCCTGCGCGCTTGAGCTCATCCACACATACTCGCTCATCCACGACGATCTCCCGGCCATGGACAATGACGACTACCGGCGCGGCAAGCCGACCAGCCATAAGGTGTTCGGCGAGGCCGTCGCCATTCTGGCGGGGGACGCCCTGCT
>DATJPI010000204.1:0-9078 GCA_035506495.1 Syntrophales bacterium
TCGTTCGACGGGCTGCCCCTGTTCAGGCGGGGCCAGGGCGTGGCGGACCACTTGAAAGAGCTGGCCGATGTGATGAAGAAGGATCACGTCCGGGTTGTGGTGAAACTCGGCCAGGGTTCCAAGGACTTCAAGGTCTATAGCTCGGACCTGACGCTGGATTACGTGAAGATCAACGCGCATTACACAACATAGGCATCAGGCCGCATTGATCAGGCTGTAAAGAGCGAATTCTTCAGAGGCGCCGGGCTTAAGGTATCAAGCGTCAGGCTTCGGGAATGAAATTCAAGGCTGAACTCGGCTCTGGATTCCTGTTGCCCAATGCCTGATATCGAATGACTTTTTATTCCTTGCCAATCATGCCTCTTTGTGATAACTAAACCCGTTCTATCACTCACACCCTCGGATTGACGGGCCTGTTGCTTTTCCTTGGGAAAAGTTACCCGGCAAGGTGAAGGGGTGGAGGAATCAAACAGGAAAAGGAGAATCCTATGTCCACCGTTTCCATGAAATTGCTGCTCGAGTCGGGAGTTCACTTCGGTCATCAGACCAACAAGTGGAACCCCAAAATGAAACCCTACATTTTCGGCGCCCGCAATGGAATTTATATCATTGACCTTCAGCAAACGGTTGAGATGTTCAAGGGGGCCTACAACTTCGTCATGGACACCGTCGCCAATGGCGGCGACATCCTCTTCGTAGGCACCAAGAAACAGGCCCAGGAATCCATTCGGGAGGAAGCGGAGCGCAGCGGGATGCCGTACGTCAACTACCGCTGGCTGGGCGGGATGCTCACGAACTTCTCCACCATCAAGAAACGAATTGACCGATTGAACGAGTTGGATACGCTGTTCGGCAGCGAGTCCATCAACGTTTTTCCCAAGAAGGAGATTCTTCTGTTCCAGAAGGAAAGAGAGAAGCTCGACAAGGTCCTCGGCGGGATCCGCCGGATGAAAGGCCACCCGGCCGCAATTTTCGTGGTCGATCCCAAGAAAGAGGATATCGCCGTTCATGAAGCCCGGAAGCTGGGCGTGCCGGTGGTGGCCATCGTGGACACCAACTGCGATCCCGACGTCGTGGACTACATCATCCCCGGAAACGACGATGCAATCCGGGCGATCAAGCTGTTCGCGGCCAAGATTGCCGATGCGGTGCTCGAGGGCAAGCGGAAGTTTGAGGAAAAACTGCAGTCCGAGAGCGACAAGGGGGCAGCCCCCGAAGCGAAAGAGGCGGAAGCCGGCGAGAGCGACGTGCCCGAAAGCGTCGAACTGAAAGGGACTGAAGCCGAAGCGTAAAAGGCCTCGAACGGATAGAGATCGTACAGCCACTGAATGACGAGGAGGTAAAGGGAAATTGGAAATCTCGGCAGACATCGTGAAAGAATTGAGAGTGAAAACGGGCGCCGGCATCATGGATTGCAAGGAAGCCCTGAAGATTTCGAACGCTAATTTCGAAAAGGCCATCGACTATCTTCGTGAGAAAGGCCTTTCGGCGGCCACGAAGAAATCGTCCCGCGCCACGAAAGACGGCCTGGTCGGCTCCTATATTCACATGGGCGGCAAGGTCGGTGTCATGATCGAAATCAACTGCGAAACCGATTTCGTCGCCAAGACGGAGACCTTCCGCAACCTGAGCAAGGATCTGGCCATGCATGTTGCCGCCATGAATCCCCTGTATGTGAAGCCCGAGGATGTACCCGAGGTGGTCCTGCAGAGGGAGAAGGACATCTACCGCAAGCAGGTCATTGCCGAAGGAAAACCCGAGAAGATCGCCGACAAGATCGTCGAGGGAAAGCTCAAGAAGTATTACGAGGAAGTCTGCCTGCTGAAGCAGAAGTTCATCAAGGACACGAACCAGACAGTGGAAGACCTCATCAAGGCGTCGATTGCCCAGACGGGGGAAAACATCATCGTGAGGCGATTTGTCCGTTACCAACTCGGAGGCGACGAAGCGGCAGGCAACGCGTTGTAGAACAGCGGATCGGTTGGCCGATAAAGTCTGGTGGGACCATGGCAGCCAAGAGCAAGGTGGCATACAAGCGTGTCCTGTTGAAACTGAGCGGTGAAGCCCTCATGGGAAGCCGCTCTTTCGGCATCGAGCCGGACATTGTCCAGGCGATTGCCCTGGAAATTCGTGATGTGGTGAAACTCGGTGTCGAAATCGGCGTCGTCATCGGCGGCGGGAACATCTTCCGCGGAATCGAGGGAAGCGCCCGGGGCATGGAGCGCACCCAGGCCGACAACATGGGCATGCTCGCCACGGTGATCAACAGCCTCGCTCTCCAGAGCATTCTGGAGAGACTGGGCGTACGATGCCGGGTCCAGACGGCCATCGAGATGCGCGAGGTGGCCGAACCATTCATCCGGCGAAGGGCGACCCGTCACCTCGAAAAGAAAAGGGTGGTCATCTTCGCAGCAGGCACCGGAAATCCCTACTTCACGACGGATACGGCGGCGGCACTCAGGGCGGCTGAGATCCAGGCCGACGTCATCTTGAAGGCCACCAAGGTCAACGGAGTCTATGACAAGGATCCGATGAAGTATGCCGGCGCAAGGATGTATAAAAAAATAAGCTATACAGAGGCATTGGCGAAAAACCTTAAAGTAATGGATGCAACCGCTATTTCGCTGTGCCGGGAGAACAACATCCCCATTCGGGTGTTCAATATCGCCAAAAAGGGCAACATCAAATCCGTCATCTGCGGGAAAACCGTGGGAACCATCGTTGGAGGCTGACATGAGCGAGATGACTGATCTGGTCTTTTCCGAGTTGAAAGACGACATGGAGAAAAGCCTCAAGTTCCTCGAGAAGTCCTACAGCAAGCTTAGGACGGGACGCGCGTCTCTTGCCCTGCTCGATGGGATCAAGGTCGAGTACTACGGGGTACCGACACCGCTCAATCAGGTCGCTTCCCTGTCCGTTCCGGAATCCCGCCTGATCCAGATTTCCCCGTGGGACACGAGCGTCATCCCCCAGATCGAGAAAGCCATTCAGAAGTCCGAACTGGGCCTCACTCCGATCAATGACGGAAAGATCGTCCGGATCAACATTCCCGCCCTGACCGAGGAGAGGAGGAAAGAACTCGTCAAAGTGGTGAAGAAGATGGCCGAGGAGGGGAAGGTCAAGCTGAGAAATCTGCGGCGCGACGCCAACGAGGAGCTCAAGAAACTGAAGAAGGACGGCGAGATCGCCGAGGATGAGCTCTTCAAGTATCAGGCCGACGTCCAAAAAGTGACGGACGACTACATCGAAAAGACGGACAAGATTACTCAAGTCAAGGAAAAGGAGATCATGGAGATCTGAGACATGAGGATCGAATGACTGCACAGCAAGGAGCCTTCGGGCTCCTTTTTTTTGCCCAGACCAGCAGGTGAAACTATCCTTGAAAATGTCAGCGGGCTGTGATAGTCAATCGAAAATCATTATTGATAACCGATAAATAGACCCTTCATGGATCGTATTGACAAAACCAATCTTCCCCGGCACATCGCCATCATCATGGACGGAAACGGCCGGTGGGCCCAGAATCACTCCCTTGGGCGGATCGCGGGTCACCGGAAGGGCGCCGAATCGGTGCGAAAAGTCGTTGAAGCCTGCCGAGAGATCGGAATTTCCTGCCTCACCCTCTACGCCTTCTCATCTGAAAACTGGAGCCGGCCCGAAAAAGAGGTCAGTGCCCTCATGACCCTCCTGGAGCGATATCTGAAGTCCGAGGTCAAGGTCATGATGAAGAACAACATCCGCCTGCGCACCATCGGCGACACCGCGGCGCTTCCGGAAAAGGTCCGTCTGGTGCTCGAGGACACGATCCGAAAGACCTCGGGGAACACGGCCATGACTCTGGTTCTCGCGCTCAACTACGGAAGCCACGACGAGATCCTCGGAGCAGTCAGGAAAATCGCAGCACTGGCCAAGCAGGGGAAGATCGCCGTGGAGGACATCACGGAAGAACGCTTTGCGGATTATATGTACACGAAAGGGATGCCCGACCCGGATCTGCTCATTCGGACGAGCGGCGAGTATCGGCTGAGCAACTTCCTGATGTGGCAGATGGCCTACACGGAGTTTTACTTCACCGATACCCTGTGGCCCGATTTCAGAGAAGAGCAGCTTATTGAGGCCATCCTGGAGTTCCAGAGGCGCGAGAGACGTTTTGGGTTGACGAGCGACCAGGTGCAAAAGAGGAAATGATGGCCGGTTCCCATATCAAGCGATGGATGACGGGCATCATCGCCGTGCCGATCCTGTTCTGCATTATTTATTTCGGCACGGAAGCGGTCTTTGCCGGATTCGTCCTCGTCGTGACCGCCGTGGCCGTCCTCGAATACAACCGCCTGACCTTCGGCCCTCGGGGAGGAATGGAAAAGCATGCATTGCTTCTGTTCGGCTCCCTCGCGCCGATTGCGGCCGTCCTGGCCGGCCAGGCGGCGATCCTTGCCGTTGCCGTCCTGTCGTCTCTCATGGTGTTCATCCTTTACCTGTTTGAAACGAAAGAGAGCGAAATCGATCTCAACCCGCTTGGGCGCTATATCCTCGGGTATGTGTACCTGCCGGTGATGCTCTCGCATTTCATCCTCTTGCGCAGCGGCGGAGAAGGGGTCCTCTGGATCTTCTTCGCCGTCGTCCTTGCGTTTTCCGGCGATATTGCCGCCTTTTACGTGGGAAGGACCTTCGGGAAACGAAAGCTGATGCCTCACGTGAGTCCGGGCAAAACGATCGAGGGATTGATGGGTCTTGCCGTGGGCAGCGTAGCGGGCTGCCTGGTCTACCGGTATTTTTTCCTGCCCACCGTGCCCGTCGGGCACGTCATCATCCTGGCGTTTACGGGGGGGATCATAGGGCAGCTGGGGGATCTTTTTGAATCGTTGATCAAAAGGGCATCGGGCGCCAAAGATTCCGGCGAAATCCTGCCGGGCCATGGCGGGATTCTCGACAGGCTCGACTGCCTGCTGTTCATTGTGCCTTTTGTGTACTACTACAGGACGTACGTGCTGACGTGAAGAAGATCGCCATTCTTGGATCAACGGGATCCATCGGGGTGAGTGCTCTCGACGTCGTGTCGAATCACCCGGAACGTCTGGAGGTTGTTGCCCTGGCGGCAGGCAGAAACCTCGATGCCCTGAAGGGGCAAATCGAGCGCTTCAGACCGCAGATCGTCTCCGTTCTGGACAAGGAACTCGCCGGAAGGCTCAGGGCGATGCTCGGTTCGGCGTATCCACCGGAGATCCTCTGGGGAGATGAAGGGGTTCGGCAGGTGGCATCAGCGCCGGGAGCGGACATGGTCCTGTCGGCCATCGTCGGTGCGGCGGGTCTCGTCCCCACCCTCGCGGCCATCGAAGCGGGCAAGGACATCGCCCTGGCCAACAAGGAAACCCTGGTGACGGCAGGCTCCCTTGTCGTCGAAAAGGCCCGCGCGAAGGGGGTTCGCATCATCCCCGTCGACAGCGAGCACAGTGCCGTCTTCCAGTGCCTCGAAGGAGCCCGTCCGGGAAGCATGGGACGCGTCATCCTGACGGCGTCGGGGGGGCCTTTTCTCAGGACTCCTCGGGAGGAACTGGGGCGGGTGAGGATATCCGAGGCGCTCCATCACCCGAACTGGAAGATGGGAAGGAAGATCACGATCGACTCGGCGACGATGATGAACAAGGGGCTCGAGGTGATCGAGGCTCACTGGCTCTTTGGCGTCGATTACGAACGGATCGACGTCGTCATCCATCCCCAGAGCATCATCCATTCCCTGGTGGAGTTTGTGGACGGGTCGATGGTGGCACAAATGGGGCTTCCGGACATGAGAGGGCCCATCTCCTATGCCCTGTTTTACCCCGTGAGGACCCCGGGGGGATTCCCCCCCTTGCAGTTGTCGAATGTTCGACCGCTGGAATTTCTGCAGCCTGATCTGGATCGGTTTCCCTGTCTGAGGCTGGGTTACGAGGCGGGCAGGGCAGGCGGGACCATGCCGACGGTCATGAATGCTGCAAACGAGGTGGCTGTGTCATCGTTTTTGGAGGAGAAAGTGTCCTTTTCGGCCATCGCCCGCATCATCGAGGGCGTCATGTTGCGGCATTCCCCTGTCGGGCTGTCCGGCCTGGAAGCAGTTCTGTCGGCCGATTCCTGGGCCCGAAGAGAAGCGGAAGAAATCTTGAAAAAAGGAATAGGGTGAGATTCGAATGGGTGTTGGTATCAACATTGTTTCTGTCGTCATTCTGCTGGGCGTTCTGATCTTCGTCCACGAGCTGGGCCATTTTCTTCTGGCCAAGTCTCTGGGGGTGGGAGTTCTGAAGTTTTCCCTGGGTTTTGGCCCAAAACTCATCGGGCGCAAGGTAGGAGAAACCGATTACATGATCTCACTGGTGCCCCTGGGAGGCTATGTCAAGCTGCTGGGCGAATCGGAAACCGATGAGGTGATGCCCCAGGATGAAAAGCGCTCTTTCATGAAGCAGCATGTCTCAAAGAAGATCTCCATCGTCGTGGCGGGGCCCTTGTTCAATTTCCTTTTTGCCGTTGTGGCCTTTGCCTTCATCTTCATGGTGGGCGTGCCGCAGCTGACGACCGACATCGGCTCCGTACAGCCCGGATCCCCTGCAGAAGCGTCCGGCATCCATGCAGGGGATGCGGTTCTGTCCATTGAGGGAAAGGAAGTGACCCGCTGGGCGGACCTGGCCGAGATCATCACAACGAGCGGGGGACGGGAACTTGTCGTCAAGGTGAAGCGGGAAGGGGCGCTGCAGGAGCTGCGCGTGAAGCCCGAGATCACCAAGGCCAAAAATATCTTCGGCGAGGATGTCGATAGCTGGAAGATCGGCGTGGGGGCTTCGAAGAACACCTTTATCGAGCGACAAAACCCCGTGCGAGCCCTGTGGTCGGGAGTCGAACAGACGTGGACCATCACGGAGCTCACATTGATCAGCATCGTCAAGATGGTCCAGGGGGTCGTCTCTCCGGAATCCCTGGGCGGGCCCATTCTGATTGCCCAGATGGCGGGTGCTCACGTGAAAAAGGGCATCATGAACTTCGTCTTCTTCATGGCCCTGCTGAGCATCAACCTGGGCGTGCTGAACCTGTTCCCCATCCCCGTGCTGGATGGAGGACACCTGCTGTTCTTCCTGATCGAGTTGATCACCGGCAAGGAAGTCAATATCAAATGGAGGGAGAGAGCACAGCAGGTGGGCTTCTTCATCCTGGTGATGCTGATGATCTTTGTGTTTTACAACGACATTATGCGAATCTTCGGCGACTGAACGAAATATGATCACACTGGCCATCGACACGGCGACGAAAACGGCGGGAGTGGCCCTGCTGCGCGACGAGACCCTTCTTGTGGAGTATTTCTTCAATCTCGACGTGAATCATTCGGAGACCGTTCTGCCGGCCGTCCATCAAGGACTCGCACGGGCGGGAATCGACGTTGATGATGTCGATCTCTTCGCGTTGACACTCGGACCCGGGTCCTTTACAGGCCTGCGGATCGGTGCAAGTACCGTCAAGGGGCTTGCTGTCGCAACGGGCAAGCCCGTCGTGGGCGTCTCCACTCTCGAGGCGCTCGCCTATAACGCCATCGGTTACACGGGGCTCGTTTGCCCCCTGCTGGATGCCCGCAAGGGGGAAGTTTACACGGCCCTGTACCGCCGCAATGCGGAGGGGTTTCTCGACGTCGTACTGGAAGAGCAGGCCACCACCCCTCGGCTCTTCCTGTCTGGCATCGAGGGGGAGATCCTCTTCCTGGGGGACGGTCTTGCGGTGTCAGGGGAGCTCATCCGTCAGAGGTTTTCCCAAAGGGCGCACTTCGCGCCTCCGAACCTTCAAACCATCCGGGCGTCGAGCGTAGCCCTCCTCGGACGTTGGAGGCACGGCAGGGGAGAACAACTCGACGTGATAAGCTTCGTCCCGCGCTATTTGCGACGCTCTGAGGCCGAGATCCGACGAGCGGAAAAGCCCGGCGAGACGCGGTGAAAGCACCCGCGGGAGATGAAATATTGATGCAGCCCAACGGGTGTTTATGATATAAGCAAATCTCTTTCAGCAAGGCAGGAGGTGGGTATGGAGCGATCCGACGAGTTGCTCATCGAACGCTACATCCAGCAGGATGACGAATTAAAAAAACACGTGGAGGACCACAGGAAACTGGAGGCCGCCCTGGAGGATTACAATAAGAGGATTTATCTGACTCCGCAGGAAGAGATCGAGAAGAAGAAGATGCAGAAGCTCAAGCTCGCCAGCAAAGACCGGATTTTCCTCATCCTCGCGAAGTACAAGAAGAGCTTCTGAGCATTGGCCGATACGGGCGGAGATACGGCATTTCCATGGACAGGCACACAGGATACATCGTTCGCGAGGGGTTTCGCTTTATCATCGGGCTCGGCATCCTGGCGTTCGCCCTTTTTGTGTTCGGCTTTAAAACCCTCGCAGTCCTTGTCATGGCCGCCATGCTGTTCGTCACATTTTTTTTCCGCAACCCCGAGAGGACCATACCGGGCGACGAGGGTGTCGTGGTCTCGCCGGCGGACGGACGGATCCTGAAGGTGGAAGAGATACAGCTCAGCGGTCTGCTGGACGGGCGGTTCAGGAAGGTGAGCATCTTCATGAACGTCTTCAACGTCCATGTGAACCGCGCTCCTTATTCCGGGAGCGTTGAGAAAATTGAGTATCACAGCGGCAAATTCCTGTCGGCCGATCTCGACAAGGCCTCGGCGGACAATGAGAAAAATGTCCTCCTGATCCGGACGAAAGAGGGAAAGAAATTCCTCACCATCCAAATTGCGGGTCTCATCGCGCGCAGGATCGTATGCTGGATCGGCGAGGGAATGGAGGTTGCCAGGGGTGAGCGGTTCGGGCTGATCTGCTTCGGCTCGCGACTCGAGGTTGTCCTGCCGCTCGAATCGAAGGTTCTGGTTCAGACCGGCCAGAAGGTGCGAGCCGGCGAAACACCCATAGGGTATCTGTGATGAACAAAGAATCCAAGAGAGAGCGCTTCCTCAAGAAGGAGAAATTCTTCCGCAAGGACCAGATGAAGAAGGGGATCTACATCCTCCCCAACCTCTTCACAACGGCAAGCCTTTTTGCCGGGATCTACGCGATCATCTC
>DATJPI010000205.1:0-9663 GCA_035506495.1 Syntrophales bacterium
AGGGCAAAACCGCTGATGGTTTTTGAAGCATTTTCCCAACAGGTATTTTCGGGCCCTTCTTTCGCTCGAAATCAGCTTGTAGTAAGAATTCAACTCCATGCGGCACCCTTAACATAGGTGCCAGAATGGGATCAATTACCATAAAAAAAGACACGCCCTTTGCTGCTTTGGATCATGCCAGAGGCCCGAAGAACCTCATTCCAGGCGAGAAAAAGACGAGAATGTTGAGATAATACTATCAAACCTGAAAAGGGCAAGTATGATTTTTCGGAATCGAAGATTGGAATAAAAATAAGACAAAAGTCTTATGCAGGACACCATTGCCTTGCATCGCTCACGCACGCAATCCATTCTTCTTACTGCTGCAAAGCAGCATCAGCCGGCCTCCAGATGACCCCCATGGCCCGCTCGAGGGCCGCCAGCGCGATCTGATAATCGCTCAGGGCGTTGGAGTAGGAGGCGCGGGCAAAGGTCAGGAGCGTGAGGGCATCGAGGACGTCGGTCATCCTGGATACCTGTTCCCGGTAGCGCTCCTGGTTGATCCGGTAGTTCTCCTCGGCCTGCTCGATCGACGTCTGCGTCACGGCAATGAGTTTCTCGGCCTCCTTCACCGCGAGCCATGCATTCTTCACTTCAAGGGAAACCTGGTCTTTCACGTTGGTTAGCGTGTTTACGGCCTGTTTCTCCTGGCTGACGCTTGCATCGCGGGCGTACTTCGTCCGGCCCCACTCCCAGAGGTCCCACGATGCCACGGCCATGACAGTCCAGTTGTCCGGATTCTTGAAGGCAGAACCATTGAGATCGGCCGTGTCGCCGTAACGCTGGTAGCTTCCGACCAGATTGACCGATGGGTAGAACTCGCTCTCCACAACCTTTACTTTTTTCCCCGCCTGTTCGGCTTTCAGGGCAGAGGCCTGGATCTCCGGCCGGTTGTTCATGGCAGCCTCCAGGCACTCGTCAAAGGCCTTACCGTAGGGTTTGTAATCGAGGATGTCGACGACCGCGACGGGTGTGCTGATCGGGCGCCGAAGGATCGTATTGAACCGCGCATGGGCCTCTTCCAGGCGGTTCTCGGACCGTACAAGAGACTGGGTGCCGTCGGCGAGCCTCACCTCGGCCTGCAGGTAATCGTTGCGGGGAACGAGTCCGACCTCGTAGAAGTTCTTCGCGAGATCCTTCTGGGCGATGAACTGCTCCACAGACTGTTTCGCCACTCCGACCAGGCGTTCTGCCTTGATAATGGTGAAGTAGGACCGTCTCACTTCCAGCACAATGTCCTGAACCGTGCCTATCTCTTCGTGCTTCGAGGCGTCGACCCCCAGCCGGCTGATGTCGTAGTTCGCCTCGAGCCGACCGCCCGTGAAGAGGGGCTGCCTGGCATCGAGGGACCAAGTGTAGTTGTCCTGCGTTCCGATCGTCAAGTAACTGAACGGGGAGGGAGGCAGCTGCTTGAGGTACGGCGCCGGGTCGTTATGGGTGTAATTGTATGTCGTGCTGAGCTTCGGGAGAAACCCCGTAAAGGCCTCCTTCTTCCGCGCCTCCGACACGGCCACGCCTTCCCGGGCCGACTGGATGATGACACTCTGCTTCAGGGCGATATCAATGCTCTGCTCGAGCGTCAGCGGCACCCCGGCCTCCTGCGCCCAGGCTGAACGGACGATGATCAGCATCAGAAACACACTGGTTATTATTCCAGCCCGGATCGACTGCTTCATGGCCTCCACCTCGCTTCTCGAGTCTTTGTCCCTTATTTTGTAGCCTTTAGCCTTTGGCCTGCCGGCTTCGCCGGCTTAATCCAGCCTCTTCCTGAACCGCCCCACGGCCCCTGCGAACACAACCATCCCCATGATGATAAGCGCCACGTACTGAGGCCACAGGACGTTCATCCCCACACCCTTGAGAAAGAGGCCTCGAATGATGACGATCATGTAGCGCAGGGGGTCCAGGTAGGTCATCCACTGCACGACAAGCGGCATGTTTTCGATGGGGAAAACAAATCCGGAGAGCATGAAGAAGGGCACGATGAAGAAGAAGGTCGTCATCATGGCCTGCTGTTGAGTGGCCGAGATGGTGGAGACGAAGAGCCCGATGCCCAGCGTGCTGAGGAGAAAGAGGCATACACCCAGGAACATCAGCATCACGCTTCCCCGCATGGGGATGTCGAACCAGAAAACGGCAAAGAGACTCACCGCCACCATCTGCGCAAGCGAGATCAGAATGTAGGGGATCGTCTTGCCGAGGATGAGCTCGAAGGACCGCATGGGCGTCACGATGAGCTGCTCCATGGTCCCCACCTCCTTTTCCTTGATGATCGCCATGGAGGTAAAGAGAAGCGAGATGATCATGATCAGCACGGCCACAATGCCCGGCACGAAGAAGTCCCGGCTCTCGAGGTTGGGGTTGTACCACGTACGCACTCGGGCATCGATCCGGCCGTAATCGATCCGCTGCGGGACGAGCTGCAGCAGAAATTCCTGGTTCAGTCTCTCGAGGACCTGGAGCGTGTAGGCGATCCGCACCCCGGCTAGGTTGCTCATGCTCCCGTCGGCCAGCACCTGGATAGCCGCCGTCTCGCCCTTGCGGATGCGATCGCTGAAGTCGGGCCCGATTTTGATGGCGATGTCCACCTTGCGACGAAGCAGAAGCTCCTCGAGCTCTCGAGGATCGTTCACCCTGTAAGTAATCCGGAAGATCGGGCTGCCTTGCAGATAATCGCTGACCAGCCGGCTTTCCTTTGTCCGGGACTGATCGAGAAGGCCGACCTTGATGTCCCTCACGTCCGTGGAGATGACGTAGCCGAAGATGAGGAGCTGGACGAAGGGCATGACGACGAGAAGGGACCTGTTCTTCCTGTCCCGGAAGAGCTGGATGAACTCCTTTCTTACGATTTCGCGGATTCGTATCCAGTTCATCCTAGAGCCCCTCCTTTCTCATCTTGATGACAGCCGCAGCGGCCATCACGAGAAACATGAAGAGCAGCACCCCGTAACTGGGCCAGAGATAGCCAATGCCAACGTCTCTCAAAAAGAGCCCGTTCATGATGTCGATGTAATAGGTTGCGGGAACGATCTTCGTCACGAACTGGAGGGCGGCCGGCATGTTCTCCACGGGGAACACGAAGTTCGAGAGCAGCAGCGCCGGCAGGTACGAAACGAGCAACGCGATCTGGTTGGCCACGAGCTGGGATTTCGTGGCAATCGAGATGAACAGCCCCAGTCCCAGCGCAACCGCCAGGTAGAGCGATGAGGCCAGGATCAGAAGCCAGAAGCTCCCTTTCATGACCACCCCGAAGAGCAGCTGCCCCATGAGCAGGGCCACGAGGACATCCGTCATCGCAATGAGGAAATAGGGAATCGCCTTGCCGGTGAGGAACTCCACGGCGTTGATCGGCAGGGACCGGATGGTCTCTAGGGTCCCGTTCTCGTATTCCCTCGCGATGACGAGCGAGGTCAGCATGGCCCCCACGATCATGATGATGACAGCAATGATGCCGGGAACGATGAAATTGCGGCTCTCGAGCTCCTCATTGAACCAGACCCGGACGCGGCCTTCCACTGGCGTATGCAGGCCTTCAAGCCCCTGCCGGCTGAGAAAGTCGGCGAGCAGTCGCGAGTTGTATCGCTCGACAAAGGAGGTAATGTAACCACGGGAAATGGTACCGATGTTCGGGTCGCTGGCGTCGATCAGGACCTGCAGGGGCGCGTCCCGGTTCGAGCGGATGGCTTCGGTCCACCGCGGCGGGATGACGAGCGCGATCGTCGCCTTTCCGGCATCGAGCCAGGTTGCGGCGGCGCGTTCATCCGGCAGATAGCTCACCAGGTCAAAGTAGGCCGAAGCACCGAGGCGGCTCGCGAAATCCCGGGAAAGATCCGTGCGATCGTGATCGACAACGACGACCTTCACATTGTCCACGTCGAGAGAGAGCGCATAGCCGAAAAGCAGAATGAGCAGCAGCGGTAATGCGAAAGCCATGTACAGGCTGCGATAGTCCCGGACGATGTGGTAGAACTCCTTCCGGGCCACGGCCTGTATGTTTCGGGGATGGATGAGCATCGCTGTCTATTCCGTCTGTTCCGTCGATACGGTCTGTTCCGTCATGCCTTGTTCCGACACCCTGGTCCCTAGTCCCTGCCCGGCTTTGTCATCAACCGGATGAACGCATCATTGAGTGTTGCCTTCGGCTCCCCGGGACAGGTCTCTTCGATGATCTCACGGGGGCTTCCGATGGCAACGATTCTTCCCTCGTTGATCATGATGATCCGGTTGCAGTTCAGGGCTTCGTCCATGTAATGCGTCGTGACAAAGATAGTGACCCCTTCCACGGCCCGTTTGCCGATGAACTCCCAGAAGTGCCGCCGGGTGATGGGATCGACGCCGGAGGTGGGTTCATCCAGGAAGAGGATCTCTGGCCGGTGAAGAAGCGCGCAGGCGAGTGCCAGGCGCTGACGCCAACCGGTCGGAAGCTCGCGGGTGAGCCGATCCCGCATCTCTTCCAGGTGGGCCATTCTCAGGGCCCAGTCGGTGCGTTCCATCCAATCGCTCTCGGGCACGCTGTAGATTCCCAGATAGAACCGGATGTTTTCGGCGGGCGTGAGATCCTCGTAGAGAGAGAATTTCTGGGACATGTACCCGATGGTCTGCTTGATCGACTCGGACTGGCGCACGACGTCATAGCCCGCCACACGGCCCGAACCGGCCGACGGGGTGATGATGCCGCAGAGCATGCGGATGGTGGTCGATTTCCCTGCACCGTTGGGACCGAGGAACCCAAAAATTTCCCCCCGGTCAATAGAAAAGCTGACACGATCGACGGCCACGAAATCGCCGAAGCGCTTCTCCAGCTCCTGCACGGAGACAATCGACGTTCCTTTTTCCCCATGGCGTGCCTCAACCGGTTGCTGATTCTGAATATTCATGGATCCCCGCTGCCGACACTAGGCCGTGAATGTTTGCTTTGCCGCTTCATCGTCCATGTCCTCAATGCGCCGGATCATGGCCTCCTCCAGGCTCTCATATGATGACCGGATCTCGCCGGGTGAGCCTTCTGCCAGAATACGGGAGCGGTGCATCAGGACCAGCCGATCGCATTTTTCCCCCTCGTCGAGGTAGGCCGTCGACACGACGATCGTCATCCCCGAGCGCTTCATCTCCAGGAGAATTTCCCAGAACTCCTGACGGGAGACGGGATCGACGCCATTGGTCGGCTCGTCGAGGATCAGGATCCGAGGTTCGTGCACCAGCACGCAGGCAAGCCCCAGCTTCTGCTTCATTCCCCCTGAGAGCTTTCCTGCCGGTCGGTCGACAAAAGGAAGAAGGTTCGAGAAACCGAGGTAGCGCTCGCGGCGCGTTCCCCTCTCCCGGCCCGGAATCCCAAAGATGTCCATGAAGAAGGTGAGGTTCTCGTCCACTGTAAGATCGGCGTACAGACCGAACCGCTGGGGCATGTAACCGATGAGCCGCTTGACCTCGCTGCGTTTGCCGACGGCGTCAAGTCCCCCCATAATGATCTTGCCCGCGCCCGGTGGAACCATGGTAGCCATCATTCGGAGCAGCGTCGACTTGCCCGCGCCGTCGGACCCCACAAGCCCGAAGATCGTGCCCTTCTCGATCGCCAACGACACGTCCTGAACGGCCACAACTTGCCCGAACCGGCAGGAGACGTTCTCAACTTCGATGATGTTCTTTCCTTTCATCACCGCTCCATTCTCGCGGATGTCGCAGCGGGATTTCGAAGTCGAAGTTGGGCGTTTTTCGCTAACCGTCCTCGGCGAAGCGGAGCGTCTGCAGCGCAAACTGTCTGAGCCCGAAGGGCGAGTTTTTGCGTCTGCAGCGCAGCAAGCCTTAGAACGGTCGAATGACGCCCATTCGACGAGGAATTCTGCTGCGACACCAGTCTCACTTCAACCATGCATCCGCCGGCATGCCCGTCTTCAGCTCCAGGTTCGGGTTTATAATGGTGACTTCCACCAGATAGACGAGCTTCACCCGCTCTTTCTGGGTCTGGATAATTTTCGGGGTGAATTCCCCTTCGGGAGAAATGAAGGTCACCGTTCCCTCGAATGTTTTTCCGGGAAGACTGTCCACCTTCACATCGGCCTTCTGACCCGGTTTGACCTTGCCGATCTCCGTTTCAGCCACGTAGATCTTGACCTTCACCGAGGAGAGATCGGAGAGCGTGATCGCCTGACGCGTTTGGGTCGCCGCCTCACCGGGCTCGATGTTCTTGCTCGTGACGATCCCCGAAAACGGCGCCCGGAGCTGCGTCCGGTCAAATTGGATGCGGGCTTGTTCGAGGGCGGCTTGGGATGCGGCCACCTGGGCCCCGGCGGACTCCACCTCCCGCTCCGTGACACCGATTCGTCCCAGGTTACTCTTGGCCTGCCTGAGGATCGCCTCGGCCTCCGCAACCCTTGCTCGGGCTGTGTCGTAGGTGAGGGTCACCCCCTCCCACTCCTTCTTGGAGACGACTTGCCGTGAGTAGAGCTGGTCATAGCGCTCCTTGTTCGACTTCGCCTCCGCGAGGACGTCCCGGGCGCTCGCCAGGGATGCCTCGGCCCGCACGACATCATCGGGCAGTGTCTTGCGCGCGATATCGAGCTGAGCAGAGAGCTGACCCAGGCCCTTTTCCGATCTCTCGAGATTGGCCTGCGCCTGGTCACGGGCCGCTGCGAACTCAGCGGGATCGAGCTCCGCCAGAATCTGGTCCTTTTCCACTTTCTGACCCTCGGTGACGAGAACACGAGACACCTTCCCCGCCACCTGAAAGGCCAGGTTCGAGATGGTTGCAGCCTCGACGGTCCCCGAGTAGGTGAGATCCTCCCCCTTCATCTTCTGCTGCCCGAGATAAACCATGATGCCAACACCGAGAAGCAGAGCGACAAACGCGATGATGATGACTTTTTTCTTTTTCAACGAAGGCCTCCTCAGATGGCTAGTCTGTTGGATGGGTTCTGTTTATCCGGCCTGGATCCCCCGCGCTTCAATGGTTGTCTTTTCCGGTGATGGCCGTTCGCCGACCGATTCACGACGGTCCCCTCGATGAACAATTTCACGAATTCTTCGGAAAACCGGTCGGCACGTCTCCCTCTTCCGGCAGTTCCCAGAAAGAATCCCAGAAAGTTGACGTACGCAAACAACGAACCCAAGAATGCCTTGGCACCCGCGTCGGGATCAAAATCTCGGAGAATTCCCCTGACCTGCAACTGCCGGAAATAATCGGCCAGCATCCTGATCATTTCCCCGATAAAATCCCGGAATATTCTCTTCACGCGGGACGGGTAGAGATGACGTTCCGCCAGCATGATCCGGATGAGATCCTTGCGCTCACCGAGCTTCTCCAGGAATCGCCGTGCTATCTCGAGCAGCGTCTCTTCGTAGCCGGCATGCTCGAGCTCGGGCAACAGTTCCTTTAATGCCGGCAGGAAGGAATAGCGCCGGATCACTTCCTCAAAAAGTACCTTCTTCGACGGGAAATGCCTGAAGAGGGTCACCTCGGCCACTCCCGCCTCCCGGGCGATCTCCCGCGTTGTCGCTCCGAGAAACCCCTTTTGAGAAAAGAGTTTCAGCGACGCTTCAAGAATCCGGTCTCGTGTGTGTTCCGCACCCATGTTAGTAAGTACTTACTAACAAAATAATGCGGAGGCTGTCAAGACAAAATAGGAAAGGCGGGGGGCTGAGAAAAGAATGGAGGATCCGTGGAGCAGCTCCGGATGCAGAGAAGAGCCAACGACGGATCGTCCCTGCAGGCGGCGGGCTTCGATATGCCCCGCTGCCATGCAGCACGACCGGGAAGACCGCTTGCCGTTGCTCACCGCAGGAGAGTCGATTGCCCTTGCAGAAAACTTCTCCGGGTTCCCTCTGGAGCGTTGCCGTGGGGAACCCGTCGCGACCGGGGCGGTCCGGAGATTATTCCTGGATGTCGAAGTGCCGATCGAGGCGCATGGTCTTCAACAGCCCGATGATTTCCTTCGAGATGTTGATGATGGCGAGCCGGCCCTGTTTCTTCTTGAGCGCGTTGTGGGCCGCAATCAGGACACCCAGCCCGATCGAGTCGATCATCTGCACACGGGCCAGATCGATCGTCACGTCCGTAACGCCCTCCTCGATCAGGGACCATAGATTGCGCCTGAGTTCCTGGGCGTAGGAGGCGACAATGTCGCGGTCCGGTGCGATCAGCGTCTGCTTCTCTTGTTTGATTGCCTCTTCCATGAAACCTCCTGTTGGTTCGGTTTTTTCAGTCGAGGAAGGACGCGCTCGTCATGCGCTGCGCCAGAAGACGGCGAGCCGATTCCCCTTGTCGTTATATTGAAACCCGGAGGAATAGAGCGTCATGATGGCCATCCCCCGGCCGCACTCGGAGGCGATGTCGGGCACCTCCGTGGAAAGACTCTTCCAATCGAACCCGTCGCCGTCATCCTCCACCTCCATGGTGAGCGTACTCGATTCGAAGCGAAGACTGTAGCGGACCTGCGAGTCCTCGTCGTGGCGGCTCCCATAAAGCACCGCATTGGTGAGGGCTTCTCGCATGATGAGAAGCACCCCGAAGGAATTCACCGCCACAGCGTTTTCCTGCAGGAAGCGCTCCGTCTCCTCACCCGCTCGGTCGATGTACCGGAGCTTCGGGGACAGGAGAATATCCAGTCTTCCCGCGGTTCGATTCACTTCAAAACGATCCATGCAACCCATTCCATCGAAACAGACTCGATTCCCCCTCCGCGCTTCCCGCGAAGACGTCCGTCAGACCTCCGTCCCCAGCAGCAGGACGTCATCCTGCAAGCGTTTGCGGTCCGGACAGATCAGCGAGACGATTTCATGGACGGCCTTCTCGACGGGAAGATCCCTCGTATCGACGCAGCAGGCCATGAGGGCATCAAGCCCATCCTCCCGGCTGCGGGGATCCTCCCCGAACACTTCCAGCAGGCCGTCCGTGAAGAGAAAGATTCGGTCTCCCGACCGGACCTTCACGGAGAGCGGCTCGAAAACGACATCCTCGAAAACGCCCAGGATGTCGCCGTCGGCGGCGAGCGGCTCAATGACCCCGTCGTGGCGGAGATGCAGCACGGGCAGGTGGCCGGCATTGACAAGGGTCAACTCCGGGATCCGACGGTCGAGCCTTGCGTAGACGCCGGTGAGGTGCTCACCGTTTTTCATCAGGCTCGTGAACACCCGGTTGATGACCCGCATCGTCTCTTCGGGGGGGATCTGCGGCCCGATGTTCTGGCTAATCAGGGCCTTCAGGGCAAAGGTGTTGTAGGAGGCCCGGATGTCATGCCCGCTGATATCGGCGGCGAAATACCCGAAGACCCCGTCCGCCACGGGAAAGACGTCATAGAAATCGCCCCCGGCCTCGATGATGGGGATGTAGTTCACGCCGAAACTTGCATCGGGAAATTCCACCGGTCTCGGCAGGATCGCCTGCTGAGCTTCGTGGACCTGCTTGAGCTTGGCGGCCTGCAGTTCGATGATCGTCCGATAGGCATCCCTCGTTTCGAGGTGCCGGCCCACGCGTGCGAGCACTTCCGTCTTGTCAAAGGGCTTCGTCATGTAGTCCACGGCCCCGATCTTGAGGCCTGTCACCTTGCTCTCCACATCCGTTTTCGCCGACAGGAAAATAATCGGGATGTGCGCCGTCCGCGGATCCTTCTTCATTTTCTCGCAGGATTC
>DATJPI010000206.1:0-3981 GCA_035506495.1 Syntrophales bacterium
CCGATCCCCAGAATCTTGATTTTTCCCTTCAATGCCGGGTCTTTCTCGATGGCCGTGAAGAGGTCGTTCACCAGCGGGGCCTCTTTCTGACAGAAGGGGCAGTACATGCTGAGAATTTCCAGGATCACCACGCGGGCCTTGATGTCGGGAACACGAAAGGTGCTTCCCCAGCCTGACAGACCCAGGTAGGCCTTGTCGGCCCGCTCCGCAGGCATGGGGAATTTTAACTCCGGGATCTGTCCCCCGGGCTGTGGAGGCCCGGCAGCCTGCAGGGCAGCAGCGGCGATCAGGGAGAACCCAAAGAAGAGCAGAGACATAAGGATATGTTTTTTCATGGTCATCTCCGGTAAAGAGCGACGACGTCGATTCAAATATTCCGACTCATAACAGAAAAAACAAAAGGGGTCAAAAGAGATTACGGCGGATGGAAAAAACATGCACTTGAACCCTATCTCGAGCAGGAGCACCCTTGACATCCTGCCAAAAATGACATAAGGCAAACGGCAGATTGGAATGAACCATCGCGATATTTGAAAGCGTGATTGCCGGATGAGAGCGGCATAACGGGGAGATCATTTTTGTAACTCCCCCAGGCCGGCAGGGGAAGGAAATTCGCTTGACTTCCATGCAGAAATGACGTATTGACGCTGCGGTCTACCGCATTTCCTTTCTCTCTCTTTTTCTTTGGCGGCCGGCAACCCTTTTGATGTGCCGACTCGTCCTTGCACGCTCGTTTTCCGGCCAGCCGCGAACCCCGTTCTTGAAAAATGATCTATCGACAAAAACCTGCGGCAGAGGATGCTCTCGCCAAGGCAGGACCGGATGAAAAGGCTCCTCTCTCAAGGGGGCAAGGAATAAAAGGCATCATCATGGATCGGTCGTGAAAGGGGGTTTTATGGGGAAAGATGAATACAGCAAAACGGTAAGCCGGCAGTACAACCGGCTTTTGGAGCAGTGCAAGGTCCACATGGACCGCTTCGAGAAGGAGTATCCCGAGCCGCGGGAAGACTTCCAGGCACTGCTGAAAGAGCGGGGTGTTTCGAGGCGGGATTTCCTCAAGTGGACTTCTTTTATGACGGCGGCCCTCATGCTGCCGCCCATCTTCGAGCCCATGGTCGCACGCGCCGCCGAAAACTTCAGCCGCCTGCCCGTCGTGTGGCTCCACTTCGCCGAGTGCACGGGTTGCAGCGAGTCGCTGCTGCGTTCGTCCTACCCGAACGTCGATGACATCCTGTTGGAGACAATCTCGCTCGAGTACCACGAGACGATCATGGCCGCTGCGGGCGATCAGGCCGAGAAATGCCTCGAGCAGGCACTGCACGATTTCCCCGGCAAGTTCGTATGCGTCATTGAGGGAGCGATCCCCCAGGGTCTCAACGGCCAGTACATGCGCCTGGGCCCCAAAGGCCAGACGGGCATCCAGATAGGCAAGAATGTGACCTCCAAGGCCGCGGCGACGATCTGCATCGGTGCCTGCGCCGTATGGGGGAACATCCCTGCAGCCCGTCCGAATCCCACCGACGCCGCGGGCGTCGGCAAGGCCCTGGGCATCTCCACGGTGAACATTGCCGGCTGCCCGCCCAACACAGTGAACTTCACGGGGACGCTTCTGTACTTCCTCATGTTCGGCAGCATGCCGGCCCTCGATGGGCAGGGACGCCCGGTCTGGGCCTACGGCAAGCGCGTCCACGACTTCTGCGAACGGCGCCCCCATTACGACGCGGGCGAGTTCGTGGAACAGTGGGGCGACGAGGGCGCCCGGAAGGGCTGGTGCCTCTACAAGGTCGGCTGCAAGGGGCCCTATACCTTTGCAAACTGCCCGCACCTGCGGTTCAATGATCACATCTCCTGGCCGGTCATGGCGGGACATGGCTGCATCGGCTGCACGGAAATCGGGTTCTGGGACACCATGGCGCCGCTGGAGAAGCCGATCCAGGCAGCCACAATCGGTGGCGGGGAGAAGACCGTCGATGACATCGGCATAATGCTGACAGCAGTGACTGCCGCGGGCGTTGTCGCGCACGGCCTGTTCAGCGCGCTGCGTCACGGCGGTACGGACGAAAAAGACGAAACCCCCCACAAGGAATAGCCGGAGCGAGGAGGTGAGCCATGGCAAAAAGACTGGTTGTTGATCCCATCACGAGAATTGAGGGACATCTAAGAATAGAAGTCGAACTGGATAATACGAACACGATCAAAGATGCCTGGAGCAGCATTACGCTGTGGCGGGGCATCGAGACGATCCTCAAGGGTCGCGACCCCCGCGACGCAGGTCTCATCGTGCAGCGATTCTGCGGGGTGTGCACCTACGTGCACTACGAGGCGAGCATCATGGCCTGCGAGGACGCCTTTGGGATCAAGCCGCCGCCCAACGCGCGGCTGATCCGGAACCTGACACAGGGAATCTGGTACCTGGGCGACCACATCATGCATTTCTACCACCTGCACGGCCTCGACTGGGTGGACATCGTAAGCGCCCTCAAGGCAAATCCGAATGCGGCTGCGGAGCTGGCCAAGAGCGTCCACCCCAACCCCTACAACTGCTCGGCGACGCACTACAAGGCCGTTCAGGACCGGCTCACCCGCTTCGTGAAGTCGGGACGCCTGGGGCCCTTCGCCAATGCCTACTGGGGCAACCCCTCCTACAAGCTGCCCCCCGAGGCGAACCTGGTCATCGCCTCCCACTACCTGGATGCCCTTCAGGTCTCAAAGGTGGCGGCTCAGGCCCAGGCCATCTTTGGCGGCAAGAACCCCCACCCGCAGCATCTCGTCGTGGGAGGTGTCTCCTGCGTGCTCGACGCCCTCAACCCCAACCGCCTGGGCGAATTCCTCTTCCGCGCCAAGGAAGTGAAGGACTTTGTCGAGAGGGCCTACATCCCCGACGTGATCCTGGCGGCGCGCTACTACAAGGGAGAGGGACTGGCCGGCATCGGAGGCGGCGTGAAAAACTACCTTTGCTTCGGCGGCTTCCCTCTGGACGACGACGCGAAGACCTTCCTCTTCCCAAGGGGTGTTGTGAAGAACCGCGACCTATCGAAACTGCTTCCGGTCGATGAGTCGAAGATCACCGAAGAAGCGGTGCACGCCTGGTATCAAGAGGACAAGCCCCAGCACCCCTACGATGGGACGACGATTCCCAAGTACACGGGCTACGACAGCGAAGGCCATCTGAAGGGCGAAGAAAAGTACAGCTGGTGCAAGGCGCCCCGCTACAACGGCGAGCCCCACGAAGTGGGACCGCTTGCGCGCATGGTCATCGGCTTCGTCGCAGGAGACAAGAACATCAAGCCGCTTGTGGCCGACACGTTAAAGGCCACGGGGCTGCCGCCAACGGTGCTCTTCTCCACTCTGGGGCGAACGGCCGCCCGTGCCCTGGAGACGAAGCTCGTGGGCGACCAGATCGAGCCCTGGTTCAACGAACTCGTCGGCAACATTAAAAAGGGCGACGTCCGGACCTGGACGCCCTGCGAGGTCCCCAAGGAGGGGCAGGGTCGCGGCATGACAGAACCGCCGCGGGGGGCGCTCAGCCACTGGATCCGGATCCAGGATCACAAGATCGCCAACTACCAGGCTGTGGTTCCCTCCACCTGGAACTGCTCGCCCAGGGACAAGAACAACAAGCGGGGTCCCTACGAGGAATCCCTCATCGGAACGAAGCTTGCGAAGGCGGATCAGCCGTTGGAGATCATCCGGACGATCCACTCCTTTGATCCCTGCATGGCCTGCGCGGTCCACATCATCGAGCCCAACGGCGAGATCCGAA
Organism: Syntrophales bacterium; assembly: GCA_035506495.1. GTDB lineage: Bacteria > Desulfobacterota > Syntrophia > Syntrophales > UBA2192 > UBA2192. The sequence goes on from DATJPI010000206.1 coordinate 3,764, forward strand.
AATTCAGGGTGGCCTGAGAGGAGGGTGCCATGGAAAATATCGTACCCAAGAAGCACTGGTCCGTGGCCATCCGGGTAAACCACTGGGCCATGGCGTTTGTCATCTTCGTCCTGATCGGCACGGGGTTTCTGATTGCCTACCCCTTTACCCTTCAGACGGGGGCTACGTGGCAGAAATTCTCCGTGGGGGAGATCCGCTTCTGGCATCTCCTCTTCGGG
>DATJPI010000207.1:0-12088 GCA_035506495.1 Syntrophales bacterium
TGAAGGCCCTTTGCCTTGGAGATCATCTTGCAACCGGGAGGGAAGATGCTCGATACGTACACCAGGTTGAATTTTTCAATCCCCGCATTCCGGAGTGCCAACTCAAAAGAATGAAGTTCTTCCTTGTGGTTTCCGACGCCTTTGGTGAAAAAGATTTTTTTCGGCACCCAGATATTCACATCCCTCCTCCTTTTAGAGCGCAGTCTTCGATAGATAGCCCATCATCCTGTAGGCCAGCTTTGCCGCGAGGAAATCCGGAGCAACCATGCCCGGGATGGGAGCGAGTTCGACGATGTCGAAACCGACAACCTGCCTGCGTTTGCAAACTTCGCGCATCAGATCGAGAACCTCATGCCACAGCATTCCGCCGGGCTCGGGGGTTCCCGTTGCCGGCATAATGGAGGGGTCGAAGGCATCGAGGTCTACGCTCACGTAGACCTGTTTTGAAAGACATCGAAGAACCTTGGCGATCCATGAGCGATCCTTCCGCAACTGAGCGGCCGTGAAAACGGATACGGACCCTTTCCGCAAAAAGGCCGCTTCCTCCGCGCTCATGCTGCGGATACCGACCTGGACCACCGGGCAGATTTCTTTCATCCGCCTGCCGATGCAGGCGTGGCTGTAGGGAGTCCCCTGGTAGGAGTCCCTCATGTCCGCATGGGCATCCAGGTGCAAAACCGAAAGCCGCGGGTTCCGTTTCTTGAGGGCCCGGACCGCCCCCAGCGTGACGCTGTGCTCTCCCCCCAGCAAGACGGGGATCTTTTCCTCGTCCAGAATTCCGGAAATCTCTTCCTCGACGCGCTCGAGCATTCCTTCAGGGCCCGCGGCGACGGCCTCGAGCGGCGGCAGCGTATGAATTCCCGCCCTGAAGGGTTCTGTCTGCAGTTCCTCGTCATACAACTCCATGTTGCAGGAGGCTTCGAGTATGGCCGAAGGTCCCTTCCGGGCCCCACCCTGATAGGTCGTCGTCAGGTCGTAGGGTACGGGGACAACCACAAAGGCAGCCCGATCAAGCGATGCGTATGTAGGGTCGATGCCGCCGAAATTCATAGACGTTATTCCTGAAAATTAAAGAGAATTTGCTAACACATTCCAGGACCCCTGTCCATCTTTTTTGTCTTTGCCGCCGGTCTCCCTACAGGACGGATCGCGGTTCTACAGGGGCGTGGCGGTATAGTGCCTCAGTTCGAAGCGGCCCTTCTCCAGAACGGCATAGGAGCGGTGGGCTAGCCAGTCCCCCAACAGGATGAAATGATGCTGCCTGTCGCCAACATCCCGTGTCTTGATGACGGGCAGGTGGCAGTGACCGAGAATGACGGCATCCATGCCTTTTTGAAACTCTTGCAGCGCAAATGTCTCCATCTTCGAGGCCAGTCCCTCCTGGGGCTTGGCGAGATACTCTTTACTGGCCTCCGAGCTTCGTTTTGCCAGCCGCCACAAAAGAGACAGGGGAAGCATTCTTTGCAGGCCGTAAAAGAGGCGGCTCCTCAAGAGCCTCCTCAGGAACCGGTATCCCCTGTCCCTTTCATCCACCATGTCGCCGTGGGCGACATAGATTCTTTTTCCCTCCATCTCCAGAACCGCAGCGTCCGTGAAGACCTCGATGCCGAGATCCCCCGTGAAATAATCGGCGAGATAGAAGTCGTGATTCCCCTCGAACAGATGGATCTGTACGCCCCCTGCCGTCAGATCTTTCAACTCGTCGATGATGGGTTGAAAACCGGGATAGGTCACGCCGTCTTTTGAGAACCAGAAGTCGAACAGATCCCCCACGACAAAGAGATGATCCCCGCTTCGAGAGACGCTTCGAAGAAAGCTTCTCAGGATAGTGCTTCCTTCGTCGTTGCCGTTTCTCAGATGGGCATCGGAGAAAAAAACGGCTTTCATCCTTTTCTTCGCGGCCTCCTCACGGGTTCGCGGGCAGCGGTCACTTTACGGACGATCTCTTCGGAATTCTTGAACAACCTCGCCATTTCCGCCTCGGAGAGCCCGGCGCCGCGGGCAACCCGTCGGGCAAACTCACGGCTTGCGAGATCCCCGGGCGAATGCGTATCCGTGTTGATCACCATCTTGGCGCCGTGTTTGCGGGCCATAACCGCCACATGGCCGTTTCCCAGACAGTGGCCTTTCCTTGTCGAGATCTCCAGGCAGATGCCCGCCTTTGCAGCAAGCCGCACCGAGTCCTCGTCGATGAGGCCCGGGTGAGCCAGGATGTCGATATCCGACTGCACGGCGGCAAGATTGGTTCCTTCGATGACAGGTTCCACCAGTGTCTCGCCGTGCACAACAATGATCTTTGCCCCGGCCTTTCGGGCTTCCTTTGCAAGCGTTGGAATCCATCGCGGCGGGACATGGGTGATCTCGATCCCCGGCAGAACAAAAAGACCATAGGCTGCCGAGATCTTGCTGCATACCTTCGAGACCCGCGAGAGGATGAAATCGAAATTGGAGTCGTCGACATGGTCCGTGATAGCCATGGCCCGGTAGCCCGCCACGGCGGCCCGCCTGGCCAATTCCGACGGAATCAGCTCTCCGTCACTGAACAGGGAATGCATGTGCAAATCGATCATGGCTCATCTCCTGTCAAAACCGAGATCCGGAGTTGGGCTCCTTTTCATCGCAGAAAGTAATCGTTGATTTACAGGATTTGATTGGATTAATAAAGAAAAAACTGATACTTGAACACATCCCGTCGAAGGGCACCCACGCGTCGAGGCGGACTCATCCCATGCGGGTGGCATAAAGGAATGTTCAGCATCCTGAACCGTTACATCTTCAAAGAGGTTCTCTACCCGTTTCTCATGACCCTCTTTGTTTTCACCTTTGTCCTGATCATGGGCCGTATCCTCAGCCTCGTTGATCTCATGATCAACAAGGGGGTTCAGTTCACAGACATTCTGAAACTGATTGTCTTTCTCATGCCTGCACTGCTGCTCTTTACGATTCCGCTGGCCCTCATCATCGCTATCCTGATCGCAATCGGACGTCTTTCCCGTGATAACGAGTTCACCGTCATGCAGGCCTGCGGACTGAGCTTCCATAAGATCGCCGGCCCTGTCCTGGCGGCCGCTCTGATCGCCTTTCTCATGACAGCCGTGACAACCTTTTTCCTGATTCCCAAGGGGAACATGGCGGCAAAGAATCTTCTCTACTGGATCGTGAAACAGAAGGCGAGCGTGGGGATCAAAGAAAAGGTTTTTAGCGACGACTTTCAGGGCATTGTTCTCTACGCGGACCGGATTCCCGTGAATGGGGATTTCATGGAGGGGGTGCTGCTGTACGAACAGCGGACGACGGAAGAACCGAACATGATTATCGCTTCAAAGGGCTATCTCATCTCCAATCCGGAGTCCTTCATCGTCACGCTACGCCTGGAAAATGGAAGCATCCACACGGTCGATCCCGGATTCAAAAACTACAAGAAGGTCGACTTCAGCACCTACGATGTACGCCTCGACTTCAAGGGATCGGCGGCCGATCAGGAGCGGGTCAAATTCAGCAAGCTCGACGAGATGACCCTCTGGGAACTCCAGGAACAAATGAACAAGACAGACACTGAGGGCCCCACGCCTCGGGAGCTCATGATCGAATTCAACCAGCGACTCGCGAGCCCCTTCACCTGCCTCATCTTCGCCATGCTGGGCATCCCGCTGGGAGTCCAGTCCAGCCGATCGGGCAAGATGCGGGGGTTCACGATCGGCCTCGGGCTGGTCATGGTCTATTACGTCTTTCTTCTTTACGGCAAAGCGTTGGGGGAGACGGGCGTCATTCCACCCGCCCTTGGCGTCTGGACACCCAATGTAGTGTTCATGGCAGCGGGACTCTACATCTATTTCATGAGGGCCCGTGAACGCGAAATCGCACCGAAGTGGCTACGCCTGGATCAGTGGAAACGGTGATAGCATGTCGGTCCTGGATCGTTACATCTCCCGGGAGTTCCTCCTGACCTTCTTTTTTGTCCTCCTGGCATTCCTCTGCCTGTATCTGATCATAGACTTCTTCGAGCGAAGCCGCATGTTCCTCAGCAATCACGCAACGATCGCACAGATCCTTTCCTATCACCTCTACACCCTGCCGTCGATTATCGCCAACATGATGCCCGCCTGTGTCCTGTTGGCCGCACTGATCACTTTCGGTTTCTTTTCCCGCAACCACGAGATCGTCGCTATGAAGGCCAACGGGATCAGCCTCTACCGAATCGCCCGGCCTGTGCTCGTTTTCGCGCTCGTTGTATGTGGTGTGAATTTCCTTCTCAACGAGTACGTTACCCCGGCGGCAAACTGGCGGGCAGAGCACATCGTCTACGCGGAAATCCAGAAGAACAAGGAGTGGGGGTCCTTCAAGGAAAACCAGATATGGTACAAAAGCCAGAATGCAATCTATAACGTCAAGCTCTTTGCCGCGGCTCAGAACAGGCTCAGGGGGGTCACGATCAACTATCTCGACCCGCAGTTCCATTTAACGATGCGGATCGATGCGAAAGAAGCCATCTGGAAAGACGACCGTTGGGTTCTGCAGGATGTATTGAGAACAACCTTCGCCGGGAAGGAGTTTCCCGTGTTTGAGCGTATTCCATCGCTCGAGATCGATATCGCCGAGAAGCCGGAAGACTTTCGGGTTGCACAGAAAAGCGCCGACCAGATGGGTTTCCGCGAATTACGGAACTTCATCCGGAAGCTTCGCCAGGAGGGTTATGACCCCACCCGCTACGAGACCGATCTTCATGGAAAAATTGCCTTCGTCTTTGTGAGCCTCATCCTTGCCTTGATCGGGGTCACCTTTCCCATGCGCTCGGAACGAAGCGGAGGAATCGCCCAGGGGATCGGCATCGGCGTCATCATCGGCTTTTCCTACTGGATCGTCTTTGCCTTTACCCTTTCCTTGGGAAGATCCGGAACGCTGCCGCCCGTCGTCGCCGCCTGGGCAACAAACGCCATCCTGGGGGTCGTGGCGCTTGCGATGTTCCGGAAGATGAATGCCTGACGGTCGGAGACCGTCGGATTCGGGCTTCGGGAGTCGGGATTCCGGAAGAAATAGAAAACGGGATCGTGAGTTTCCTCTGCGATCCCGTTCTTTTTTTTACCTGATGCCTGAATCCTGAAGCCTGTAGTCTAGCGCGCAGCGCGTTACGTGCCCATCTCCCAGGAATGCAGGTATTTCTCCTGCTCCGCAGTCAGGGTGTCGATCCGCACGCCCATGGCATCCAGCTTCAGACGCGCGATCTCGCGATCGATCTCCCGGGGAACGGAGTATACCTGTTTCTTGAGGGACTTGACATTCTTTGACAGGTATTCCGCCGCAAGGGCCTGGTTGGCAAAGCTCATGTCCATGACGCTTGAAGGATGCCCCTCGGCTGCTGCCAGGTTGATGAGGCGACCCTCTCCCAGGACATAGACTCGCTTACCATTCTTCAGCGTAAATTCTTCAACATACTCGCGAAGTTTTCTCGTTTTCTTCGTAATCCGCTTGAGCCCTTCGAGATCCAGTTCCACATTGAAATGACCCGAGTTGGATACGATCGCCCCGTCCTTCATCTTGACGAAATGCTCACGTCGGATCACGTTGATATCGCCGGTCAATGTGCAAAAAAAGTCTCCGATTTCGGCGGCCTGGGAAATGGGCATGACGCGGTAACCGTCCATGACAGCCTCCAGCGCCTTGAGAGGATCCACCTCTGTGACGACGACGCTCGCGCCCATACCGTGCGCCCTCATGGCAAGCCCGCGGGAGCACCAGCCGTATCCGCAAATAACGAATACCGAGCCCGCCACCAGGCGGTTCGTCGAACGGATGATCCCGTCGATGGTGCTCTGGCCTGTCCCGTACCGGTTGTCGAACATGTACTTGGTCTGCGCGTCGTTTACGGCGATGATGGGAAAGCGCAGAACACCGTTTTGGGCCATGGCACGGAGCCGGATGACCCCTGTTGTCGTTTCCTCCGTCCCCCCGATGACGCCCTTGATCAGCTCCTTGCGCTTGGAGTGGATCATCGAAACCAGATCGGCGCCGTCATCCATCGTAATATGGGGCTTCATGTCCAGCACGGAATCGATGTGGCCGTAGTAGGTTTTCGTATCCTCGCCCTTAATTGCGTAAACGGGAATGTTGTGGTACCTCACAAGATAGGCGGCCACGTAGTCCTGCGTGCTAAGGGGATTTGATGCGCAGAGTCGCACCTCAGCCCCGCCCGCCTTCAGGGTTTCCATAAGGCTTGCCGTTTCCGTCGTGACGTGAAGGCAGGCGCCCAGCCGGAGCCCCTTGAGGGGCTTTTCCTTCATGAATCGTTTCCGGATCAGGTCCAGAACGGGCATGCTCTTGTAGGCCCATTCCACGCCCAGCTTTCCCTGCTCTGCCAGTTGTAGATCCTTGATGTCGTATTGCATGCGCTGCCCTTTGCGTTCTGTGCGCTTTATCGAGCACCCAGGTATTTGTCCATCGGTGATGTTCCCTGTATCAAACCTTTGCCAGCTTACGGAGCTCCCTGACCTTGTCCGTCTTCTCCCAGGCATATTTGTCCATGAAGAATGTCCTTGGCAGCTTCCGGTAGACGTTGCCGTCGAGCAGGTTGAACTGCCGGATCATGCCGGCGGGTGTGAAATCAAAGACCTTCGTGACGATCGGCTCGAGCTTGCGGTCGGCAATCTTTCCCGTTCCGAAGGTGTTTACGTAGATGGAGAAGGGCCGGGCAACCCCGATGGCATAGGAGAGCTGGATGGAGCACTTCTCGGCAAGACCTGCGGCGACGATGTTCTTTGCCGCATAACGCGCGCCGAAGGCCGCGGAGCAGTCCACTTTTTCCGGCGACTTGTTCATTACGGAGCCTCCCCCGAGCTGGGCTCCCGGGAATCCGCCATAGAACTGGACGACGAGTTTCCGCCCCGTGACACCGGAGTCGGCGGCGCTGCAGGAGTGGATGGCCTGCCACTCGCCCGTGGGGTTGAAGAGAAATTCCGTCTTCTTGTCGATCCAGTCCCCCAGGACGTCGAAGCACATCTTTCGGGCAAGCTTCTCAACGTCCCCTTTCCTGCCCTTTCCGACGTGCCGGTAGTCGACGGCGTTGGACATGAGAACCTTGACCACACGAAGCGGCTTGCCCGTCTTGTCGTCGTATTCCACGCTGACCTGCCCCTTCCCGTCCGGCGCGAAGTAAGGATGCTTCGTCTCTTCGAAGACACGCATCATCCGGTTGCAGAGAACGTAAGGCAGGGGCAGCAGTTCGGGCGTGTCCGAGCAGGCATACCCGTACATGATCCCCTGGTCCCCCGCCCCGATCTCCTTGAATTTTCCAAGGTCGGCACGAGTGCCGATGTTGATGTCCGGTGACTGGGGAATGATGGCGTTCAGCACGCCCATGGAACCCCCGTCCAGGCCGAGGCAGAAATCGTTGTATCCGATCCCGAGAACGGTGTCCCGGACGATCTTTTCCACGTCCACGTAGACACGGGTCGAGACCTCCCCGCCGACGACACAGAATCCCTTGCCGAGGAAGACCTCGAGACCACAGTGCGGCATGTTGTAAACGGTCAGACCGAGTTTCTGCTCCCCGTCGAGGATGGCGGCGATGATATGGGCAGCGATGGCGTCGGCCACAACATCCGGATGTCCGACCTTGATGCTTTCCGATGTGATTTGCATGTTCCCTCCATGGTTGATAGAGTCTCGCCCGGCATTTCTTCCGGCGTTTCGTCCAACGCGACAAACAAAATCATGATCTTTTAACAGAGTTTTCGTCCATTCTCAACTCCTTATTCTCTGCAGGCGCAATGATGCCGCCCGACATGATGAGCTTGAAGGCCTCCTCAACGGACATTTCCAGCGGAGTGACGCTCGCTTGGGAAACCATCACGTAAAAACCCGACGTGGGGTTGGGCGTCGTGGGAATGAAGAGATTGATGCACTGCCCGCCGGTTTTGTCCCTGAGCTCCCCCGATGGGGCCCCCGTCACGAAGGCAACCGTGAAAAGGCCTTGCCGGGGAAATTCGACGAGTACGACCTTTTTGAAACTTTGGCCGTCCTTGCTCACCATGGTCTGTACGATTTGTTTGATGGCCTGGTAGATGCCCCGGACAAGGGGGATCCTGTCGACCAGGACCTCAACCAGGCGGAAGAGCTTGCCGCCGGCATAGCTCGTGGTAACAAGGCCGGCAACGAAGATGAGCGCGACTGTGGCGATGACTCCCAACCCCGGTATCCGAAAGCCCAGGAACGAGTTGGGATGATACGCGGCGGGGATGAACTTCAACAGCCCATCCATGAGGTCGATGAGGAAGATCAGGATGTAGATCGTCAAGCCGATGGGAATGGTAACGGCCAGGCCTGCGAGAAAGACGTTTTTCAGCTTTGGTTTCATGGCACCTTCCACGATGAAGATGGGGACCGCTGAACAAAAAAGGCAAAGTATCGGAACACTTTGCCTTGACGGACCCAAATCACGGCGAAGACGTTACTTCTTCTTCCTGTTATTCCCATCGACGTGGACGCATTTCGGGGTCCATTTCTTCGCCTCGGCACCTCCCACCATGACGTAACTCGCGATGATGATGAGATCCCCTTTCGACACCTTCCGGGCGGCTGCGCCGTTGAGGCAGATCACGCCCGAGTTCTTCTTTCCCTTGATCACGTAGGTCGAAAACCGCTCTCCGTTGGAGACGTTGTAGATCGCCACCTTTTCAAAGGGCACGAGATCGGCCGATTGCATGAGGCCCTCGTCGATCGTGATACTCCCTTCGTAATTCAGGTTGGCGTCGGTCACCGTCGCCCGATGGATCTTGGACTTGAGCATGATGCGCTGCATGGCGGTTTCCCCCTGTCGTCTCTCGTTTTTGCACGCGGCCGCGTTATAGATTCAAGGTCTCCCCGAAGACGTAGTTGTCAATGAGCCTCGCGAGGCCCACCCGGACAGCCAGCGCCATGACCGATTCCCCCTCCAGCCTCGTCACGTCTTTCATGGTCGTCGTGTCGCAGATTTTCACGTAATCGATCTTCGCATTGGGATGGCCGCTGATGAAACGGCTGACGGCATGGATGATCACGGCGGCATCCCTCTCGCCTTTTTCGTACATCCCCTTGGCCAATTTCAAACCACGGCTGAGGCTGAGAGCAGACTCCCGCTCCTCGGGCTTCAGGTAGGTGTTGCGAGAGCTCATGGCGAGGCCGTCGGGCTCCCGTACCGTGTCCAGCCCGATGATCTCCAGGTCCATGTTCAGATCGGTGACCATCCGCTTGATGACCACGAGCTGCTGGAAGTCTTTCTTGCCGAAAACGGCCACATGGGGCTTGACGAGGTTGAAGAGTTTTGCGCAGACCGTGGCCACGCCCCGGAAGTGCCCGGGGCGGGAGAGTCCGCACAGGTTTTGCGTGACTTCCATCAGATCGACGTAGGTCTGGTACAGAGGCGGGTACATCTCCTCATTGGCCGGGAAATAGATCACGTCTACCCCGACACTCTGGCAGAGCTTGTAATCGCTGTCAAAATCACGCGGGTATTTGGCGAGATCCTCCGTCGGGCCGAATTGCGTGGGGTTGACGTAAATGCTCGTCACGAGGCAGTCGCCCAGCTTGCGGCCTTCTTCCATGAGGCGAAGATGCCCGCGGTGGAGATATCCCATCGTCGGTACAAAAGCGACCCTCTTGCCCTGGTTTCTCAGGGATTCGGAATGCTGCTGCATCTGTTTCGCTTTTTCGATGACGATCATGGTCGCTCTCCTGGCATAAAAAAAGCCTCCCCGCATGGCGACGGGAGGCTGGTGACGGCAAACCCCTGATCGATAATACCCTTCCGTCCCAGTCCCGAGGGGGATCCAAGCGGTGCGGCCCCCTCATAACAGAAGACCGGGAGGCTGTCAAGGGTTTTGTGTCCCGCCCAGAAGGTTGGCGAGGTCGGCAAACTCCTTGACAGAGAGCGTCTCGGCGCGGCGCGTTCCGTCAATGTGGAGGGCATCGAGGACGGCGTGGATCTGAACCGCTGAGAGCTCAAGCTGCGGGGACTTCAGATTGTTCAGAAGCGTTTTTCTTCGCTTCGAGAAGGAGGTCCGCACAAGGTGTCGGAAAAAATCGGTATCGTTGATTTCGCAAAGCGGCTTGTCTCGGACATCCAGGCGGATGATGCGGGATTCCACGTCGGGACGGGGATAGAAACAGCTGGCGGGAACCTTGCTCTCCAGCGTCGGCGTCGTGTAAAGGTGGACGTAGACGGCCAGGGGGCCGTAATCCTTTGTTCCGGGGAAGGCCGCAAGCCTCTCGGCGACCTCCCGCTGAAGCATGAGAACGATCCGGCCGATGCAGTGACGGTACTCGAGCAGCCTCAGCACGATGGGGCTCGAGATATGATAGGGGACGTTTCCGATCACCGTAAGCCTGCCTTGAGGGCTCCCCGAAACCACCTTCGAAAAGTCGAACCGAAGAACGTCCGCGTGCAGGATTTCGACATTGCCGCGATCCCCGAGTTCGTTGTGGAGCAGATCCACGAGCAGGCGATCCACCTCCAGAGCAATGACGCGCCGTGCCCGGCTTGCGATCATATCCGTCAGGACTCCGATCCCCGCCCCGATCTCTACGACGGTGTCCGTATCCCGCAGATCAGCAATCCGGAGGATCTTCTCCAGGATGTTCCGATCGAAGAGAAAACACTGGCCCAGCCGCTTGCGCGGCCGGATCCCATATTTACGGAGAAGGCTCAGCGGGCTCGACATAACGGTTTCTCAGCGCGACGACGGCATGACGGGTGATGAAATAGGACGGCACCGTGAACAGAACGGCCAGGAGCAATCCCCCCACCTGCAGCGGGTACAGGATGTGCCAGCCGACCTCCAGGATCGAGCGTACATCGTAGTCCGTGAGGATGAACGGGTTGGGGTCCAGGCCCAGCAAGAAAACGCCGAGTTCGTATTCCGCAAGGTAGAAAAATGGAATCGTGAGGGGGTTCGAGATGATCGTGGCACCCAGTACGGCCGAAGTGATATTCTGCCGGAAGAGTAGGCAGATGACCATGATCAGAGCCGTGTGAAAGGGAATGGTGGGCGTCACCCCGATGAAGACTCCCAGAGCCATGGCACGGGCAATCTCCTGTGGGGTCCCGCTCAGGCCCAGGAACCGCCTGTAGAATTCGTTGATCCGGTCCCGTATGGTCATGGATTCTCTATGGCCGCGACTTCCTCCGACCCCGCTTCGGCACACGTTTTTCCTTGCCGCCTGCTACGAATTCGCATCGATCGGCCAGCGCGACAGGGCATTCAGGTCCAGGGGATCTTTTCTCCCACCAGTCAGAAGATGATGGCCAACGACGGCGATCATGGCGGCATTGTCCGTGCAGAATACGGGCGGCGGGATGGTGACCCGGATTCCTTTCTTTGCGGCATCCTCGAAAAATCGTGTTCTCAAGCGACTGTTGGCGGCGACACCGCCGACGACGGCTACACGGCCGATGGAGTGCAGTTCGGCCGCACGCAGCGTCTTGTCAACGAGGACATCCACGATGGCTTCCTGGTAGCTCGCCACGATATCGGGGATGTCGCTCTCCGACGGCGGTCGTTCGAGTTTCTTCATATAGGTCAGCAGTGCCGTCTTCACGCCGCTGAAGCTGAACTCCAGGCTCTCCTTCATGGATCTCGGAAAACTCACGGCCGCGGGGTCTCCGGTTTTCGCCAGGCGGTCGATGACAACCCCTCCAGGATAACCGATATCCAGAAGCTTTGCCGCTTTGTCAAAGGCTTCCCCCGCCGCGTCGTCGCGGGTCTGCCCGACGAGGCGCATTCGACCAAAATCCTCAACAACATAGATGTTCGTGTGTCCGCCGGAGACGACAAGGGCGACAAAGGGGAATGCAGGTCCCTGCTCCGCAAGAAAAGCCGAAGCGACATGGCCCTCCAGGTGGTTGACACCGACATAGGGAATGCCCAGAGCCAGGGCCAGGGACTTGGCCATGGACAGCCCGACGAGCAGGGATCCCACCAGGCCCGGCCCCCGCGTCACGGAGATTCCGTCGATCGCCCCGAGGGTGACGCCTGCCCTCTCGAGCGCTTCCAGGACGACGGGAACGATCACCTCGACGTGCTTGCGCGATGCGATCTCGGGTACGACACCGCCATAT
>DATJPI010000208.1:0-3115 GCA_035506495.1 Syntrophales bacterium
CGGTCATCTTCATCCCATAGACCGCCGCTCGGGTCGAGGCGGGGAAGACATAGATTGCCTCGAGGGGCTTCTTCCCTTCATTCCTATAGAGCTGCGTGACCAGGACGTCAGCGATCACCCCGGAAATCCTGACCGCCGCCGAGGTGGACTTCAGGGGAAGTCGATCCAGGGCAGGATCGCCGCTCTTCACAAAGAAATAGGGGGACAGGGTCCGGTCGTCCTGTGTCTCCGGGCGGGCATGAGCCGCACTCCATGGAACAAGGACGGCGGCCACAAGGAAAATGATAGTCAGTCGAATCGCCGGTTTCATAGGGACCTCCTTGGGGTTTACCTGATTAGACAAGGAAGGCCCGCAAAAGTTCCCGGCCGAACCGCGAAGCGGAACCTGAAGCCTGATGCCGGACGCCTGATTCCTGACGCTAAGAGTCCTCGATCCAGTTTCCAATACCCAATTCCCCCAGCTTTGTCCGGCCATGACCGTGAACGCATCCCGCCAGGGTGCGCAATCCGTGTCCGGTTCATTCCCTGCCGGGAAGCTTCGCCCTGAGGGCGGAAAGCTTCACATTTTTGTCCACATATGCGATGACCCCTTGATTTTCGTGCTCTTTCTCTGTATAGGAACAATCCTGTAATATAGAATCCTCATATTTCTCTACGGAATGGGACATGAGTCGCTTCAACTACGAAGAACTTGCCACCCTTCACACCATCGCGAAAATCCTGACGCAGTCGGGGGAGCTGCGAGATCAACTTGAAAAGATCATGATCGAGATGAGCAAGCGCCTGGGAATGGAGCGGGGGATGATCTCCATCCTCGACCAGAAAACCGGTGAGACCTGGCTGGAAGTGGCGAGAGGGGTGGACATCGAGGGCCTCGACATCAGCTACAAGCCCGGCGAGGGAATCACCGGCAAGGTCGCCCAGACCGGAAGGCCCATGGCCATAGCGAACCTGGGCAAGGAGAATCTCTTCCTCGACCGCACCGGTGCCCGAAAGCATCTCGACCGCTCCCAGCTGGCATTCCTCTGCGTCCCCATCATCTACGACGGCAAGGTTGCCGGGGTATTGTCGGCCGACAAGCTCACCCACAAGGTCACGAACCTCGAAGGAGAGGTGGCCATCCTTTCCGCCGTGGCGGACCTCATCGCCAAGGCCGTCCACGGGCTGGGGCTCGAGGAGGAAAACCGGAGGCTGCGCAAGATGCTCAGCCATACGAAAGCCGTATCGACGGATATCATCGGAAATTCGAAGCCCATGCTGGACGTGCTCAACATGGTCTCCCAGGTGGCCGATTCCGGCACGACGGTCCTGATCAACGGGGAAACCGGGACGGGAAAGGAACTCGTGGCCCGGGCGATCCACAACAACAGCCCCCGCAGGGAAGGTCCCTTCGTCCAGGTCAACTGCGCCGCCATGCCTGACACGCTCGTCGAAAGCGAGCTGTTCGGCCACGAAAAGGGCGCCTTCACCGGGGCCATCCAGCGGCGCCGCGGCCTCTTCGAGGAGGCTCACGGCGGGACGATCTTCCTCGACGAAATCGGGGAGCTCTCCCAGACTGCGCAGGCCAAGGTCCTGCGCGTCATACAGGAAAAACAGCTCCAGCCCGTCGGATCGTCGCGGACCATTACGGTCAATGTCCGTGTCATCGCGGCGACCAACCGCAACCTGGAGCAGGATGTGGCCGAGGGCCGCTTCCGGGCTGATTTGTTTTACCGCCTCAACGTTTTCCCCATCTACGTGCCGACACTGCGCGAACGCGGAAGCGACATCATCCTGCTGACGGACCACTTCATCCTGAAATATGCCAAGATCCTCGGGAAGCGAGTGAAACGGATATCCACTCCTGCGCTGGACATGCTCCTGGCATACCATTGGCCGGGTAATGTCCGCGAATTGGAGAACTGCATCGAGCGGGCTGTCATCCTTGCCCCGGGAGACTCCATCGAGAGCCATCATCTGCCTCCTTCGCTGCAGATGAAATCCAATGAGGCAGCCAAGAAGGAGCGCGGCAAGCTCGAGACGCTCGTCGGTGCCTACGAGCGATCTCTGATCATCGATGCCTTGAAGGACGCCCGCGGCAACCAGAGCAAGGCGGCAAAATTCCTTGGAACGACGAAGCGGATCATTCAGTACAAAATCACAAAGTACGCCATCGAGCCCCAGCGATTCAAGGCCAAACGGCTCACCTGATGTCCCCCGTGTTCACGTCTTGAGCTGAAACAATAATGTACTTTTTCCCTTCTTATTTTTCGCATCGAAACGGCTATTCCCATTTCGTATCTTTGCTGCTGACAACCATCATTCCATGAATAAATATAATCATTTCTGCTTATTAGCCTTTCTCCGTCCATCCCGTCATCGTCCTTTTCTAAGCGTGGCATACTTATTGTGATATCTTTACGAAGGGCAAATCATGAGACAATGATCAGGGGGACAGTGAAGAGATGAAAATGAACAAAATGGAAAGCCGGACGGTGTCTTCCCTTGCCAGCATCATGAACGCTTACGAACGGGCGCTAATCATCGATGCCCTGGTGAGTACGCAGGGAAATCAAAGCCAGGCGGCCAAGCTGCTGGGTACGTCCAAGAGGGTGATCCACTACAAGATCCATAAATATGGGATCGACCCTCGCCGTTTCCGAATGAATAGTTAGCGGAATGAAGCAGGGACCGATAAAGTTACAATTTTGTCCAGCGAAAATGTCGAAGTACAAAATTGTTCCAAGAATGACTCAGCCCCGAGAATCTCCCGGAACAATGACGTCGATTCCGGTAATGTAAAGAAAATCGTGCCCTTATGCTGCAGCAGGTGAGGCTGCGACAACCCGAATACCGCCCCTCCATGGCACGGATTTCGAACCTTCAAACGCGACCGAACCATCACAGAGGTGTGTAAAACATGTGTCGTCTTTTTTCCATCACGAGCCGGGATCCGCTTTCCCCCATGATCGCCCTCGAGGCGCTCAACGTTATGAAGGAGGGCCACGATGGATCCGGTGTGGGACTCTACCTGACTGATCTGGGAGGGGAGTTCGCCGGTTACAAGCATTGCCCGATCCTCTCCGGCATCTTCACA
The DNA here is from genome assembly GCA_035506495.1 of Syntrophales bacterium. Taxonomy (GTDB): domain Bacteria; phylum Desulfobacterota; class Syntrophia; order Syntrophales; family UBA2192; genus UBA2192. Next base: position 3,077 of record DATJPI010000208.1, read on the forward strand.
AAGGAAGGCCTGAAGAAACTCAACGAGTACATGACCACC
>DATJPI010000209.1:0-23020 GCA_035506495.1 Syntrophales bacterium
CCGAGAGCGCCGCTCCGAAGGCAAACACCCCCATGAAGACGAGGGGTACGTTGAACCCGAGGGCATTCACCATTTCGCTGTCGTTGACGGCCGCCCGGAGGATGATCCCGAGGCGGGTCTTGTAGAGGATGAGCGCCATCAGGGTCCCCACGAAGACGGCGCAGACGAAGATGAAGATCCGGTAGACGGGATAGGTGATGCCGATGATCTCGACGGTATCGCCCAGGAAGCCCCCGATGTTGACGGCCAGCGGGAAATTGCCCCAGACCCACTTGACCACTTCCGTGATGATGTAGGCCAGTCCGAACGTGAGAAGCAATTCGTGGAGGTGGCCGTATACATGGACTCGGCGAAGCAGGAACCTCTCGATGAGGGCGCCGACCGCGAAAAGAAGGATCGGGCAGACCATCAGGGAGAGCCAGAACTGATCCGTCGCCTGGAGCATCGTGTAGGAGAAGTAGGCGCCCAGCATGTACATGGCCGCGTGGGCGAAGTTCAGAACGTTCATCATCCCGAAGACCAGGGTCAGGCCCGCCGAGACGAGGAACAGCAGGCCCGCGTAGGCCAGCCCATGGAGAAAGAAGACAGGAAAATCACTCATGACGAAGGCAACCTCTCTGTGGATCCGGGGGGACCATCACCCGCAGGACCCCTTGTCGTCAGCCGTGTTTCACTCCCCCGATGATCTCGCGGAGAATACGCAGCAGCACCGTGTCGCGCTGCTGGATAATCTGCTGGACCTTCTCGGGGGTCCACTCGTAAAACCCCCGCCCAGCCTTGACACCCGTTGCTCCCTCGGAGATGAGTTTCTCCAGGACCGGTGCCGGCTTCGTGGCCGATTCGAGGTAGGGGAACAGGTATTTATGGATATCCCGCGTCAGGACGAGCCCGGCCAGGTCCGCCGTCTCCATGGGGCCGATAAAGGGCATCCGGGCACCGAAGCCGTACTTGACGACCTTGTCGATATCCTCGGCGCTGGAGACCCCTTTGTCGCACAGAGAGACGGCCTCCCGCCACATGGCGTGCTGGAGGCGGTTGCCGAGAAAGCCCGGCACATCCTTGAGAACGCGGACGGGAACCTTGCCGACTTTATCCATGAGGGCAAAGACCGTCTCGAAGGCGCCTTCCCCGGTTTCGTTGCCGCGAATCACCTCCACACAGGGCAGGACGTGGGGCGGGTTCCAGAAGTGGGTTCCCAGGAAGCGTCCTCTGTTCTTCAGGGCCGCCGCGATCTCGGTAATGCTGATGGCCGAGGTGTTGCTCGAAAAAATGGCGTCGGGGGCCGAGTGACGCTCGACCTCGGCGAAGACGGTCTTCTTCAGTTCGAGATCCTCCAGGATGGCCTCGAGGATGAACTGGCAGCCGTTGCACAGGACCTCGAGGGAAGGGCAGAGGGTGATTCGGCCGAGACAATTTGTGACATCCTCCTGTCTGGCGAGTCCCAGGGCGATGAACACTTTGAAGTTTGCCTCGATCCTTCCCTTCGCCGCCTCGAGCGTGGCCTTGGCCGCATCGTAGAGGTTGACGTCGTAGCCTGCCGAGGCGAAGACCTGTGCGATACCGTGGCCCATGAGGCCGGCCCCGATCACACCGATGCGCCGGATGTCCTTGAGCTCCATCACAGTGCCTTTCTTTCCTTTCCGTTGGTGGGATTGTAGATGACCATGAAGCATTTGACCTCTTTGGGGCCGACAGACTCCCCCCAGTGGGGAAGGCTCGAATCGAAATAGATGCAATCGCCTTCGTTGACGAGGTACTCCTCGTTGCCGTGGAAGAATTTCATGATTCCCTGGATGACGAAGAGGATTTCTTCCCCTTCGTGTTGATAGAGGGTTCTTTTCTTTGGTTTGACGGGGAGCGTGAGAAGGAAGGGCTCCATGATCTTGTTCGGATACCTGTAGGCCATGGCCTCGTAGGAATACCCGAACGCAGTGCCGTCCCTTGAGATCAGGGGCCTTTCATTTTTGCGTACGAGGCACAGGGTGGTGCGCGGCGCTTCTTCGCCCAGGAGGGCCGAGATGGTGACGTCGAGGGCCCGGGCAAGGATGCCGAGCGTGGAGACGGGAGGCGATTTTTTCGATGTTTCGACCTTTGACAGGTAGCCCTTGGTGAAGCCGGTCCGCTGGGCGAGCACTTCGAGAGTGATCCGTTTTCGCGCCCGGAAGGCCTTGATCCGCTTGCCGATTTCGGCCTCGACGATCGCCTGCTCTTGTTTCATTTTGGCTTACTTTCCCGGTGATTACAGCGGGAATGTTTGTGTAAGATATTGATTTATAACACAAATGCTATGAAACAGAATGTATCCCGGCAGGAAACTTTGTATCCTCATCCCGGGTATCCTGTCAAGGGTTTTTCGAAGGCGAAATCCTTTTTTTGAAAACCGGGTTATCGTGCCAGGCTGGAAGTTCAGAAACTATGAAGTCAGACAAGTCGGCATGGCCAGGTGCCTTGGGGCTTGCGGCTCAAGCTAAAAGTTGACCTTGTCGATTCCCTTCAGCCCCAGTATCTTCCTGGCGTCGTCGGGTGTGGCCGGCTCGCTGCCCAACTCGCGGATGATCTGGGCCATCTTGGCCACCTGCTCGGCATTGCTCTTCGCGAACTGTCCCTTCTCCAGGTAGACATTGTCCTCGAGGCCCACGCGGCAGTGTCCGTCCAGGAGGACCGACTGGGTGCAGATGGGGAACTGGGCCCGTCCGGCGACACAGACGGAAAACTCGAAGTCGACGATCAACCGCTTCGCATAGTCGATCAGGAACAGGAGATTCTCGGAACTGGGCGTGATTCCGCCCAGCACCCCCATGACAAACTGGAGGTAGACAGGCCGCTGAATGTGTCCACGGTTGACCATGACGGCCAGGTTGTTTACCATTCCCGAGTCATAGATTTCGAATTCCGGTTTCGTCTCGTTCAGGGTGAAGATCCGGCTGAACTCCCGTATGGACTTGAAGGTGTTCGGGAAGATGAAGTCCTCCGTCATGGCGAGGTATTGGGGCTCCCATTCGTGCTTGAACTCCTTGAACTTGTCGAGGGCGGGGAAAAGGGCGAAGTTCATGGAGCCGCCATTGAGGGATGCCATTTCCGGCCGATACAGGGTTACCGGGGCCACGCGCTGCTCCACCGTCATTCCGAGCCCGCCTCCCGTGGTGATGCAGATAACGACATTCGAGCGGGCCTTGATACTGCGTATGATTTCCCGCATGATCTCCAAGTCCGACGAGGGCATGCCCGTATCGGGGTTTCGCCCGTGAACGTGCACGACAGCCGCTCCCGCCTCGCCCGCGGCCACGGCCTCATCGGCGATCTGCTGTGGTGTGATGGGCAGGTAGGGCGACATGGTGGGCGTGTGGATGCTTCCGGTGATTGCGGCGGTGATGATCGTCTTCTCCCTCATTTTCCTCTCCCTCCTTTGATGGCGGTTAACTTTTCCTGTTCTTCACTGGCTGCGAAACGATGCCTTCAGGGCTTTGATCAGGCAGCCCGCACCTGATTTCTTTACAGACGGTCAAATCTGTCGGAAGTTTTTTGCGGAGCCGTCAATCGGCGGAAGCCCGAGGCGAGCCCTCGACTCATTGCACCGGTTATCCCCCGATACTCCCTGCCAGGCCGGTTCGAAATTCCGGCAAACGGAGGGGCGCCGGGTGTAGATCGTGCAGGATACCCTGTGACCGGGCGCTCCATGAAGCGCGATGCATCGTCCGTCCGTGTCGCGGCGCATGGCCCTCCGGAAGAGGCCGACCCGGATGGTCATACGGACAGGAACGCCCCCTTTTGTGGCGTCGTCTGCCTCGGCCCAGTAGAAAGAGGCCCGATAGCCGATGCAGCACGCCCCGCAGAGCTTGCAGGGATTCTGCTCGATCATGCCTTCTATCCGCCGGCTCGCCAAATTCCACCTCGCCCTGCGAGCTTTTCAATCAACTATATACCGGATTTTTCGCGAAGCGAAAAGACCGTGTCTTCAAAGGGGGTCATGTTTTCCGGTCCTGGTCCGCTATGGGGAACTCGAAGAAGCCCTCGAAGTAGATCTCTCGCAGGTAGACGACAACAGCGCTTTCGACATAGGCGAAAGCGACTGCAAAGATCGCCACGCAGAGCCATTTCCGAAGAGGGTAACCGGTTTCGGCAATCATGTCGGCGTCCTATTCTCCAAAAGGGGATCCGGCAGCTTTGGTGACTCCCCGTAAGATTTTAAGACGGATGAAAGAATTAATCGAGAAAGATTGTGGACGCCCTCTGAGGCGAACGAGTGGACGGCAGGCTCCCGCCCGCCACTCCGGGGCTCACAAAAGGAAGGGAATTCCCGAAAAAAAGATGGTATGAAGATTCAGATCGTGACGGGAGGGCGGGACGATGAATGAAAAAACGACGTATCAGTCGGTAACCCGGGAGATCGTGGCTCAACTGCAGGCTATCGTGGGGGAGAAGAACCTGATCTTCAACGACCCGGAGCTTCTGCAGAACTACTCCCATGACGAAGTTGCAGGCCCGGAATATGCCCGCATGCCCGAGGTCGTCGTCAAGCCCGCCAACGCCAAGGAAATTTCAGCCATCATGAAGCTTGCCAATCAATACCGTGTCCCCGTGACTCCGCGCGGAGGGGGAACAGGGTTGTCCTGCGGTGCCGTGCCGATGTATGGGGGTATCGTCCTTGCCCTCGAGAGGATGAACCGGATCCTGGAGATCGACCGGGAAAACATGGTCGCCGTTGTGGAGCCCGGGGTTGTGACCAGCGAGATCGGGAAGAGCATCCAGGAATTCGGGCTTTTCTACGCAGGCTATCCCATGAGCTTCGAGTCCTGCTTCATCGGAGGAAATCTTGCGGAAAACGCAGGAGGCGGCCGGGCCGTCAAGTACGGCGTCACAGGGCATTACGTCCTGGGCATCGAAGCCGTGCTCCCCACCGGAGAGATCGTCGAGATGGGCGGGAAGCGAGTGAAGGACGTCACCGGTTACGATCTCATCCACCTCCTGGTCGGATCGGAAGGGACCCTGGGCATCTTCACCAAGATCATCCTGCGGCTTCTGCCCCGGCCTGCAGCCACGGCCGTCCTTCTCATTCCCTTCGGAAGCGCCTCGGAAGCCGTCGAGGCTTTCCCCCGGGTCATTGCGCAGGCCGGCATCCTGCCGACTTCCATTGAGTTCATGGATCGCCTTTCTGTGGAAACGGTCTACCGTTTTTTGGGCGAAAATCCTCCGCGGCCCGACATCGGGGCCATGCTGCTCGTCGAGCTGGACGGGTCGAGTCGGGAGAAGGTCGACGAGGAGTGCCAGAAGATCGGGGAGCTGTTCCTGCAGACAGGGGCCCTCGACGTCTACGTGGGCAACACCCCCACGACGGAGAGAAAAATGTGGGCACCCCGAGTGAATCTTGCCGAGGCTTTCAAGACGGTCTGTCCCGTGCAGAGCCTCGAAGACATCGTGGTTCCCACGGCCCGGATCCCCGAGCTCATCCGAGAGCTGGAGCGCCTGGCGACGAAGTACGACATTTTGATTCCCTGCTACGGCCATGCGGGCGATGGAAACCTTCATGCAACCCCGGTCAAAAAGCCGGAAATGCCGCTGGAGGCCTGGAAGAAAATGCTGCCCCTCATCCTCACGGAACTCTACGAAATCGTCTTTCGTCTCGGGGGGACCATCAGCGGGGAGCATGGAATCGGCTCCAAGCGGGCTGCCTACATGCCCCTCGTCATGAGCCTCGAACTGATCGCTTTGCAGAAGCGGATCAAGCAGCTCTTCGACCCGCTCAACATCCTCAACCCGGGGAAGATCTTCCCCTAAATCCTGCAGGGCGGATGTCCGCTTCCCGTGGGAAGAGAATTCGTTTGAGGCCGGCGCTTTTTTATGGTTTACTGATTGTGTAACCTGTGTTTCCGCTCTCACCTCGTTCCGTTCGCGGTTTGTCAGAGAGGTTCGTCCAACCCGTCATCCATCCTATCCTGAATGGATTCTCGTGAAAGGAGCGCCCTATGATCCCTATCGCACGTATCTGTTTCTCGCTGATGCTGGTGCTCGCCGTTTCAGCCTGCGCGTCGACGAGCGACATCAAGATGAAAATGACAACACAATCGGTGGATCCAGGAACCTCGGTGAGCATGCAGGGTAAATCGCTCAGGCTTCTGGGGGAGCCGCTCCGGGTGGGAAAAGCCCTGCCGTCTGTTGAACTGGTTGACGCGATGACCATGAAGCCCGTCGATCTGTCAAAGGAGAAAGGAAATATTCTGCTGCTGAGCGTTGTGGTTTCCACAGATACGCCCGTCTGCGAGGAACAGACTCACTACCTGGGCGAACAGGGAAGCAAGCTCCCTGCATCTGTCAAGAGGATCGTCATCAGCCGGGATACGCCGTTTGCCCAGAAGCGTTTCGCCAAGGAAGCGCATCTCGAAAACCTGCAATACCTGTCGGACTACAAAACAGGCGCCTTCGGCCAGGCCACGGGTCTTCTGATCGAGAACATCCTGCTGCTTGCCCGTGCGGTCATTGTCGTCGATCGCCTGGGTATTGTACGGTACATCCAGGTCACACCTGCGGTTGCCAGCCTGCCCGATATGGATGCGGCCTTTGCAAAGGCCGCCGAGCTGGCCAGCTCCCCCTAGCGATCTCAGGGTTTGCCAAGGATAAAAAAGGGGATGCCGATCATTCGACATCCCCGCGGATCAAACAGGCTGCGTTCGCCGCTATTTTTTCAATATGCTTTCAAGAAACGTCTTGAGCTCGGCCCAGGATTCTTTGTCGGCCTGGGCATTATAGCCCAGGGGGAGCTTGTATTTCTTCGCATACCGGTCGGCGTCGGGGTTGGTGAAGCTGTGCATCGCGCCGGGGTAGGAGATGAAACGATAATCGGCCCCCGCGGTTTTCATCTCCTGTTTGAACGCCTCGATCTGCTCGGGCGTAGTGAACTTGTCATCGGCTCCGTGGAGGACGAGAATCCTGGCCTTGATCATCCCCGGCTTGGCGGGAGTGACTGCCGCAAGGCTGCCATGGAAGCTCGCAACCCCTTGGAGATCGATTCCCTGGCGAGCCATGTTGAGTACGATGCCCCCTCCGAAGCAGTAACCGATCGCGGCGATCCGTTCGGGGTCAACGGTTTTCTGTTTCTTCAGAAATTCAAGTGCTGCCATGAAGCGGGTCCGTGCCGTATCGAAATTCTTCATAAGCTCAGATGAGAACTTGCCGGCATCGTCAGGATGCATCGCCTGCTTTCCTCCCCCGTACATATCGATGGCAAGAGCCGTATAGCCCCATTCGGCCAGCATCCTGGCGCGTTTGCGCGCATAATCGTTGAGTCCCCACCATTCATGCACCACGAGAACGCCCGGCCTCTTGCCCGTGATATTCCGGTCATAGGCCAGATACCCTTTCATTACGACTCCATCAGCACTGTAGGTTACCGTCTTGCCTTCAATCTTTGATTTTGCAGAGGCCAGATCCGCGTAGGCTGAGACGAGACACAGAACAGCCACGACGATGAATATCTTCTTCATAAGGTACCCTCCTTCAGAGAATTGGTTCCGAACCGCTGGACGCAATTGCGATCGTAAGCTGGCAGACCCGTATAATGGGTTTGGGGTTGCGGGCGGGAGGAACCATTGGAAATTCGCTGCCTCGACGCAAGAAACGTTACCGGGGAGAAGTCTTATCGACGGGACCATGGCAGGGTCCTGCCGGCAAATTCGATATTCCCGCGCAGAAGATGATAGATGTAAGACCCGAGGCAGAATCGCCCAAAGATCAAAGCGGCAATCGCCGCGCCGAGAAACCCTTCCAGAACGTAGGATGCAATAAACCATTCCAGTCGCAACATTACGCCGATTGCCAGAGCGAAGGTGCCCGCCATGCCCTGGGCGAAACGTCGCGGAGCCGGAGCCGATCCGAGGCGAATGGCGCCGGGGCGGGCGCCCAGAGTGAGATTGTAAAGGGCGTCAAAGGGGTTTAAGTGTGGCAGCAGTGCATTCCACCAGAGAACCGCCCACAGGCTGAGGAAAACGACGGGAGACTGCAAGGTGATGCCGGCAAGAACCACCAGGCCAACCAATCGCGGCTGAAAGAGAAGCGCCTCGGAGCGCCGGTGAGTGTCTTTCAGCACGGGATCTTCCAGGCCCTGCTGAAGGATGAAATTTCGTTCCGAGTCAGACAATGCCGCTCCTCCAATCGAGTTCATTGTCAGTGTACAACACCGCGCGCAACGGGCTATCGGGGAATGGATGATTTCCCTCTTCCCGAATTCTTACTTTTCCTTTTAGCGGAAATCCGACGTGCCGTCGGTGTCGTGCGCCTGCTGCTTCTACGCCTCGCTGACCCGCAAAACGGGCTTGATCGTGCGACCGCACCGGGCATCGGCGATGGCCCGGTTGATCTGGTTGAAATCATAAAATTTTTCGAGGCGATCGAAGGGGAAGAGCCCTTTGCGATAGAACTCAATCAGCCTGGGGATGAACAGTTGAGGCACGGCATCTCCCTGGACAATACTTATCGCCCTCCGCTCCCCGGGCAAATCGCCGGGCCCATTCTCCCCTACAACATACGCAGCGGTTCCTTTCGGGTTTAACAAGACGACGGCAAGCCGATAGAGCCTGTTGTCGCCGGACGTCTCCACGATATAATCGACCCCGCCACCCGTAGCCGCCCGGATGCCGTCAGTCACGCCATCCCGTCGGGTATCGATCGCATGCGTTGCGCCCAGTTCCAAGGCAAGCTTGAGCCGCGCGGTGACCCTGTCGACGGCAATGATGGGGTCCGCCCCGACAATGCGCGCCGCCATCACGGCTGCAAGGCCGACGCCTCCTGTACCGAAAACGGCGATGCTTGCCCCCTCAGGGACGGCCAGCGAGTTCATCACGGTACCTGCGCCTGTCTGCATTCCGCAACCCAGCGGGGCCAGGACCTCCAGAGGCAGGTCCTTCGGGACCTTCACCAGGTTGCGCTCCGTAGCCAGGACGTGTGTCGAAAAAGATGACTGGCCGAAAAAGTGGCCGCGTACGCGGCTTCGTCTCAGCGCATTGCTCCCGTCGGCTCGCTTAAAGCCGAAGTTGACCTCATAAAGAGATTCGCAGTCCACCGGGTGTCCGCCCAGACATGGGGAACAGCGTCCGCAGGACTGGAAGGAGCACACGACATGGTCGCCCTCTTGAATGCCCGTTACATTCCTTCCAACCCGTTCCACGATGCCGGCGCCCTCGTGGCCGAGGACGAGTGCCCCGTCCGACTCAACATACCAGTCATCGACATAGCGGATATCGGTATGGCAGATGCCGCTGGCGACGATGCGCACCAGCACCTCGTCTTCCCGGGGACCTTCCATCTCGAGGGATTCGGTCTTCATGGGGCCGCCCCGTTTGCGCAGAACGGCCGCCTGAATCCGATAAACGCCCGTATCGGATAAACGGTTCAATGCACGGCTCCTTCTTGGGCTGGCTGGGAATTTTCCGGTAACGCTCCTTGCTTCCGCGTTTGGGGTTTCGGAATGACAGGGGCCCGGCAGATCGAATCACGGAATTGAAAGGTTGATTGAGAGGTAACGCGGTGACTGCAGAACGTTCATATACAGAATATTTATAAACCGTTCCCTCGAAATGTCAATTGTCAACTGAAGGATACCGTTGCCGCATGGGCCTTTCGGCAATGTCCCTTGGGATGTGCCGCAATCGGCCTCAGAGAAGGGGGGAGAGGATTGAGTGGATTTTTTGGATGACCTCGTTTCGGATGCCGAGGTTCCATTTCTTTGCCGCGTTGGCGGATCCGTAGATATTTCCGAGGTAAAAAGGCACCCCGATTCCCCCGACGATGCCGGCAACGGCGTAGTTTTCCTGGTGGATCGCTGCCACCGTCCCTGCAATGAAGAGCCCATTGATCAGAAGCGCCGTGACACCGTCTCCGTAGTGTTCGGCGTAGATGTAGCCCGATCCGGGCAGGATGGCTGACAAAAACCCTGCCAGTGCAGGCGATTTCTCGGGAAGCTCCTGATACTTCTCGAGTTGCACGGCGGCCTCTTTGATGTTCTCCTCTCCGGGATGTCCGGGGTATCGATCCAGAAATCGCTGCAATGCCTGGCGGCTCACCTCCGCCTTGTTCTCATCGAGAGCTGCAAGGCAGATCACCACGAGAGAGCGGGGGGCATAGTCCGACTCAGGGTGCTGTTCCACGAGGGACTCCAGGGCCATCCGCGCCCTGTCATAATTCTTCAGTTTCCATTGGCTCACCCCCTCGAGATAGCCGGCCTCAATCGCATGGCTGCTTTCGGGATATTTCTCGCGCATCGCCAGGAATGACCGGGCGGCTGCCCCGTACTCTTCGCCCTTGAAGTAGGCCATGGCGATCTTGAAGGAAGCGTAGTCGGCCTTTGCGGAATCCGGGAAGAGGATCAGGAATTTTTTATATTCCGTGACCGCACGGTAGTACTCGCCTTCCTCCATGAAGGCATCGGCAATCTTCAGCTGGACATCTCCGGTAAGAAGGACGGCCCCGTCTTCGGCATAAAGCGGGGAAACAGAGGTGAGGACCAGGAGCAGAAAAAAGGGTATCGGCAGGAGCCGGTGCAATGATTTCATTTTTCGAAGAGCAGGTTGTTCGAAACGGGATCGTAGAGCTTCCCATTGGGGAGAAGCGTGTAATCCGCTCCCGGTTCCTTGAAGATGTTGCACCGGGTTTGCCGGTCTCCGATCATCATGATCCCCACGAGGGGACCCTGTTCCTGTATGGCCTGGTAGCCATAGCGGGAGCAGCTTGGCCGGAAACCGCAGCGGTCGACCCCGCCGACGGGGGAGACAAAGCTCTGATACAGACGAATCATGCCGAGAAAAGCGACACGGACGGACGAAGTTTCCATCCCGTCAGCACGTTCGGCAACACGCACCTCTTCGCTGGGGCCCTTCATCGTGAAGTCAGACCCGAAGGTGTCAGCGGCCGGGATCAACAGGCAGGCAGCGACCCAGGCAAAAAAAACGGTCGGTGTTGCCCGCCACTTGATGGCCCGGCTGATGGGATCCATCCCTGCCACTGCTTTTCGCCCAGGCTCCTGAAGGTTGAACGCAATCGTGCAGAAAGAAAAATCCCGGGGATTCAGGTGGATGCCCGTCGTCCCCGGGATAAAGCTCACTTGGGCTGCGGCTGAGCGGCCTTGTTCATGATGTCTTTTTTGAGCTTATCGTATTCTTCCTTCGTGATCGCGCCGTTCTTGTAGGCCTTGTCGAGATCGTCCAATTGATCTCCGACAGTCGGCTGGCTGATGACTTGGGTCTGCTTCTCCTGTACGGTTGTCCCGCCGCCGCAGCATGCGGCGATGTTCAGCGCGAAGACAACGCTCACGAACAATACACACACTTTCATGAATCGCATGGGATTCCCCTCCTGAAGAATGGTTTCTTGCAATTTAGCATTTATTGACCTGCACGGCAATAATGCAAAATGCGATTTTTTCGCCGCTTCCTTTTCTTTCTCGGCCCGTCATGATATGAAGGGAGCCATGTGATATTGATCAAGGTCCCAGTACCCAGTACCCATTTCCTGTTGGTCTATGTCTGATTATCTGATCCGCGTACTCAGCGACAAGGCGAACGTCATCGGTCTGGCCTGCCGGACGACGGAGCTGGTGAATCTTGCCTGCCGGCTCCACGGGACGACGCCGACAGCCTCTGCGGCCCTTGGACGGGCACTCACAGGGGGACTCCTCATGGGGGCACTGGAAAAACCCGGGCTGCGGGTGGGTCTCAAGTTCGATGGCAACGGCCCCCTGAAGAAGATCCTTGTCGAGGCGGACAGCGAGGGGACCGTGCGCGGTTTTGTGGGCGTGCCCGACGTGGACGTGATGGTAAAGGACGGAAAACTTCACGTCTCCGGGGTCCTGGGTACGGAAGGGCAGCTCACCGTCTTCAAGGATGTGGGTCTCGATGAGCCATACCAGGGAATTGTGAAGCTTCGCACAGGCGAGATCGCCGAGGATATCGCCTACTACTTCGCCGAATCCGAACAGATTCCTTCGGCCGTAGGCTTGGGGGTCTTCGCCGAGGCCGACGGTCAGGTCTCGGCGGCCGGCGGCTTTCTCATCCAGTCAATGCCGCCTTCGGAGGAGACGGCGATCAACCAGCTGATCATCAACATTCGAAAGATCCGTTCGGTCACCGATGTCCTGAGGGAGGGAAAAACTCCCGAGGATCTCCTGGGCTTGATCTTCGAAGGCATCCCCTACAAGACTTTGGAGAAGAAGAACCTTTTCTTTCGGTGCGCCTGCAATCGCGACCGCATCGAGCGGATCCTGGCCTCCCTGGGTTGCGAGGAGCTCGCACACCTGCTGGAGGACAAAGGTGAGGCTGCGATCACCTGCGAGTTCTGCCGGACGGTGTACCATTTTGATCGCAGGCAGCTGGAACCATTGATCAGCGATCTCGAGTGCGCCGGGAAGTAGAAGGGGGAAGGGGCGTTACTGCACCTCGAGGATGCAGTTCTCACCGCCGTACTGGTTCCAGCAGCGGGTCGTGCAGCAGGGGTCGTCGGTCCATATGCCGTCGACAACGAACCGGTACTCGTACTTTCCCGGGGGGAGAAAGAAGGTGGCCTTCCAGTTGCCTTTGTCCTCTCTTTTCAGAGGTCGGCTGGAGGCATCCCAGTTGTTGAAGGTTCCCGCCACGGCCACATCGCGGGCATGGGGCGCATGGACAGCGAAGGTGACCTTTTTCTTGCCGAGGTTATGTGCCATAATCACCTCCTGTCGTGAATCATGATAACACAGCCGATATGTCGACTCAACCCTTCTTGTTGCCCAGGATACGCCCTCACAACAGCGGGTGTTTCGCACTTGCCTGCAGCCTCTGAATCAGGGTATTAGAGGACGATAATAGCTGGAAAAGGAGAAGCCCATGACCGATAAGACACAGGCAAACGTCGAAACGGCCTTTGTGGGGGAAGCCAAGGCCCACTTCCGGCTGCTGGCCTATGCCGGGAAGGCCGACGAAGAGGGTTACCCGCAGGTTGCGAGGCTCTTTCGCGCTATTGCCGCCGCCGAGGCCGCTCACGCCAAGAGCCATTTTGAGCTGCTGGAGAAGGTCCATTCGACAGAGGAAAACCTGAAGCTGTCCTTCAATAAGGAAACTTTTATCAACGAGGTGGCTTACCCGACGTTTCTCAAACAGGCCTGGGCCGACGAGGACAAGCTTTCAATCTGGTACTTCACGAAGGCCCGCAACGCCGAGGAGCGCCACGCCCACCTCTACAAGCTGGCCATTTCCGACATGGCGAGCGACAAGGAAACGCAGTATTTCGTATGCTCCTACTGCGGATGGGTCGAGACACTGGCGCGGCCCGAGAAGTGCCCCAATTGCGGCCGGGCCCCTGAGCTCTACGATGAGATTAAATAGGTCCAAGGGGTTAACTTCAGCCGGGAATTGCCTATTGGATACTGTGAGTGATCTCGGGACATTGCAAAAGCACAGGCGGTACCTAAGTTGCATAACGAAATAAACGAAAAAACGAAATAAACGAAACGAACAAGTTTCCGGAGGTGTTATGACGACGAATCGATGGATTTTCAAAGGGCTTATTCTCTTCACTCTTTTTTTCTTCCTGTGTTTTTTGATACCCGATGAGGTCCTTGCGCGGGCAGGCGGCGGTACATCTTCAGGCAGCAGAGGATCCAGGACATACTCAGCTCCGAGGACAACGACGTCTCCCACACCCACGTCACCCGGGCCATCACAGACCGTTTCTCCGTCGCCAACTACCCCGATGTCCCAGCCCATGCAGCAGCCCAGCATGTGGAGAAGCATTGCGGGTGGGGTCATGGGTGGCATGATCGGCGGCATGCTCTTCCGGAGCCTCGGCTTCGGGGCTCCCGGTGAAGGTATGGGGGGAGGAATCGGGCTCTTCGAGATCATCCTGATCGGCGCGATCCTCTATTTCATCTACCGGTTCATCAAACGCCGCCGCGAGGAGGCAACGGCGGGGGCATACTATCAGGGCGGCCAGTCGACGGGGACAGCGATTCCCGCTTCTCAATCCGCCTACGCGCCATCGGCCGGAATCGCTTCCGCCGATGACATCCAGCAGGGGATTTCGCACGTCCGCCAGATGGACGCGGGGTTTGACGAGAAAATATTCACCGATGCCTGCATGGACGTGTTCTTCCAGATCCAAGGGGCATGGGCAAACCGCGACATGTCGACTGCGAAGAATGTCCTGACTGACGAGATGTACGGTGTCCTCTCGGAGGATGCCCGAAAGCTGAAAGAAGAAAAGAAGATCAACCGACTGGACAACATCGCCGTCCGGTCCGTCGATATCACCGAGGTCTGGCAGGAGACAGGGCAGGACTACATCACCGTGAGGTTTCTGGCCAACCTGCTGGATTATACGATCGATGAATCGACAAAGCAAGTCCTGTCAGGAAGCCGGACGGAGCCCGTGAAATTCGAAGAATACTGGACCTTCACTCGCCCCGTCGGGAAGAACGCCTGGAAGCTCTCGGCCATCCAGCAGGCACAGTGAGGGCAGGGACGAGGGACCAGAGACCAGGGACAATGAGAAGGCCCTTGCGGATTCCGCAAGGGCCTTTCATTTCTATTATGTAGTTGTTTTGGCCCCCTCACCCCGACCCTCTCCCTCGCTGGGGAGAGGGAGCCTGAAAGGAGGGTCCTCGGACCTCGATCCTCGGACCTTCTTTAATGCGCTTGTTTTATGTTTGCCCTTGCCCAGTCAATGAGTTCCTGGATGGTCGTGCCCATGGGGAAGAACTGGACAACCCCAACCTCTTTCAATCGCGGGATGTCCTCGTAGCTGAGAAATCCGCCCGCCGTCACACCGATGTCCGTGGCGCCGGCCTTGGAAAGCAATTCCATCACCCTCCGGATGTCATCAATCTTTGCGCCGGGAAGTGTCGTGATCCCGATATGGTCCACATCCTCCTGGATGGCGGATGTCACGATGGCCTCGGGCGTCTGGGTCTCGGTGAAGATGATCTCGAACCCCGACTCACGGAAGGCCAGTGCAAGTTTCACCACGGAGGTTTCGAACCCCTCGCCGAACTTCGCCATAAGGATCCTGACCCTTTTTTCGTCCTGCATCTGTTTCTCTCCTGTGTGATCCAGTCCGCCGAATCGCTTCCGGGACGCTTGCTGTTTTATAGAAAACCACCCCGGGGGTGTCAAGAGAAAACGATCGCACGCGCCGGCGCCATGACGTGAGGAATTTTATTCGCTTTATCTGTGGTTAACGTCAGAAGCTGATTGACTTTTCTGTTTGTTCAGGCGTATTAACTTACTTTACCTAATGGGCCGCATTCCTGCCCAGCACCCGATTTGCATGCCTTCTCACCGGGGAGATTCCGGCGTTATCGAAGCGATCTCCCGCGTGACGCAAGGGCCAATTGCAACACTGGAAACCTTGCGGGGGTGACCGTCATGATCACGGACAGCATCTATCTCAGCGAGCTACTGGACCGTCCTCTTTTGGACAAAAAAGGGGACACCATCGGGAAGATCCGCGACCTCAACGTGGTCCCCGGCGACCCCTTCCCGTCTGTGGAGGGGCTCTACGTCAAGACCCCGGGGGGCACGGCTTATGTTCCGATGAAGGAGATCAACGTCCTCAACAAAAGGGTCGTCACGATCCACGGGGATGTGGATACCCTCGTCTATACGGAACCTCGCGAAAAGGAGATCTTGATCGCGAAGCACATCATGGACAAGCAGATCGTCGATGTGAACGGCGTCAAGGTCGTGCGGGTCAACGATGTGCAGCTCGGACAGGTCAATGACCACTTCGGGATGCTGGCCATCGATGTGGGCTTTGGGGGATTGATCCGTAGACTCGGTTTCGGCAAAGCCCGCAAGGGGACCCTCATCCCCTGGAGATACGTGACGACGCTCGAGCCGGGACTGGACCGCCTCACGCTGACCATGACCCGCAAGAGCCTCGCCGAGATGCATCCCGTCGACATGGCCGAGATCCTCACCCAGGTCTCGATGCAGGAAAGGACGGCCCTGCTCAGCTCCCTGGACGAGGAAACGGCGGGCGATGTCATCGGCGAGCTCGATGACGAGACAGCGGCCAAGATCATCAGCGAAATGGAGCCGGAGAAGGCCGCCGACGTGCTCGAGCACATGGACCCCGACGAGGCTGCCGACGTCCTGGGCGATCTGCCCGAGAAGAAGGCCGTGGAACTTCTCAACCGGATGGAGAAGGAGGAGGCCGAGGAGGTCCGGGAACTCCTCGAACACGACGAGGACACGGCAGGCGGCCTCATGACGACGGACTACATCTCGTTCCCGCCCGACATGACGGCCGAGGAGGTTATGCAGGAGCTGCGGCTCGTGGCACCCGACATCGAGATGATCTACTACCTCTACGTGTTGGACCGGGAGGAGAAGCTGCTGGGCGTGCTCTCGCTCAAGGACCTCATCCTGGCCCCGCCCAAGTCGATGCTCGAGAGCATCATGGTGACAAACCCCAAGAGGGTTCACGCCTCGGAAGACAAGGAAGAAGTGGCCGAGATGGTCTCCCGGTACAACCTCTTTGCCATACCGGTTGTAGATGAGGAGGATCATATCCTCGGCATTATCACCGTTGACGACGTGGTGGACATGCTCTTGCCCGTACCTCTTAGGAAGAAGCGATAGTCATGATCAGTCGAATCAAGAACATCGATAAAGCGAGAATTATATTCTTCCTGAGCATCATCGGTCCGGGAATCATCACGGCCAATGTCGACAATGATGCGGGCGGGATTGCCACGTACTCGGTGGCCGGGGCGCAGTTTGGTTATACGCTTTTGTGGTCGCTGATCCCGATGCTTATCGTCCTCTTCATGATCCAGGAGATGGTTGCCCGCCTGGGTGTCGTGACGGGGAAAGGTCTCTCAGATCTCATCCGTGAGCAGTACGGTGTCAAGGTCACCTTTTTCACCATGCTTGCCCTGCTCATCACCAACTTCGGTAACATCACCGCAGAGTTTGCGGGGCTTGCGGCGAGCCTCGAGATCTTCGGCGTGAGCCGTTACATCTCGGTTCCTCTGGGCGCGGCGGCGGTCTGGTACCTCGTCGTCTGGGGGAACTACCGCGTCGTCGAAAAGGTGTTTCTCTTTGCCTGCACGGTCTATCTCTCGTATATCATCTCCGGTTTCATGGCGAATCCCCCCTGGGAAGTGGTCATGACGGCCATGGTGATCCCGACGTTCCGCTTTGAAGAGACTTACATTTTCATGCTCGTCGGCGTCATCGGGACGACCATCGCACCCTGGATGCAGTTCTACCAGCAGGCCTCGATCGTGGAGAAAGAGATCCAGATCAAGGATTATCGCTATGTCCGATGGGATGTCATCGTGGGCTGCATCTTTGCCGTCATCGTCGTCTTCTTTATCATGGTGGCCTGCGCGGCGACCCTGCATGCCAACGGCATCCTTGTCAAGACGGCGGAAGACGCTGCCGTGGCCCTGGCACCGCTGGCGGGCAGGCATGCAAGCATTCTCTTTGCCATCGGCCTTGCCAACGCCTCGCTTTTTGCTGCTTCCATTCTGCCGTTGAGCACAGCCTACAGCATCTGCGAAGGGATGGGATGGGAGGCGGGCGTCAACAAGGATTTCAGGGATGCTCCACAATTCATGGGGCTTTACACGGGGCTCATCGTGCTCGGCGCAGCATGCATCCTGATTCCGGGGGCCCCGCTGATCGGGATCATGCTGGTATCGCAGGTGATCAACGGGATCCTGCTGCCCTTCGTTCTCATCTTCATTCTTCTGCTTGTGAACAACGGGGAACTCATGGGCGAGTATGTGAACGGCAGGTATTACAACGGCTTATCATGGCTTGCCGTGATGATTCTCATCGGCTTGAGCGCGATCCTGCTCTACCTGGCGGTCACACAGGGAATCGCGGTCTGATCAGCCTCCAGTCAATCATGGGTCGATCCGGTCCAATCCGTCTGTTCCGTCTTTCCGGTCTGGCACTTTTTCTTTCCAATTCGCTTTCTTGAAGATATACTTTTCGTCATGGAACGGGAAAAGAAACTGCTGCTGATCCTTGCCTTCAACATAACCTTGATGATCCTGGAGATCGTCGGCGGGATCATCAGCAACAGCCTTGCCCTTCTCAGCGATGCCGGACACATGCTGACGGACTCGCTTGCCGTGTTCCTGAGCTACCTGGCCATTCACTGGGGCCGGCGGCCTGCCGATCACCGCAAGACCTTTGGATATCACCGCGCCGAGATCCTGGTCGCCCTGGCCAACGGGGTGGCCCTGGTTGCAATTTCGGGTTACATTTTCTACGAGGCGATCCTGCGGTTCTTCCATCCTCAGGAAATCAAGACAGGCATCCTTCTCGTCATCGCCACAATCGGCCTGGCGGGCAATCTTTTCGGGTTGTTCATTCTCAAGGGGGAGAGCCACGAAAACCTGAACATTCGGAGCGCCTTCTTTCACATCCTGGCGGACACCCTGTCCTCCGTGGGGGTCATTGCGGGGGGCGTCGTCATCTGGCTCACGGGCTGGTATCTGATCGATTCGCTCATCGGGGTGCTCATCGGGGGCATCGTACTGCGCGGGGCCGTCGATCTCGTCGTGGAGTCGGGAGAAATCCTGCTGGAGGCTACCCCCCGGGACATCGACATCGCCCGGTTGCGAGAGGAGGTCCAGAAAATCCCCGGCGTGGAGGATCTGCACGATATCCACATCTGGACGATCGGCTCGGGGATGAGGGCCCTGAGCGCCCACGTTTTGACCGACAACATATCAACCCGCGAAAGCCAGGAAATTGCCTGCCGGATCCGGGCTGTCCTGGGCGACCAATTCAATATCGCCCATACCACCCTCGAGATGGAATGCGAGAAATGCGGGGATGTCTGTCATTTCATCCTCACGGAGAGGGATCTGGACAACTCCGGCGGGGGGAATGCCCATCGGGCAGTGAAACACGAACATGATTAAAGCAGGCTCACAGGCCCACGTGGCGGGTCGCGGAGGCGGTCTTCGATGTGGTGTGGTGGATATCGATGAACTGCTGAAGGGACTCGTGGTTTCCGACGTAATGCAGCTGCATGCCCCGGCAGATGTTCTTGATGAGCCCGGACAGCACCCTTTTCGGGCCGATTTCCACGATGGAGTCGATGCCCATCCCGGCCATCCTTTTGATCGTTTCCTGCCAGCGCACCGATGAAATAATCTGCAGTCTCAAAAGTTCCGTGGCGTCTTCCCGGGAATAGAAAACCGTGGGGTCGCAGTTGGGGATGACGGGGATATATTTAGTGGCCCTTACCAGCGGCTTTAAAGACGGAGAGAATATTATCGACTTCTACGTGGAAGGAAATGGTTGGACGGATGGATTCGCGCTGCAGGTTTGTCAGCTTCACGGCGGAACCGTCCGGCGTGCCCGAACCCGCCACCATGCTCCTTCTCGGATTCGGTGTTATAGGCTTGGCAGGAGCAAGACGACTCAGAAAATAGGCTTCCTTGTAAGGAAGAGGAGGAAGGAGGGAAGGCAGAGCCAATCGGCTCTGCCTTTTCGTTCTAACAATGACTGATGTCGGGAGCATCAAACGGGCTTCTCTTCAAAAAAGAGCTTTCGTTCCGCAATGACGATCCATGCCGCGATGAGGATCAATATCCCCGTGCTGATGCATTTGGTGAATTGCTCCACCTGGAACATCTCGCAGGCGAGGTCCACAGACAAATGAAAGAGAAAACAAGCGATGATGCTTCGGTTGTTTCTGTAATAGAGCCAGTTGATGATGATCGCCGTAGGGAAAATGCTGATCCAGAAATTGGCGGCGTAGACCCAGTTGGACAGAAGCTCATTATGATAGTAGTGATGGATGAAGAACATCGGCAGATGCCAGAGAGCCCAGAGCAGGCCGAAAATGAGCGACGTGTTGAAAAGATTGAAGCGGCTCCGGAGGCTGTCCACCCCGTAACCCCTCCATCCCATTTCCTCCAGCGCCGGTACGACAATCAGGAGCAGCAAAACCGGGACAGGCCCGGCTGAAAAGCCGAAGTGCTGGATGATTGAGAACTGGTCGGCCGATTTTCCGAATAGCAGGGAGACAAAAATAGAAGCCAGGATCGCTGCCGGCATCAGGAAAAGCATAATGGGGACCATAGACATCTTGATCCGCTTGAAACTCAACAGCCGGTCCCGATACTCACTCCACAATTCAAGTTTTTTTGCTCTGAACAGCATGATCTTTGCCGCCGTTAGCGGCGCAAACAATCCCGGTATCATGAACAGGGCCTGCAGTGTTTGCATTCCCTTCTGATAGCTGAAATAGGCGGAGATGAACCAGGTGCTCCATGTGATCAGGAAGGTAATCCCGAAAAATGCCGCCGGGTTGTATGTGATCTTGGTGTTCATCTTCGGCGCTGGTTTATGCATTATCCGTTCTTCAAATGATGCTCGATGAGCTTCCTGTGCTTGGCTACGTAACGGCAGCTGGGCTCTTCCCCGCACTTGCGGCATTTCAGGTCGTAGGTTGAATTGATGGTCTGGCAGTGCGGGCAGGTATAGTTGTTCCTGATTTCCTGGAGCCATTGCTTATAGCCGACAGCTTTCACCCTTTCGAGATTCACCCACAGTTCGATCCGGTGAGGCATGGCGGATTGAAACTGTTTCAGGTCATCGCAGGGATACTCATCGCACTGGCTGCAAAAATCGATGCCTCGTTCCGCGGCACAGGCGAACATCTTGCATTTTCCGCAAAAAGGCAACCTCTTGCCCGATCTGCACCCGTAGCACCGGCTTTCCTCCTCAGAGTAATTGAATCGCGCCCCGAGCCTCCTGAGCCGTTCAGGATCTTCATGGGTGGAAATAAACCATGAGCAGGCCTGGCAATAAAGGCCGCACACCGCTGCAAATTGCTTGTCAAATTGATCTTTGTCTTCTTGCATTGCGGCTGTCCCCTCCGGCACTTTGGGCATCCTTGAGCCTTGCGATTAAGCGAATCCCGCCTCTTACTCGATCTGCTTCTCCGTCCAGAACTCGTAGCGCTCGCCGCGGTCATTGACGAGGAAGGAGGTGTTCGGCCCGAATTGAAGCATCACGCGCTTGCCCTCGAACTCGTAGCCCCAGGGGCACCAGCCCTTCTTGGCGTCGAGGAGCCACTTCTCCCCGTTTGCGCGCTCGACAATCAGCTCACCCGTGTGCAGGTCTTCTACCAGGAGGGCTTCCTCCAAGGCCTGTGCGTTTTCCATCGGTTGACTTCCAGATTTATTTCCGTTGACGGGACGGCTCTCTTCCGTTAAACGAAAAAACGGAGGTGGTCAAGATGAAACCCGAATACAAGAAATCCTGCGAGCAATGTATCTTTCACAGCCCCCCGACGGAAGCGGAACTGGAGAAATGCTGGCGCTTCGCCCGTTTTCGTCGAGCACGTCGTCAACGACTGGACGAGGGATTGCGAGTATTTCTGCCCGAGGCAGAAATAGTGTGTTAGTGCGGGAGTGCTTGAGTGCCTGAGTGAGTTGGCAGCCAAGATCGTGAAGTTTTTTCACTTCCGCACTCACGCACTTCATCACTTCTGCACTTCACATGCCCGTCCCCGCAAACTGAAAAAGAGCTTGAGCCCCTTCTTGACGGGCTCCGAGAAAATCTTCGTGGACAGGAATGCCCCGGCGACCTTTTTGTTGATCTCGCCCAGGGTAGGGTAGGGGTGAACGGCCGCAGCGAGCGTCGATAGCCCGACCTTGCCATTGATCACTGCGACCCACTCCGCGAGGAGATCCCCCGCCCTGGGACCCAGGATCTGCACGCCGATGGGCTTCTCATGCTCGTCAAGGAGCATCTTGATTTTTCCCGTCGTTTCCCCCTCGGCAAGGCTGCGATCGTTGTCGTGAAAGTTTTCGGTCCAGACGCTGTACGGAATTCCAGCATCCTTTGCCGCCTTCTCGTTCATACCGATGCTTGCAAGCTCTGGATCCGTGTAGGTGCACCAGGGCAAGAATGCGTAATCGACTTTCCGCGGAAGATGAAACACGGCGTTTGTCACAACGATCCCCCCTTCGTATCCTGCCGCGTGGGTGAACTGGTAGCCGCCGGTGACGTCCCCGGCTCCGTAAATATGCTTCTGCGTGGTTCTGAGCCTGTCATCGAGCTTGAGTCCACGGCCGTCGAACTCGACACCGATTCCTTCCAGGCCAAGTCCTGCCAGGTTGGCCCTCCTTCCTGCGGCCACAAGGATCGTCTCTGCGCTCAGGGCCTCTATTGTATCGCCGACCTTGATCATGACCTCATGCTTTTGCGCTCCGGCCCTCACCGCTCTCAGGACCGTGGCATTGAGACGGAATCGGACCCCTTCGGCCTCGAGGACGCCCATGACGAGATCGGCCATGTCCTTGTCCTCCTTCGGGAGGATGGCACTGCCCAGTTCGACGACCGTTACGGAGGTCCCGAGCCTGTTGAAGGCCTGGCACATCTCGATGCCGATAGGACCACCGCCGATGATGATCATCGATTTCGGGAGCCGGTCGAGGTAGAAAATATCCCGGTTGGTCATGCATTGATCCTTGTCCAGGCCCGGAATGGGCGGAATCACCGGTGAAGACCCCGTAGCAATGACCCAGCTCTTTGCGGAGTAGGGAATCCCATCGAGACTCACCGCATGCTCGTCGACGAAGACGGGGTTTCCGGTTTCCACGTGTGCGCCGAGGTCGCAGAAGCGCTCCGCCGAATCGTGCTGCAGGATGGCTTCGATGACCGCGCGGATTCGCCTGGTGATCCGGGGAAACTCCACGAGTCTTACGTCCGCCTCGGGCAGACCGTAGGCTTTTGCATTCTTCATCTGGTGATAGACCTTGGCTGTCTTGATCAGCGTCTTGCTGGGAACGCAACCGAAGTGCAGGCAGTCCCCACCGAGTTCCTTTTCCTTTTCGATGAGGAGTGTCTTTGCCCCAAGCTGTGCCGCTCCGGCGGCAACAGTGAGCCCGGCCGACCCGCCGCCGATGATGCCGATGTCAAAGTCGTATGTAGCCATATCTTGTTCCTTTCGTTCTCTCGTCCTCGATCCTCAAACCTCGTTCCCCGAACCTTTCAACGGTAGACCTCGATGAATCCCACGT
>DATJPI010000210.1:0-15261 GCA_035506495.1 Syntrophales bacterium
GGGAAGAACCCCGATGGCGACGTTCCGCGATGGGCTGGAGCTATTCAAGGAAAAGAACCTGGCTGAGAAACTGGCGGCCTAAAACCTGCCGGCGGTCCGGGAGAATCTGCCACCGTGTAAACTCAAGTATCGTTCAGGACATCTGATAATACCGCTGATGATAGTCCTCGGCCGGGTAGAACGTCGCCGCCGGGACAATCTCGGTGTAAATGGGACCGGGGAAGCGCTTCGACTGCTCGAGGGCCTTCTTCGATGCCTCGGCCAGACGCTTCTGCTCCTCGCTGTGATAGAAGATCGCCGAGCGGTACTGGGAGCCTGTATCGCAGAACTGGCGGTCCTTCACCGTAGGGTCGATGTTGTGCCAGAAGACGTCGAGCAGTGTAGAATAGCTGATGACGGACGGATCGTAGGCAATCTCGATCGATTCTGCATGACCCGTTACGCCGGAGGAGACTTCTTCGTAGGTGGGGTTCGGCTTATGACCTCCGGTATATCCGGAAACAACCGATTTGACACCTGGGAGTTTATCGAAGGCTGGCTCCATGCACCAGAAGCACCCCCCGGCAAAGGTCGCCTTTTCGAGACCCGGACCGGATGCAGCCCCGGCACCCCGAACTCCCGTAGTAAGCGTGCCAAACAGCAGGATGCCCGCCGACAGGAAGAGAATCATGATTTGCAGTTTCATCGCAGAATTTTGCTCCTTTCGGAAGGACTGTCGCCCCATGGAAGACTTTGCGACTGCCTCAAATTCACTTTATCTGCTTTTTCTCGAAGAGCTTTAGATACTCGCCGTAGCCCTCCTTCACCAAGTCCTCTTTAGGGATAAATCGCAGGGACGCCGAGTTCATGCAGTATCTCAACCCCGTCGGCGGGGGGCCATCATCGAAGACATGCCCGAGGTGAGAATCACCGTGTTTGCTCCTCACCTCGGTGCGAACACCGAAGAAGCCTCTGCCCTGCTTGGTCACAATGTTACCCGGCTCCAGAGGCTTTGTGAAACTCGGCCATCCGGTTTTCGAATCATACTTGTCCAGGGAGCTGAACAGGGGCTCGCCGGAAACGATATCGACATAGATTCCCTCCCTCTTATTGGTGTCGTACTCGTTCCGGAAGGGAGGCTCCGTCCCCTCTTTCTGGGTGACCTGGTACTGAAGGGGGGTCAACATCTTTCTCAGCGTTGCATCATCAGGCTTTTTGAAATTCTCCCATGCCTCAGGCCCGGCTTTCACCTGCGCGATTTGGGTCTGTTTTTTCACGGCACCTTTCTCCTGCATCTGGGTGAACGTCTTGCTTGGCGCGGCCACCACTATGACGAGGATCACTGTGACAACGGCAAACCGTTTCATCGAAACACCCCCCTGTCAAGCCTCCAACTTCAGAATAATATAACCTTATACATGTCCACAGGATATCAGCGAAAGACTGATATTGCATCTCGATAACCCTGATCTCTATCCATTTGGGACTCGCTGCGCCCCGGGTCCATCCATTTCCTGAGACAAGCGTAAGGCATTTGCACGGGCTCAATCAGTCATTTCTTGATTGTTATTACAGTGCCAAAAGAGAAAATTAAATATAGTAACGCATCATATGAATCCGGTGGCGCAGAACGGGACCCATCACCCGTCAAATATCAGAATCGGAGGTGTCAAGATGTCCGAAAACAGGTGTTGTCATTGGATGCAGGGTCTTTTCGTCGGCGCTCTGGCCGGCGCAGTCGTTGGACTTCTCTGTGCTCCCAAGAGCGGAAAGGAAACCCGGGAAGAGCTGTCGATGAAGGCAGATGACGTTGCCGCGCGGATCAAAGACGAATACGGGGCGGCTATCGAGAAAAGCAGGATAGCATACGACGGTCTTCTGGTCCGCCTCAAGGATTTGGAAGCCCGGGCGGAAAAGAAAATGAAGGAAGTCAAGGGGTCTTGATCCTACACCGTTGAGGCCTTGATGTCTTCATCCCATGGTACGAACAACAGGCCGAAGGAGGACAACGCGATGCCGAAAGCAAAAGAAGGAGATCTGTACAGCTGCGAGGAGTGCGGAATGGTTGTTGCCGTTGAGGATCCCTGTGGGTGCAGCACGTGTGAGCTGATCTGCTGTGACGTGCCGATGAAGAAGGAAACGAGAAAGAAAGCGGCCGCATCGAAGGCCAAGGCCGCCCCCAAAAAAGCAAAGGCTGCCAGGAAGTAAGCAGAGCACCGGCCTGGTATTCAAGCGGTAGCAGATCCAGGGAATATCTGGAAGAGGAGGGCTTTGCCTTCTCCGATTTTCAGATTCCCGTACCTGTTCGATCGAGCAGGGTCTGGAACCGATTGTCGAAGCGATGAGGAATCCCGGCATGGATCGGGCAACTGACCCCGAAGGGTGATTGCGGAAGACAAGCCCGCAACAGCGGTCCTATTTCAGGCGCAGTTTCATCCGGATCAGCCCCTCGGGGATCATCTCCCCGGTCATGCCCAGTCTGTTGCAGGCCTTCAGCATCTTCTTGTTTCCCGGCTGGACATACCCGTAGAACTCCTCCAGCCCCTTTTCCTGCGCCACTCCGATCACCATGTCCAGCATCTTGTAGGCAAGGCCCCTTCCCTGATAGTCGTCGTGCACGATGACGGCAAACTCACCCTTCTTGAAGTCCGGCTCGATGATCAGCCGCACCATCCCGATGAACCGCCTCCCCCCGTTCAACTTGATCTCGGCCACGATGGCCATCTCCCGGTCATAGTCGATGTTGCACATCCGTATGTGCATCTCGTGGGTGATGTTCCGGATGGTCTGGTAGAACCTCGCCCGAAGAGTCTCGTCGGACAGGGAGCTGAGCATTTCGTGCTGCAGCGGCTCGTCCTCGGGCCGGATGGGCCGCAACAGGACTTCCATGCCGTCCGGCAGGCGCCAGGGTACCATGAGCCTCGTCGGATAGGGGCTGATGATGAGATGGGGATAGGGAACGCTGTGGATCGGGCAACTGCGGTCGAGGATGATCCTGGCACCGAGGGCGCAGGCTTTTCCGTTGCTGATGGCCAGCGGGTTGACGTCCATCTCCAGGATCTCGGGGAAATCGACGATCAGATTCGAAAAGCTCACGAGGATCTTCTCGAGCTGGTTGAGGTCCGCCGGCACTTTCCCCCTGTAGCCCCTGAGCATCCTGTAGACCTCAGTCTCTTCCATGAGCCTGCGCGCCAGCGTCTGGTTCAGCGGGGGCAACCCCAGGGAAAAGTCCCGGAAGATCTGCACCCCAACCCCGCCCATACCGAAAAGGATCACCGTGCCGAAGTCCTTGTCCCTCTTTGCGCCGAGGATGAGCTCGTAGTCAATCATCTCGATCATCTTCTGGACCGTGATCCCCGTGATCGCAGACTGCGGCGAGAGCTTCCTGACCCTCTCTAACAGCTTGAGGTATTCGTCCTTCAGCTCGACTTCCGAACTGATGCCGGTGATGATGCCTCCCACGTCGGGCCGGAAGATGATGTCCGGGGAATCAACCTTGAGGACGACGGGATAGCCGAACTCGTCGGCGGCCGAGGCAGCTTCGCCGACATCGAGGGTTGTGTGCGTCTTGATCGTGGGGATCCCGTAGTTGACCAGAAACTTTCTCGACTCCTCCTCGTTGAGGACGTACGAGCCCTCGTTGCAGACTTTCCGGATCAGGGTCTTCAGATGGTTCTTGGGGGGACCCTCATCGACACGCAGCTCCGACGGCGTCTCATAGAGCAGCTGGAGGTTCCGCTCGTAATTCCACATGTAGAGATAAGTCCGGACGGCGTCTTCGGCCGATTCATAGGCGGGAACCCCGTTGGCGAGAAGGATGTCCTGGCCCTCCCGGACTTCCTTGCCGCCCAGCCATGCGGTGATGATGATTTTATGCGCATCGTTTGCGGCGGCGATGATCGCCCTGGCCAGATCACCCGACCGGGCCCCTTCCTGCGGCGTGAAAATGACGAGTATCCCGTCCGTCCCCGGATCGTTCATACAAATCTGGATGGCCCTGGCATACCGGTCCACGTCGGCATTGCGGTAGACATCAATGGGGTTCCCCTGCCGCCAGTGCGGATGCATGGCCGATTGCAGGGCCTTCATCGTCTCCGGCGAGAAGTCGGCAAGCGTTCCGCCCGAGCGCAGGAGTCGGCTGGTCGCCATGATGCCCACGCCGCCCGCGTTGGTGATGATGGCCAGGTTCGGCCCCCGCGGATGATACTTCGAGTCCAGGACGCTTGCCACGTTGAAGAGATCCTGAGGCTCCTTCACGCTGACCACACCCACGCGCTTCAGGACTGCGTCATGCACCTCGTCCGGACCCGCCAGCATGGCCGTGTGGGTGAGCCCCGTCTGCACGTCCCCAGCGATCTGTGGGGGTCGAAGCATGACGATCGGCTTATTGCGGGCAAACCCCCGCGCGGCGCTGACGAACTTCTTCACATCGCCCAGCGTATCTTCCATGTAGATAACGATGCTTCGCGTGTACGGGTCGTTGCCCAGAAAATCGATCAGATCACCGAAGTCCATGTCCAGCGTCGAGCCGAGGGAGATGAACATGCTGAACCCGATGTGGGCGCCGATCCCCCAGTCGAGCAGGGTTTTCCCGAAGGCCGCACTCTGCGTGATGAAGGCGATTTTGCCCTTGTCCGGGACACTTCCCAGGAAGGTGACATTTAGGCCCGCGTTGGGGCGGATATAACCCAGGCAATTGGGGCCCAGGATGCGCATGTCGTAGCGTTTGCGGATCTCGCGGATGCGCTCTTCCATCTTTTTCCCCTCTTCCGCCGCCTCCAGAAAGCCCGAGGAAATGATCACGAGCCCTCCCACGCCAACCTTGCCACACTCCTCGACGACCTGCGGCACCATGGCCGCTTTCGTCGCAACGACGGCAAGGTCGACCCTCTCGGGAACGTCGGCAATGGTGGCATAGCAGGACAGACCGAGGACGGTCTTTCGGTTCGGGTTGACCGGGAAGATCGTTCTCTTCTCAGAGGCAAGGAGGTTTCGCAACAGTCCCGTCGCCGGGGCGCCTTCCTTCTCGCTGGCACCGATCAGCGCGATTGTGCCGGGGTTGAAAATTTTCATCATATCGCCCATAATGTATCAGACTTTCCTTTGCGTTTAACGGATCATATCGCTTGTGGATCCCCGGGACATCCGTTCGGGACATCACTGTTTTTCATATTATTTTAGCATTTTTTCTTCTTGCCTGCATGAAAACTCGCAAGCAAGGGCAAGGGGTTCGCCACGGGATTGCATGATGCGCAGGACCCTTTTCTTTCATCACGGCGCGCATTTCGGCACGGGGTTTGCTGTCTTTTCTCGGGCGTCATGCCTGAAAAGGAGGCTCTTTTTATTTCAGTCGTCGAATAATCATCCGATTATCCCTGTAGGGCTTCACAGATTTTAGTATGAATTCAAACAGGCAAGTGATAAAGGCTCCACGGTACGAAACGGTCATGAACGAATGAGGCGGTCCATCATGGAAAAGACAGTACTGGCGGCAACAAAATCCATCGAGGAGACAGGCATCCGAAGAAACCTTCTCGAAGACCTTGCGCTCAAGATTCTCTACCAGGTGGGTGAAATGTCGCTCTATGAGTTGGCGCGCCACATGGGGCTGGGCGTGGGCATCGCCGAGGAGCTCTTCCAGCGGCTTCGAAAAGAACAACTCTTCCAGGTCACCGGAATCAACGGGGGATTGCACCGCTTCACGACAACCTCATCGGGAAAAACAAGGGCCCTGGAATTGATGGCCCACAACCAGTACGTCGGCCCCGCACCGGTCTCTCTCGAAGACTACATCGGCCGGACCCATGCACAGAGCGTCACCGGCATCCACCTCTTGCCTGCGGACGTGAGCCAGGCCTTCGCTGACCTCGTGCTAGACATCCGTATCCTGAACCAGCTCGGCACAGCGATCTCCTCAGGGCGAGCCCTCTTTCTTTATGGGCCCTCAGGAACGGGCAAAACTACGATCGCCGAAACGCTCATGCGGCTTTTTGAAAAGGACCCGATCTGGCTTCCCTACGCTGTGGAGGTGGACGGTCAGATCATCACGGTGTACGATGCCGTTGTGCACAAACGGGTAGATCAGACGCCGGCCTCCGACCAGGACGGCCGCTGGGTGCTGTGTCACCGCCCGAGAATCATGGTCGGCGGCGAGCTGACCATTGAGATGCTGGATCTGCAGTACAATCCCAGTACCAAGTTCTACAACGGGCCCATGCAGATGAAGGCCAATAACGGCCTGCTTGTCGTGGATGACTTCGGACGGCAGCGCGTCAGCCCTGAGGAGCTGCTTAACCGCTGGGTGGTCCCTCTGGACCGCCGGATCGACTTCCTCTCCCTGGCCGGGGGCAAGAAAATCCAGATCCCTTTTGATCTTCTCGTTGTATTCGCAACCAACCTGGACCCAGCCAAAATGATGGACGCAGCGTTCCTGCGACGCATCCAGACCAAGATCAAAGTGGACTTTGTCACTCCCGAGCAGTTCCGCGAGATCTTCCGGCGCGTCTGCGCGCAATACAAGCTCGAGTATGACACTTCCGTAGCAGATGATCTGATCCGGATCATCAGCGCAGAGTACTCGGAACCTCTGCGAGCATGCTACCCCCGTGACATCGTTCAACAGATCCTCTGGAAGTCGCAATATCTCCAGAAGGAGCCCCGGATGGATCGCGTGGCGATAGCCCAGGCCTGCCAGAATTATTTTCTGACAATATAAACCGCTGTCGGACAGGAGTCGGGCATCCGGCTTCGGGCTCACCCCGGTCCTCTCCCGCCAGGGGCGAGGGAGATCAGGAAAGAGGTCTTTTCAGAGGCCTCACGGCAAGAAAATCCCCCTGTATTCCCATTGAGCAATGAGGATGCAGGGGATTTGTCTGTCTGCTCTTTCCTCTTTCCTTTTTCCTTTATCCTTTATCCCCGTTCCTGCATTGGCGCCATGACTCGCTGAACCTTGACGGATCGAAGATAATCGTTCAGCAAGCTGATCTTATGGGCCTTCCTCGGAATATTCCCCTCGGGTCCGGTACGCAGACGCTCCGTACGCACTTTCCCGCAAGCATCTGTAAACCGGATGAGGATCTCACACTCCGGATCGTAAGAGAGCACCATGTGCAGGATTTTCGGATCCGGCCACCCGCCGAAGGGGTTGCAGGTAATGGCGGAAAGTTTCGACCTCCGAGGGTCGGCTTCATCGCTCTCGATCCCGATCACGACTCGGCCGTATTTCTTGAAGCTCTCAAACGCCACGGCACTAAGTCCATCCCAGTTCCGGAGTTGATTTTTTACGTGCTCCGGGATCTCCGCCCCATCGAGCCGGTTGCGAGAGTAGAAGACCGATGTCATGGCTGCGATTCTGTCCTTGAGCCCCATGATCTCATAGGGCCATCGCAAGGCATGATCCGCCCCACATTCGACAATCTCTTCCTCACGGCCGCATTCGACGGAGCAGCGGGCAATGGTGACAAGCGGGACGTTCCAAACGGACCGGAGCAGGCGGATCATCCCCGCATCTGAGGACGGTCCGATGATGGCCTTCTTCGGCGCAATGTACTCCATGCTGTGGAGAATCAGGAACATCAGGTGAACTCGCTCATTCCTGATGGTCGAGAAAATCTCGTGCGGCGTGCGAGCCTCGTGCACGATCAGCCGACAGTGCTTCTCTGGAAAGATCTTTTCCAGACAAGCCGTGATGTCCTTCTGCGCAGCGGCTGCGCCGCTTGCGAGGAGAACACACACGGCAGGACGAAGCAGTCGATCCATGGGAGGAATGTTTTGAATCATCGGCTCTCGGCACGTAGGGAATGTTGTTCCATTCCTGCCTCTCGACAAGGTTCGGGCGTCTCTCCGACAGCCCACACGCTATCCATCGGCAAAGAGCACGAATTTCTTGAAAACAATCGCCAGGAACCGACGTCGAAGGATGCCATTCTTTTTTCAGTATTAGGAATAACCTAGCATTTTCCTAAATATCTACTCGCATTGCCTTTCGATGAGATTGCGTGCATCCTGTCATCGAAGTGACGCGGAACCTCCTTTTCTCGATCTCCTCCTCGACAAACCTCGGAAATGCATCGGGCCTATCGACGCGCGTGAAAACGAAAGCGCCGGTCAAATCATAAACGTTCCGTCTTTTACGGCAGGGCAGGAATAAAACCAGGTCGAAACCGGACCCGGGCATGATGCCGGGTCGATAAGAGGGGCTTTTCATGAAAGGAGGGCTTCTTATGAAGAAGATGGCAGTTCAGAAAAAGACTCCCGGGGGGAGCAGGAAAGAACGCAAAGCAAAGCCGGTGTTGTCCGATGGTTCTCAAGAGTCCGCTCATCTGCTGCAAAGCATTATTCAGGGATTCTCCATTCCTGCCTTTGTTCTCGACAAGGATCATAGGATCCTCTACTGGAACCGGGCCCTCGAGCAGCTGAGCAAGATCCCCATGAAAGAGGTAGTCGGGACCAAGCAGCAGTGGAGGGCTTTCTATGCCGAAGCGAGGCCCTGTATGGCCGATCTCCTGATCGATGGGATCGAGGACAGGATCCCGAAATGGTATGCAGGCAAATACAGCAGATCGGATCTCCTGGAAGAGGCGTACGAGGCTACCGATTTCTTCCCCGACCTGGGCGAGAAGGGAGTGTGGCTTCGCTTTACGGCTGCTGCGGTCCGGGATGCTCGTGGCAAGCTCGTCGGTGCCATCGAGACCCTGGAGGACATCACTGAACGCATGACGGCTGAACTGGCGCAGAGGGAAAGCGAACGGCAGCTCTACCAGGTCATTGAGGGGTCTCCTATCCCGACCTTTGTGATCGGGCTCGACCACAAGGTGATGTACTGGAACCGGGCGCTGGAAAAATTGAGCAAGATCCCGGCAAAAGACATGATCGGGACCAACCAGCACTGGCGGGCCTTTTACGCGAAAGAGCGTCCCTGCATGTCCGATCTGCTTGTCGATCAGACCCTGGAAACCATACCCGAATGGTACGGGGGTGTCGCCAAGTCGAAGCTGCTGGAAGACACCTACGAGGCGGAGGGATTCTTCCCCGACCTGGGCGATAGCGGACGCTGGCTCCGGTTCACCGTCGCTCCCATCCGGAGCTCCCGGGGGGCTCTGGTCGGGGCCATCGAGACCCTGGAAGACATTTCCGATCGCAAAGCAGCGGAGCAGAAGCTCACCGAGAACGAGGGACGGCTCTATAGCATTGTCGAGGGCTTCTCCATTCCCGCCTTCGTCATTGGCAAAGACCATAAAATCATCTACTGGAACCGGGCTCTGGAGAAATTGAGCAAGCTGAAGACCAAAGACGTGATTGGAACCCGACAACAGTGGCGCGCCTTCTACGCGAAGGAAAGGCCCTGCATGGCCGACCTGCTGGTGGACAGCGCAGTGGAGAAGGTTTCCAAGTGGTATTCAGGGAAATATCGCAAATCCGATCTCATCGACGAGGCTTACGAGGCAACGGATTTCTTTCCCGATCTGGGCGACAGCGGGCGCTGGCTCCGGTTCACAGCAGCCGTGATCCGTGACTCCAGGGGAGACCTGGTGGGCGCCGTGGAAACCCTGGAAGACATCACCGAGCAAAAGCTGACGGAGGACGCCCTCAAGCGCAAAAACAAGGGCTCGTCCTAGCTGACCCGCAATGCCGGATCGACAGACCCGTGACCGGGATTCCCACTATGGCTGAAAGGAAGGAGGTCAGGCCATGACAACGCATACCACGAAGTTGATCGACACCATCGAGTACAAAGCCCAGGCCATCGCCGAGCAGTGGTATAAAAACGTAAAAATCAACCCCAAGACGCCCGTTTTCCATGAGATGCCCCAGAGCAAGGCCATGGAGCTGGCGCTGGGCTTCTACAGCAATTTCCGGAAACTCTTCGGGACGGACAAACCGTTTGAGGAAGCCCATGTTCTTTTCTCCAAGTATGCCAAGGAGTGCTACGACGAGCGCATCCCGCTGCCCCAGGCCGTCTACGCACTGATCCTGATGAGGCGCCACATGTGGCTGTTTGCCGAGCACCAGGCTGTGTTCGAAACAGCCATCGAGCAGCGCCACGCCCTCGAGAGCCAGAGCCGCATGATCCTCATGTTCGATTATGCCCAGTATGTGGTTGTCCAGACATACGACGAGTTGATCCGGACGGAAGTCGAGGACAAGTTCAAATCGTTGAAAATCAAGAGCCCGTTTTTCGTGCTCTGGCCAGGCAGACAGAAAAAATAAAGAACTCGGGCATACGAAGGGCTGCTCACCGGAGGCCGGTTCTGGTTCCGATGCCGTGAGGATCTATTTCACCACGGCTTTCTTCAATGTCACGATGGCTGCCTGATTGTCACTGGTCGCCAGGACCACCCGGACGGGGGATTTCTCCGTGCTCATCGTCCCGTAGATCTGCCGGATGTTGATCCCCTTGGCGGCCAGCAGGCTTGTGACGGATTTCAGCGCCCCGGGCTTGTTTTCAAGCTCCACCAGGATTTCTTCCCTCTCCTCGATGGACGCAAAGCCCTTCTGCTTCAGCAGGTCCGTTGCGCGTCGGGTGTCTTCGACGACCAGCATGACCCTGGCTTTGTCCGTCCCGGTGATTTCATAACCCGCGACCGCTTCGATGTTGATCCCCCGATCCGCCAGGTAATCGGCCATTCTGTTGAGCACACCCACCTCGTGATTCACCGTCAAATAGATCTGTTTCACCAGCGATGCCTTTCTTAACATACCGCAACCTCCTTTCCGACGGGACAGGGCCGTACCTGATTGATGGTTGAGCATGACGTTCGAGATGCCGCTTCAGACAACAAGGGAAGCGATCAGCAGCAGGGAAACGGTTCCGTGACAACAGGGTTGAAGATCATAGGGACATCGCAACGGGAATCGCAAGAGGTGCATGACATGAAGCAACGGCTCGGTCGAGAGCTACTCTTTTATTTGTTAGGGAAAAACAGGCTCGATGTCAATGGATATCTCTGCAGCTATCGGGAGGCGGGAAAATACGTTTGCATTTCGTCGCGGGCTCATCTATTTTTTCTTTAAAAAAGCATGAAGGCGCGCTGGATCAACCATACCTCTTCCCCGGAGCTTCCCGTCGTGGGCCGAAGCGTCATCGCCGCATATTGGCCCGGACGCTATTACCTTGTCTTGACCACACAGGTGGATCCCAGCACCCCCTTGAGAATATTTTTGCGAAGTGTGGCTCTTCAGGTTCCCTTCGATAACGTTCCGCACGAACAGGACTTCTACGTAACCCAAATCTTTAACTGCAACAAGCAAGGTTCTCATAAAGCCGCTGAGAAACCCCTCTATGAAAAAGAGTATCCCACGTTCTTGGAAGCCCTGAACGGTCACAAAAAGACGGTGGATTCGTTCCTGAACGGGCAGCTTACCCTGGATTAGTTCGGGCAACGCGGAACTCCATGACAGAATCAGTGGCCTTCCGATGCAAGACCTCCTCATCCCCCCACCATTTACGTCAGTGACCTTTCCGTCTTGCGACACGAATAAAGTGTCGCCAAAAAGTCCCTATGAAATTCTCTACTTGTCACGCAGGGCTCGGCCGTGCGGATTGCATGGATCCCCACTCGCGACACGGAGGTCACAACCCTTCGTCGGACGGTACCGGCCCGTTTTCTCCAAATCCGCTTCGATTCAACAGGTTGGACCCGACGACCTCCTGCAAGAACCCGTGGCACCTATCTTGCTGTATCATTTATTTTACTTGCCGATAGCTTCTTTAGCAGGGCACAGAATGGGGTAATCGACCGGGAAGGAGGTCGACGTATGGAAATCAAATCAATGACGGATCAACAGAAAAGGGCATTGGCGGAAGTTTCGATCGTCGTGTACGGGGAAGAGCTGACCCGAATCATGATACCGGAGCTGAAGGACTATCTGAACGGCTCGAAGAAGTGGGATGAATCTCAGGAAATCATCCAAAAGGATTAAGAAAAGGTTCGCAGTAGAACAATAGAAGCCGTCCCCGATGGAGAGGACGGCCTCCGCGTTTCTTCGATTCCTTCTTGTCTTTTTCTACTTCTTTTTGGGATACCCGACGGACTGAGCAAGAATGATTTTCTGTTCAGGCCTGAGCTTCATGGCTTTCGCGAGGGCCGGCTTGTCGGCTACCATATGCACGACCGTGGCCAAGCCTTCGGAGGCACAGTACAGGTAAACGTTCTGACTGATGAAGCCGGTGTCTGCCGCCGAATAAAATAGTTTATCCTCTTCCGTGCCTTTTTCAAATTTGGTGTAATCCGACACAAAAATGATGCCGATGGGGGCCTCTTTCACGTATGCTTGGCGCCCGGTCAAAGCCCTGATGTCGTCGACCAGAATCGGTTTCAGGGCACTGGACTTGGCATCATAGAGGTAAAGGCCATTTGCCGCTGCTACATAGATGTCGATTTCCTGGCGATTGACGGCCGAAGGAGCCGTTCGCCTGCCCGATTCCGGGCGGTTGATCCCGAAGGCCGCCCAGAGCAGGCCCGCCAGGACATCCACGGGCAAGGGCTCGGAACTGTATTCCCTCGAGGAGCTTCTCTTCTCGAGAAGCTGCAGGAATGAATTGCCACCTTTGGGAGTCTTCAGCGCAATCGGCTTGAGCTCCTGTGCCGATGCCGCTGCCGAAGTTACCGAAAGGATAGCACCGCCGGAAGCCAGGATCATGCCGGTGGCGCCTGCGGCTTTCAGAACGTCCCTTCTGCTCAGCTTCGTTTCCATCTTCAGAACCTCCTGCTGATGTTTGGTCTCCGGGGATCGGCCGTATCCCATCCCCAAGTAGCTTCTGTTCGAGTGACAGATCATAACGCTGTTTCGGGTCCGATTGCAACATTTCTGGCGAGTGCACCGCCTGCCTGCCACGGTGGGTTGTTCCATTCACTATCGCATCAAGCGCAAAAAGCCGCCCCTTACAGGAGCGGCCTTTTTTACCGAACCGACAGTGATCGATTGCGGTTTTTCCCCTTGCTGTTACTGTGACCCCCAGCTCAGGATCTCGGCGGCCCTGAGGTCATCCTCATCGAGGGCCTTTGTCACCCAGACGAGTGTTTTCTGGTCCCGGAGGTTGAGCACCCGGTTGTCCTTTACCCGCCGGCCTTGGTAGTCCATTTCCTCCCGCACGATGGGTTTGAGGGGATTATCGATGTTGGTATCGATCACCCTGCCCACGGTACCCGTGCTGAGGACCACCAGGCTGCCGATCGGGTAGAGCTGTATCGCGTCGAGGAACGCCTTCATGACTTCCCGCGAAAACTTCGGCCGTTCCTTGGAATTGAGCAGCGACCTGACCGAGACGGCCTTGCGGTGCGGGCGGTCATGAGTCATCGCCTCGTAGGTGTCGGCCAGCGCCACGATCTTGGCGTACACGTGCATGGCCTCACCGTCCAATCCCGCCGGGTAGCCGCTGCCATCCTCACGCTCGTGATGCTGCTCGGCCACGCAAGCAAGAAGCGGGAACTGCTCCCTGTAGCATGCGAGGATATGTCCCCCGGAGAAGGTGTGCTTTTTGACCTCCGCGGCCTCTTCGGACGTCAGACGGTCGGGTTTCGCAAGGATCTCCTGCGGCACCTTGAACATGCCCGCATCGTGGAGAACCGCCGCCAGGCCAATGTCGACCAGGTCTTCCTCCGAATGTTTCATCTTCCGGGCAATGCGCATGCTATAGATCATGACGTTGATCAGGTGGCTCAGGATGTAATCCTGTTCATTGCCATAGAGGCTCGTGTGCCTGTAGAGCCCGAACAGGGCCTCGGGGTTGCCGGCAATCACGGTGATGCGGTCATAGATCGACTTGAGGTCGAACGTCCCGGTCTGCACGATGTCCTGTCGGATCTGCTCCAGACAGCCCCGGAGGTCCAGGTAGGCGTACTCGTAGGGGTCTTCTGCCCCTGCAGGCTGCGTGGCGGATGCCGGCATAGGGGGCTGCTCGCCGCCGGGCATCCCTTTCGATTTTTCGCGCTTTTCCGGACTGGGCGCGTTCATGACGAGATCAACGCCCCGTATCCGAGTTGCCATCGCTTTTTTCCTCAAGGACCCGCCCGGGGTTCAAGACCTCGTGGACGGAAGGATATACTGATCCAAAAAAAAGGCAAATTTCGTACCACAAATGGGCCGAAAGTTAAATTGGCTGTCCCGATCGGCATCCGCCCTTACATTTTTCTCTCCCTCCGGCTGTGTAGAGGTCCTGTCTGGCGACTTGCTGCTTGCATCTCTCATAATTATATTTGGTCTATTGTCGCGTAACGGCCTTCTGTGCGCACGCGATAAGAAATGTTGCACAAACACATTTTTTCCTGATAACTATTGTATAAAACAGATCATTGTATGCTTTTTCCACAAATGGCCACATAGTGTGAGTATGTTAAATTTTTCCATATTGTCTCGGCTGATCAGCAGTTACCTTGTAATAATCTTCGTTGTTCTGCTATCCGGAACCTATACCATCTCCAATCTGAATGATCTCAACGAGTTCATCCGGACTGTCACGACAAATGACACCCGGATGATTAATCTTTCGGAAGAGTGTCAGGAAATCCTGTACAAAAGCAGAGCAGCGGAAGAAAAGTTTTTTGTTTCGCGGGACTTAAGCTATTTCCAGCAATCCAAAGATTTGGAGGCTGATTTCACCAATAGGTTGGCTGAGTTAGCCCCGCTTGCAGATACGGAAAGAAAGCAAAACCTCCTAGGGGTAATCCAAACGCTTCACACTCAATACGGCGCTCTCTTTAACGATATGGCAGCCCGGATAAGCAAGAACTACGATAAAGATCCAGAGTTTATCCACTACAAGTCCGAGCAAGAACAGATCGTGGGTGAGGCAGGACTGAGATTGCGGGAACTCGCGAGAATCATCTCGGAGGAAAGGGAAGAAAAACTCAATCAGATAAAAGCGATCTCCTTGCAGACGGCAGACGTGATCCTGATATCGCTTATCCTCGCCGTCATCATGGTGATCGTCGTCTCCGTGATCAATACCCGGTCCGTCAGCATCCCCATTTCCCACCTTCGAGAAAAGACGAAGGCCGTTGCACGGGGCGATTTTAGCGACGATCTGGATATCCAATCTCCTCCGGAGATCCGTGACCTAGCCATGGCGTTCAACACCATGTGCGACAGGCTCCGGGAGCTGGATCAGATGAAGATCGATTACATCGGTCATCTCTCCCACGAATTGCGCACGCCGCTGACCGCCATCAATGCGGCGTCGAGCATGCTCCAGGAGGGGACCTTCTCTGAGTTGCCGGACAAGCAGCGGGAGTTGCAGAACCTCATCCTGGAAGAGTGCGAGCGATTGATTCGCACCGTCAA
>DATJPI010000211.1:0-2969 GCA_035506495.1 Syntrophales bacterium
AAAGCAGGCGGAACTGTTATTGCGCGACAGCGAAGAGGCATTACGCCTGGCCAACGAGTCCCTGGAGCAGCGCGTCCGCGACCGCACGATGGATCTGCAGCATCTCGCGGAGAAGCTCGAGAGCAGCCGGCACGAACTGCGCAAGCTTGCCTCGGAGATTGTGTTAGCGGAAGAGCGGGAGCGCAAGCGGATCGCAGGGGTGCTGCACGACGAGGTCGCACAGACCCTGGCGGCCGTCCGGATGAGGGTCGATATGATTCAGGGCGTCCCATCCGATCAGAAGGAGAGGATGGAAGAGGTCAAGGGGCTCCTCGTGCAATCGATCCGGGAGACACGCGCCCTGATGTCCGACATCGGCAACCCCCTCCTGTTCGAAATGGGACTGCAGGCGGCCTGCGAATCACTTGCTGATCGCTTGATGAACAAACACCCGATTCGGATCCGCTGCGACGTACGGGAGGCATTCAAGCACCTGAGTCCGGATGTAAAAACGATCCTGTACCAGGTGTTTCGGGAGCTGCTGAACAACGTCGTGAAGCACAGCCAGGCGCAGAATGTCCATGTTGCAATCGACATGGAAAACGGATACTGCCGGCTGAAGGTGACAGACGATGGCGTGGGGTTTGACCCCCAGACGCTCGGGGCGCCCACCGCCGAAGGAGGGTTCGGGCTTTACAGCATCCGGGAGCGGCTGATTGCCGTAGACGGAAGCCTCAGCATCGAATCCACACCGGGAGCGGGCACGGTGGTGACGGCCATATTGCCCGCGGCATTGGACTGATTGAAAAAAACCCGCAGCAGGGGAGAATATTCATGCCGCGGCAGCAGAAGGAAGAAAGATGAAGACCAGGGTACTGATTGTGGACGACCACCGCGCGTTTCGCGATGGGCTCAAGCTGGTGATCAATCATCAGGCCGATATGGAAGTGGTCGGGGAGGCGGAAAACGGTGAGAAAGCGATCGCCCTGACCCGAGAGCTGCTCCCCGACGTCATCCTCATGGATGTGAAGATGCCGGTCATGGACGGAGCCGAAGCCACCAGCCGGATTCTTGCCGAAATGCCCGATATGAAAATCCTGGCAATGTCCATCTACGACGATGACGGATTCATGGCGAACATGCTGCGAGCCGGCGCCCTGGGGTTCATCCTGAAAGGCTGCGATTCCGAGGAATTGTCCGGAGCCGTCCGCAAGGCTGCCGGCACCCGAAGGACATAAACGATTTGCGCCATTCTTCAGTTCACCCGAATTGCTTCTCCGCCTGTCTTTCTGCCCAAATGGGACTCCTCTAAAGCCTGATGGTAAAATCATGGTTATCCCGATGGTCAGATTCCCCCGGTCCGCATAGACTCCAAACAATACCCGTTGTATACACGCCGCCTGGAGCGAAGCTCTGAAGACAGCAAGGTTCGTCCCCGCCTTCCGAGACATCATCGGTGATGCATGATGGATAGAGACCTCAAGCAACAAGATCAACCCGAACGAAACCGCTTCGACAAATCGCCGGAGGGCCTTTCCTGGGATGCCAAGAGGCTCATGCAGGAGCTCGGTGTTCACCAGGAAGAGCTCAAGGTACAGAACGAAGAGCTTCGTCAGGCCCAGGCCGATCTGTCCCGCGCCCACGGCCGCTACAAGGAGCTTTTCGAGTCCGCGCCCATCGGGTATCTGGTCCTGGATGGGAGCTTTATGATCCGCGAGGCAAACCTCAAGGCCGCCTCCCTCCTCGGAGCGCCTCACGAGGGCCTGATCGGGACTCCCCTGTCGAAATTCATGGCCAGGGAGAGGCGGACGCCTATTACCTGCATCTGATGAAGAGCCGGAAAACGGGGACGCAACAGAGCCCTGAGCTTGTGTTCAGCCGGCCCGACGGCGCCCTGTTCCATGGCTATCTGGAAACGTCGCCTCATGAGGACGACCTCTTCGGAAAGGGGTGGCGAGTCGCCCTGGTCGACATCACCAGGCGCAAGCGGGCCGAGATGGAGCTGAAGGAAGCCAACGAGCTTCTGGAGAGGAGCCGCGATGACCTGCGCAGGCTGGCCTCGGAGTTGGTTTTAACGGAAGAACGGGAACGCAAGATACTTGCCATGACCCTCCACGACGAGGTTGCCCAGACGCTGGCCGCGGTTCGGATGAGGATGGATGAGCTTGGGGGCATAGCCCTCGAAGATGAGCATCGGCAGGCAATCGAGGAGGCCCGGGAGCTTCTCTCGCACTCCATCCGGCAGACTCGCGCCCTCATGAAGGAAATCAGCAACCCGGTCCTCTATGATCTCGGGCTTCGTCCAGCCGTGGAGGCTCTGGTTGAGCCCATCAAGGAGCGGCATGGCATTCAAATCAAGTGCTCCTTCGAGGGAGATCTCCAATCCCTCAGCCAGGACCTGAATGTGATCCTCTTCCGGATCGTGAAGGAGCTTCTGCAGAACGTCATCAAGCACAGCGGGGCCCGCGGGGCGACTGTCCGCATCCTTGAGGACGAACAATCCATCCGGACGATCGTTGCGGATGATGGTGTAGGTTTTAAAGTCAACGAAACCGGCTCTGCCGGCAGTCTCGAAGGCGGCTTTGGGCTCTTCAGCATCCGTGAGAGGGTGAAGTCGTTAAGCGGAAACATCCAGGTCAAGTCGAGGCCCGGCATCGGGTCGGAAGTCATCGTTGAGCTGCCGAAGGCAAAGGCCGGTAAGCCGGCTGCAAAGAAACACCTCAGAGCGAAAAAGACGTGATTGGCAAAAAGCTGGGACGGAGAGGCGGGGTCGAATCAACCCTGCCTCTTTTCATTTGTCACGGAGGGCACCCGTCTGCGGGGAATCTTCCGACTGCATGATCCATTGCACGACTTCCCTCAGCCGCATCTCCGGCAGCGGGGTCATGAGGGAATGACTTTTTTCACAGGGGTTGCGGCTTTTTCCGTTGCGGCAGGTCATGGCCCCGGCCTCGATGATTTTCCCCACGGCATCCTCATCGTCGCGTGCG
>DATJPI010000212.1:0-5226 GCA_035506495.1 Syntrophales bacterium
GCCATGGGCGGCATCACCGGGGTGACGGCGATGAAAAAGGATGAACTCATCGCCGCGATCAAGGAAGTCAAGGGCGTTCCCACCCAGAAGACTCGGGCGGTGCCGATCGACACGATCGTGGACATCAAGAAGAAAATGCGGGAACTCCGACTGAAGCGGGAGGAACTCCTCGAGGCTGGAAAGCGAGAGCAGACAGGCCCGCTCAAGAAGCGCATCAGCCGTCTGAAGAAAAAGACGAGGCGGCTTGCCAGGAAGGCGGCCTCCCAAAAGACGTCATGAGTGTGGCTTCGGGCATCAAAAGTGAGAAGTCAGGATTCGGGAGACAGGATTCAGGATTCGGGAAGAAATCCCGAGGCCCGAAGCCGGAATCCCGAATCCTTTTTTTGTTGCATCTTGGCCGTTTATGATTTAGGCATCTCAAGACACAAAGACGAAAGCGTCCGATCGCTCAGGATGCAAACGTCGACAGGGAGAGGCAGGGAATGGCACTGGGAAATCTTCAGAAGAGAAACATCGCCTTTGCGGCTTCCGCCGTGCTGCTGGTCATCGGCGTCGTTGCACTGTTCTTCTATCTCGAGTACCTACGCACCCATGTGACGACCGATGACGCCTACGTGGACGGCCACATTCATATCATCGCCTCGAAAGTGCCGGGCACCATTTTGACCCTCTCCGTGAAGGACAACCAGTTTGTGAAGAAGGACGATCCCATTCTTGAAATCGATCCCGTGGACTACCGTGTCGCCCTCCAGGAAACCCAGGCCAATCTCGAGATGGAGCGGGCACGGCTTGCCGAAGTGCAGAGCCGTGTCGAAACGGCAAAGAGACAGATGACGGAAATACGGGCGTCGCTGGACTCCGCCCGTTCAGCCCTCAAGGCCCAGGAAGCGCTTGCCTGGAAGGCCGGTGAAGACGTCAAGCGGGCCGCGCCCCTCATCAAGGGAGGGATCGTCACCCAGGAATACTATGATCAGAGAAAGACGAGCTACGATGTGGCCATTGCCCAGGTGAATTCGGCAAAGGACAATGTAAGCCGGCTCGAAGGATCCGTAGAGTCGCAAAAGGCGATCATCCGCCAGGCGGAGGTCGCCGTGGCTCCCCAGCAGGCCCTGATCCAGCAGAAAGCGGCCCTTGTGGAGAAGGCGAAACTGAACCTGGGATACACGAAGATCTCCGCGCCTGCAAACGGATACATCACAAAGCGCAGCGCCGAAGTGGGAAACCAGGTTGCGGCGGGACAGCCCCTCCTGGCCGTCGTGCCCCTCGAACAGGAGCGTATCTGGATCACGGCGAATTACAAGGAGACGGAGCTCCGGGAAGTCAAGCCGGGACAGAAAGCCGAGATCAAGGTGGATACCTACCCCGGCAAGACATTCCGCGGCCGGGTGAACAGCATCATGGCCGGGACGGGCTCCGCGTTTTCCCTGTTTCCGCCCGAGAATGCAACTGGGAATTATGTCAAGATCGTCCAAAGAATTCCCGTCAGGATCACCCTCGACGAGGGGAGCGACCCCGAACACGTCCTGAGAGTCGGGATGTCCGTGGTCCCCACCATCCTTGTGGAACGATAAGAACCCGGGGGGCATCATGAACAAATGGCTCGTGGCCATCACGGTGATGCTGCCCACGCTGGTCGTGATCATTGACACGTCCGTGGTCAATGTATCCCTCGACCACATCCGCGGAAGCCTCTCGGCCGGAATCGACGAGTCGACCTGGACGATCACCTCCTATCTGGCCGCCAATGCCATCGTCATCCCCATGACGGGGTGGCTCAGCCGGATCTTCGGGCGCAAGCGCTTCCTGCTTGTCTCCATTGCGCTCTTCACCATCAGTTCCTTTCTGTGCGGCGCCTCCTGGAGTCTCCGTGCGCTGATCTTCTTCCGGGTGATCCAGGGGCTCTCCGGAGGATCGCTCCAGCCGATCTCGCAGGCCATCCTTCTGGAGACCTTCCCGCGGCATCAGCACGGCACGGCCATGGCGATCTTCGGGATCGGCATCATGATCGGGCCCGTCGTCGGGCCGCTGCTGGGGGGATGGATCACCGACAACTGGTCGTGGCACTGGGTATTCTTCATCAACATCCCCATCGGCATCGTCGCGATTCTCATGTCGATGGCCTTCATCGTCGATCCTCATTACGCGGAGGCGCGCAAGATGCGCATCGATTACATGGGACTCGCCTTTCTGGCCGTCGGAATCGGCTGCCTGCAGGTCGTGCTCGACCAGGGCCAGCGGGAGGACTGGTACGCTTCGCAGTTCATCCTCTGGCTGAGCGTGATCTCCTTTGCGGGCCTCGTCTTCT
This sequence comes from Syntrophales bacterium, assembly GCA_035506495.1. Classification (GTDB taxonomy): domain Bacteria; phylum Desulfobacterota; class Syntrophia; order Syntrophales; family UBA2192; genus UBA2192. The sequence continues at coordinate 2,306 of DATJPI010000212.1, forward strand.
TCATCGTAAATGAATACTATGCGGAACAACCCATCATCGATCTGCACATCTTCAAGAACCTCACGTTCGCCTCCGGCAACGTGATCGGCTTTGCCACATTCTTCACGCTCTTTGGAAGCCTCATCATGCTTCCCGTCTGCCTGCAAACGCTCATGGGATACACGGCGTTTCTGGCCGGCTGGGTCCTCGGGCCCGGGGGACTCATGGCGATGATCTCCATGCCCATTGCGGGCAAGCTCATCACGCGGGTGAACCCCAAAACGGTGCTTTTTACCGGCGCGACGATCACGGCGTATTCCATGCTGATGATGTCGTGGTTCAACCTCTCTGCCGATTTCTCTACCGTCGCGTGGCCGCGGATTGTCATGGGCTTCGGGATGGGATTGCTTTTTGTACCGCTGACTACCCTGACTATGTCCTGGATCCATAAGGAGGAAATGGGCAACGCGACATCGGTGTTCAACCTGCTGAGAAATCTGGGCGGCAGCTTCGGGGTTGCCTTCGCGAGCACGCTCGTTGCCCGGAGGGCCCAGTTCCACCACGGGCGCCTTGCGGAGGGCATGAGCGTGCTGGACCGGAATTTCCAGGAAGCTGTGCCGCAGGTTCACCTGATCCTGCAACAGCAGGGGATGGCGCCGGGGCTTCTCGACAAGGGTCAGCTGGGTCTGATTTACAAGAAACTTGTGATGGAAGCCAACATGATGGCCTTCAATGACACCTTTTTTGTGCTTTCGGTGATGATGGCCCTTGCAGGGCTTATGGTTTTCCTGATGAAGCGGAGCCATGAGGCGGCGGGTTCCGGCAGGACGGGACCGGCGATCCTGGAATGACAGAGCGTTCAGAGTGATTTAGAAACAGGTCTGCGGAGCAATGATTATGAACAGGCGTTATCGGTATCTATTGGGGCTGGTTGTTGTTTTCTGGATCGTATTCCTCGGTCAGGTCTATGCGGATACGGCGTTACAACAGCCGGAAAAGCCTATCGTAGCTCCCTGCAGCGCAATGCCGTCCGACAGTATCACGCTTTCGGAGGGTCTCCGTAAAGTGACGGCCGACAGTCGTGACGTCAAGGTGTCCGTTCAGGACGAACTCATCGCGGATGCCGATTCGCGCATGGTGCGATCCAGGCTTCTGCCTTCCGTGAGAGCCTCTGCGGGGTATACAACCCTCGCGAACCAGCCCACAGCCCTATTGGGAGCGCTCCAGGCCCCGACGTCCGACCGAACCTACCAATCGTTCAGCGTGAATGTCGAGCAGATCCTGTTCGACTTCCAGGCAAATCTCTCGCGCTACGAGGCCAGCCGGATGCAGTTCGAGGCAAAGCATTTCGGCACGGTGAGTGTCCGCAATACCGTCGGCCTGCAGTTCATCGTGAGTTTCTACGACGTCCTCGAAGCGGATCAGCTCGTGGAGGTGGCAAAGAGGGAAATCGAGCAGCTGGAATCCCATCTCAGGGATGCGCAGGGATTATTCGGCGTCGGCCTCATCACCAAGAACGACCTGCTGCAGGCACAGGTCCGGTTATCCGATGCCCGGCAGAGGCTCCTGGCGGTGAAGAACCTGAGGGCCATTCGCGCCTCGAGGCTCAACAACCTTTTGCTGAGGCCCCTGTCTGCGCAGGTGACCGTACGGGAGGAGCCCCGCGAGATGGTCGCTCCGGATGCCCTGAATCTTGAAAAATCCTGGGACAGGGCCCTGGAGAAGCGCCCTGAAATCCAGATCGTCGACAAGACCGTCGCGTCGATCGATCTCGAGGTGGCATCCAAAAAAGCGGAGTTTCTTCCGAAGGTATTTGCCGGCGGCAGTTACGCCTACCAACAGAATTCCTATCAGCTCTACCAGGACAATTGGGCTCTGATCCTCGGGTTGAATTTCAGCCTCTTCGAGGGCGGACGCACGATGGCAGATCTGCAGAAATCAGAACAGCGGAAAGTGCAGCTGCTCGAACAGCGCAACAAGCTGGTAGACGAAGTCAAGCTCCAGGTCCAGCAGGCCATCCTCAACATGCAGGACGCCTATGAACGAATCCAGGTGGCCCGGGGCGCGGTGGAACAGGCCCAGGAGAACCTTCGCATCAACAGGCAGCGTTACGAGGTGAGTGTGGGAACGGCAACAGAAGTGCTCGATGCCGTCACCCTGCTGACCGTCTCGGAAACGAATCATGTCCGATCCATTTACGACTATCGCAAGGCCGAGGCGGCAACCTACTATGCAACGGGGGAGGACCTTCTGGCCATATATCCGTAAACCTTTTCGGTCCTTACTTTGATTCACTCTTGACTTCTACCGGGTTCTTTGCTTGAAAGGAAGATACATAAACATTCGCTCACTCCGCGAAATGTTGGCGAGCCATTATGCTGCTGTCCATTTCCAAGCGACCCCTCAACGGAAATCCCCTTCTGATTTTCCTAGTGTTCCTTGTCCTCGTTGTCTCGACCTATGATGACTCGCTATACACCCGCTTGACCGATCTCCTGATTCCCTCTCAGGAAGAGATCGAAGACCTTTCGCATCCTCATGGCATCTCCGGGAGTGCGGACTGGTTTTGTGATGGCTGCATTCTGGGTGATGCTTTGTTCGAGTCGAATGAGCATGCCGAAGCAACCATTTCTTCATCCAAGGATCGTCCCCATGTCCTTTCTGCCCCGGTCTATACCACTCTCCATGCGTACCGGGCACCCCCCTGCCGTATTGATTCCACGTGCTGAAAACTGAATCGGGTCCCTTTCCATCCTGCCGATGTGGCCTGCCACATCCGGCAAAACCTCCGGTTGGAGAATACAGCATGCATAAAATACTCGTGATTGATGACGACACATCCATCTGCGAATGCCTGTCCATGTATCTTAGCGAGGAGGGATACGCTGCGGATACCGCAAACACGGGCCGTCAGGGGCTGGATGCATTCTTGCAGAACAGGG
>DATJPI010000213.1:0-3990 GCA_035506495.1 Syntrophales bacterium
GCCTCGAGACGGAGCGCGTCCTGGAGCTGCTCCATGAGGCGAGGCAGACGGCGCTTCAGTTGCACAAAGACGAGCCGTTTGCACAGCAGCGAAGGGTCTATCGTGAGTTCGGCTACTTCGAAGAGATGCTGGCCGGCGAAGACAGGTGACAGGTAAAAAGGGGGCTTCAGGATTCCGGCATCCGGCTTCCGGACAAATACCCAATACCCAGTACCCAATTCCAAGAAGGGCCGCGTAGCGGCGTGACGAAACAGACGAAATGAACGAAAGCACGAGATAAACGAAATTGACGGGAGCGAAGCGAATATGATTCGGGAAATCGTTATCGGCGGAACAAGCATGGCATGCTGGGTGAACGACAGCGGGCTTGCCGAAGGGAGGAGAAGTGTTGTGTTTATCCATGGCTCGGGCGGGGAGCACACCCTCTGGGAAAGCCAGTGCACAGCGCTTCAGGGCGAGTTCAATGTTGTGGCGCTCGATCTGCCGGGCCACGGCCTGTCGGGCGGTTCAGGCGAGAGCGAGGTGCTGCGCTACGTGGAATGGGTGAAGAAGGCGATCGGTGCCCTCGGCCTGAAAAAGCCCGTGCTGGCAGGGCACTCACTGGGCGCTGCGATCAGCATGAATTTCGCCATCCGAGAGGGAGCCCTGCTTTCGGCCATCGTTCCCGTCGGCAGCGGCGTGAAGATGCCGGTCAACCCCATGATCCTCGAGAAGATCCATACCGACCTGCCCTCCGTGATCTCGATGGTTGTCAAGTTTGCCATCGCCAAGGCAAACCGGGATGCTGTGGGGCCCTATCTGCAGAAAGGGCTTGAAAAAGTGAATCCCGATGCGTTTTACGGGGATCTCTATGCGTGCGACAGGATGGATATCACTGCAGAGATCGACCGCGTGGCCATCCCCACGCTCGTCATCTGCGGCGACGACGACAAGATGACGCCGCCCGATCTGTCGCGCTTTATTGCCGATGCCATTCCCGGCGCAAAGCTTGCTCTCATTGAGGGCGCCGGCCACTACGTGATGCGGGAAAAGCCCGTGGAGTTCAATACGGTATTGTCGGCATTTGTCAGGTCGCTGCCATGAACGAAGTGCGTGAGTGACAGAAGTGAAGGAAGTGGAAGAAGTGCGCAAAGGTGCTAGGTGCTAGGTCTTGTCCCTACCTGATACCTGACACCTGATACCTTGCACCTAAAACGGTTATTAGGCGGAAAAGAGAACCATAGAATTACGGGACATGTGCTGGAGGAAAACATGGACTTTCAGAATATTCTTTTCGAGCGTAAAGACGGTGTGGCCACGATCCGGCTGAATCGGCCCAAATTCTTCAACGCCATCGATTTCGGACTTGGAAATGACCTGGCGAGAGCATTGGAGATCTGCCACGATGACGACGAAACGAGAGTCGTTGCCTTGACGGGGGAGGGGAAGGCTTTCTGCTCGGGGGGCGATCTGAAGGTCTTTCGCGAGAACATGCAGCCACATCCGCAGGACATTGTCCGCCAGCTCATCAAAGTCTTCAATATCATCATCATGGGCCTGAGGCAGATGCCGAAGCCCGTCGTGGCCGTCGTCAACGGGCCCGTGGGCGGAGGCGGATTCAGCCTCGCCGCCGCCTGCGATATCCGGATCGCAGCCCGCTCGGCGATTTTCCGCCAGGCCTACACTAGCATCAGTCTCGTTCCCGACGGCGCTTGGACCCTTGTTGTCCCGATGCTCATCGGTTTTGGAAAGGCCACGGAGCTTGTTCTTCTCGACCCCATACTCTCGGCTGAGGATGCGCAGCAGTGGGGGCTGGTAAACCGGGTCGTCGACGATGCCGATCTCTGGAAAGTCTCCGAGGGCATCATCGGGAAGCTGGCAAAAGGACCCACGCGGGCCTTTGCCATCGCAAAGGAGAACCTCAACAACGCCATGCTGGGGCTCCTGTACCGGCAGCTGGAGCTGGAGCGCTCCGGGATGATCCAGGCAGCGCGTTCCGCAGACTATCGCGAAGGTCTCACGGCGTTCTTCGACAAACGCACGGCCGTTTTCAACGGCAGGTGAAAGGTGAAAGGTGAAAGGTGAAAGGTGAAAGGTGAAAGGTGAAAGGTGAAAGGTGAAAGGTTTTGTCTCTACCTGATACCTAGCACCTAGTACCTGATACCTCGATGGGACCAGACAGACGAAGCCGACGCGGCAATCCCCTCAGATAGTCATGGTTCGACAGGCTCACCATGACAGCTCAACAGGATAATGCTTCATGCCATCCTGAGTGCCTGTCCTGAGTTTATCGAAGGATGTCGAAGGACAGGATTGCTTCGTCACTGCGTTCCTCGCAATGACGAAATGAACGAATGTGCGAAATCAACGAAACAGACCAAATAGACGAAATAGACCGATTCGCGGAGCGAAGAAGATGGAATTCAAGACAATACAGACCGTTGAGCTTGCGGGAGGCATTGCGATCCTTACCCTGAACCGCGCCGAGCGGCGAAACGCCCTATCCGTCGAGATGCGGTACGAAATCCTTGAATGCATGAAAAAGTGGAGGGAGTCCCAAAAAGTGGGCGTGATGATCATCACGGGCTCGGGAGATGCCTTTAGTGCCGGGTTCGACCTCACGGAATTCAAGCGCCCCGAGCTGTACAGCGAGATCTTCGAGACGTCGTCGCGCTATCATCGGGAGCTGTGGAATTTCCCGAAACCAACGATTGCCGCTGTCAACGGTTCGGCCCTTGCAGGAGGGTTTGATCTTGCGAAATTGTGCGATATCCGCATCTGCTCGCCGAAGGCAGTCTTTGGCCACCCCGAGATCAAGTTCGGCATCCCGCCGCTGGTTACGCCCCTGCGGTGGATCATAGGAGAAGGGCTGGCCAGGCACATTTGCTTCACGGGAAAGCGGGTCGATGCCATGGAAGCCTGCCGCATCGGGCTGGTCAGCGAGGTTGTCGAAGGGGAGAAGCTCCTGGAGCGCGCGGTGAAGATTGCCTCGGAGATCCTGGAGACGCCGATCGAGGCGCTTCGCCTGACCAAGCAGCTGATGATTGCCTGCGCGGGCCTCGGCTTCGAGGAATCCTTCTGCCAGGAGCATGACCGGGTCTTCCAGGAATACCTGCTGAAGAGGGCATCGGAAACATTCAGGGGAAAAAAGTAAAGGGGTCAAGTCTGCTCTTGACTCTTGCCTCGATACGTGATGGATAATAAATATGTCAAGGCCGCTTCGCATTGAGTACCCAGGTGCCTGGTATCATATCCTGAATCGTGGAAGGCGCAAAGAAGTCATCTTCACCGAACCGGGCGATTACAAACTTTTCATCAAAGGACTCAAAGAAGCTTCGGAAACGTGGCAACTCCGTGTTGCTGCATACTGCTTGCTTCCGAATCACTACCATCTGCTCGTCCAAACACCCGCCGGTAATATTTCGAGAGCGATGAGACACGTTGACGGAGTCTACACACAACGATTCAATCGAATTCACGGGCATGACGGTTCATTGTTCCGCGGCCGCTTCAAATCTATTCTCGTCGATGCGGACTCATATCTGTTACAACTCATCAGGTATATTCATCATAATCCTTTAAAGGCTGGCCTCGCAAAAAGACTCAATTCTTACGAATGGAGCAGCCACAGAGTATATGTATCTACTAGGGAAAATAGGAGCTGGCTCTACACGGAAAAGATTCTGTCAATGCTGCATGCCCATGAGCCCGAGCGCAGAAGGGCCTATTTGCAGCTGATGTCGCGTGATGAGGATGACATTCTCGCAGACGTCTATAAGATGGAGAGATGGCCTTCCTTGTTAGGCTCAGAAGAATTTATAAAGAAAACGAAAGAGCGATTCTTCCCTGTCACTCTCAACGAGGACATTCCACAGATGAAGGATTTGGTTCCCGAAGTCGAGCGAATTAAGAAGGCCGTGTGCGAAGCCTACGGAGTGACCGAGAATACATTGTCGAAATCTCAAAGAGGTATTTTCAACGAATCCCGGAATGTGGCCGTGTATCTCACGC
>DATJPI010000214.1:0-9211 GCA_035506495.1 Syntrophales bacterium
GCGATCCGGGACTGGCAGCCCAATCGGCTGGTGCTCCGCATTCAGCCCGACGAGGGGATTCTCCTGCGCTTCCAGGCCAAGCGGCCCGGCCTGAGGGTGAACCTGAGCCCCGTAGACATGCACTTCCTCTACCGGGAGGCCTTCCGGGCCAACCCGCCCGAGGCGTATGAGACGCTGCTGGTCGATGTCATGCTGGGAGACCCGACCCTCTTCAAGCGCACCGATCAGATCGAAGCGGCCTGGTCCATCATGACTCCGATCCTGGAGGCCTGGGAGATGTCGGCCCCTCCCGACTTTCCCAACTACGCCGCCGGCACCTGGATCGTCGAACCCGCGGAGGTGCTCATCGCCCGAGACGGGCGGAATTGGGTGATGCCCGCCACCATCCCGCAGGAGCAGGATAAGCAGCCTTAAACGCACACATACCGAAAGAAGTATTCCATGGATTCGAAACCGACGGCATTTCAGCAGATGCCATCCCGGATCGCGGGGCTTGTGGAGATTGCCTCCAACCTCTGGTGGAGCTGGCACCCCGCGGCAAGGATGCTCTTCAAGAATCTCAATCGCCGGGTCTGGAAGGAAAGCACGCACAATCCGGTGAGGGTGATCCGGGAGCTCCTGCCGGATGCCCTGGCGCCCTTTGCCAACGATCATCAGTACCTCGGCGAATACGACGCGGTAATCGAGCAGTTCCGAAACGAGCTCGCCGAGAAAGACTGCTGGTGCGACGAAAAAATCGCTGCCCATGAGGAGCACACCGTGGCTTACTTCTCGGCGGAGTACGGCCTGCACCATTCGCTGCCCTTTTACGCAGGCGGGCTGGGGTTTTTGGCAGGGGATCACATCAAGGAGTGCAGCGATCTCAAGATCCCGCTCGTGGCCGTGGGGTTCATGTACCCCGAGGGCTACGTCCTGCAGCATATTCGCGATGATGGCTGGCAGGAGAGCATCGACCAGCCCCTTTACCGCGACGCAGCTTCGATCAACCGCGTCCTGGACGACAAGGGCAACCAGCTCGTTGTGAAGGTCCCTTTCATCGAGCCTCCCATCCATGTCGCCGTCTGGAAGATCGACGTGGGCCGTATCCCCCTGTACCTCATGGACACCGATATTGAACAGAACGACCCCTGGAACCGCGGCATCTCGGCGCGGCTCTACATCGGCGACAGGGAGTTGCGGCTGCGGCAGGAGATCGTCCTTGGCATCGGCGGTGACGAGGTCCTGGACACCCTGGGGATTCACCGATCCATCCTCCATCTCAACGAGGGGCACCCCGCCTTTGCGCTCCTGGAGCGGATTCGCGAGAAGGTATCGGAGGAGAAGCTTCCCTTCGAGGAGGCTGCCCGACAGGTGCGCAACACGTCCATCTTTACCACACACACCCCCGTTGCGGCCGGTCACGATGTTTTCCCGTTCGCCCTCATGGAAAAGTATTTCAGCTCCTACTGGCCGTCGCTCGGGATTACGCACGACGAGTTCCTCCAATTGGGGGTCAACCCGTCACAACCCCGGGCGGGGTTCAACATGACGGTCATGGCCCTGAAGCTTGCAACCTTCCGCAATGGAGTGAGCCTCCGGCACGGCGAGGTGACCCGAAAGATGTGGCAGTGCCTGTGGCCCGACAGGACGCCGGAAAAGGTCCCCATCGAGTCCGTCACCAACGGGATCCATGTTCCCACCTGGGTCGAACCGAAGATGGAGCTGCTGTACAACCGCTACCTCGGTGAAGACTGGATCGCTCGTCATGACGACCCGGCCACCTGGGAAAGAATCGACGAGATTCCCGATGAGGATCTCTGGAAGACGCACTATTGGCTCAAGATCAAGCTCATCGACGCCGTGCGCGAGCGCGTCCGTCAGCGATGGGCCAAAGACCGTATCAGCGCCTCGAAAGTGCTGGCGGGTGGGACGCTCCTGGATCCCTCGGTGCTCACCCTCGGCTTTGCGCGCCGATTTGCGACCTACAAGCGGGCCGACCTGATCCTGCGCGACCTGGAGCGCCTCAAGAGGATGCTCAATGACCGCTGGCGGCCTATTCAGATCATCTTTGCCGGCAAGGCACACCCCGCCGACGACGAGGGAAAGCGGCTCCTCCAGCAGGTTTTCAGGGCAGCTTCCAACCAGGATTTGGGTGGCCGCATTGCCTTTGTCGAGGACTACGGCGAGCAGTTTGCCCAGTACCTGGTGCACGGGGTGGACGTCTGGCTCAACAACCCCCTGCCCCCCCTCGAGGCCTGCGGCACCAGCGGAATGAAAGCCGCCCTGAACGGCGTCCCCCAGCTGAGCATCCTGGATGGCTGGTGGGTGGAGGGATACAACGGGAAGAACGGCTGGGCGATTACCGGTGCGGAAGACGTCGAGAACCGCGACGATGTCGACGCCGCGGCGATCTATGACCTCCTGGAAAAGGAGATCATCCCCCTTTACTACACGACTTCTGAGGACGGCATCCCCCACGGCTGGGTCCGGGTGATGAGGGAGACCATCCGCAGCAATGCCCCCCGATATTCCACGCGGCGCATGGTCAAGGAATACCGGGACCGCTTCTACGCCCCCGCCCTGCAGGCGATCAAAGAGTGGAAATAAACCGGGGGGCAATATTGCTGACCCCCCAGAGGAGGCAAAAAAGATGAAAAGCCAGATCCGATCCGCAGGAAGAATCGTTACGGCGTTGCTGGTCGGTGCCGTCTGGATCGGCGCCATGGCGTCGTACGCAACGGCGGCCGCCCCGATCGCCGTCGGAGGGGCAGAGAAATCACGTCCCGCCGTCGACCTGAGTACCGCCATCATCCAAGTCGCCGAGAAGGCGATTCCCGCTGTCGTCCACATCGAGGTGTCGCTCCAGCGTGAGGTCGCAAATCCCATGCTGCCCTTCGAGAATGATCCCTTCTTCCGGCGCTTTTTCGGCAACCCGAAGATTCCGCCCAAACTCAAACAGCAAATGATGGCCCTTGGATCGGGCATGATCGTCGATGCCGATGGGCATATCCTGACCAACTATCACGTGGTGGGAACCGCCTCCAAGATCGAGGTCGTCATGGCAGATGGCAGCCGCCACACGGCCAAACTGATCGGGTCGGACCCGAAGACCGATTTGGCCGTCATTCGGATATCGGCGTCCGGGTCGCTCCCCACGGTGACGTTCGGGGACTCGGACCGGCTGAAAGTCGGCGAATGGGTCGTCGCCATCGGCGCACCCCGGGGACTCGACAAGACCGTGACCCAGGGGATCATCAGCGCCATGCACCGCCGCGGCATCATGGATCCCATGAGCTATGAGGACTTCCTTCAGACCGACGCCCCGATTAACCCCGGCAACAGCGGCGGTCCCCTGCTCAACCTCTATGGGGAAGTGATCGGGGTCAACGCCGTCATTGCTTCCCAGTCGGGCGGCTTCGAGGGCATCGGATTCACGATTCCCGGCAACATGGCCCTCTACGTCACCCGCGCGCTGATCACCCACGGCAAGGTGGAGCGGGGCTGGCTGGGCGTCAGCATCAGCAATGTGACCCCCGCAACGGGCGGAGAGAGACCCGCGAAGGGAGCCCAGGTCATGGATGTCGTCAAGGGAGGTCCGGCGGACCGCGCCGGCCTGAAAAAAAATGACATCATCACCCGCTACGGGGACAAGGAGATCGCGGACTCGGGCACGCTGCAGAACAGCGTGGCCGCCACCCCTGCGGGGCGCGACGTGAAGCTGACGATCCTTCGGGACGGCAGGGAGCAGGAATTGACGGCCCGGATCGGCCGGCTCGAAGAGTCGACCAAGCTCCTGGGGGCAGCCATTAAACAGCGCATCGGCGCCGAGGTCCGGGACATGACAGCCAAGGAAGCCGAGAAGTACGGCATGGACAAGCCGCAGGGTGCGGTGATCAGCCGGATCGACCCGAAAGGCGCCTTCGCGAAGGCCGGGCTCGAGATCTCTGACGTGGTGCTCGCCATCGGGGACGAAACCATCGACGGGGTCGATGCCTTTGTCCGGCTTGTCACGGCCTTGCCGGCAGAAAAAGAAATCCCCTTCACCGTCCTGGATCACCGGACCGGCGAGGTTGGCATCGCCGGGGTAACGATCCGGTAATCTGGAGGTTCATCATGAGTACACAGCAAGCAACGGCCGGTGACCGCATCGTCAAACAGACGCTGTCGCTTGTCGAGCAGATCTTCGGCCTCTATCGACCCCGGAATTTCGCCGTGAGGCTCTGGGATGGGACGACATGGGGCCCCGAGCCCGGGCAGCCCGCGAGGTTCACGATGGTTCTCCGCCACAGTGATTCCCTGAGGAACATGTTCTGGCCCCCAGGCGAACTTACCCTGGCGGAGGCCTTCGTCCACGGCGACTTCGACATCGAGGGCGATCTCGAGGCGGCTTTTTCCCTCGGGGACTATCTCGACCGGCGGGACAGCCGCATCAAGGATATCCGCCTGCTGACGGGTGTGCTCCGGTTGCCCTCGGCCCCTGCATGCCGCGCCGCACGCGCCGCAGCGCTGTTGAGAGGAACCCCTCATTCGAAGGAACGGGACCGCCGGGCGGTCACCTACCACTACGACGTGTCCAACGACTTCTATCGCCTCTGGCTCGACAGGAACATGGTCTACTCCTGCGCCTACTTCACCTCGCCCGACGACGACATCGACACAGCGCAGGAGCGCAAGCTGGACTATACCTGCCGCAAGATGCGTCTTCGCCCCGGCGATTGTCTGCTGGACATCGGGTGCGGCTGGGGCGCACTGATCCTTCATGCCGCAAAGCGCTACGGCGTACAGGCCAGGGGGATCACGCTGAGCGCTCCGCAGGCAGAGCTCGCCGGTGAGCACATACGGGATGCCGGGATGACCGGGTCGTGCAGGGCCGATGTTGCCGATTACCGCGACCTCGACGAGCGCGAAACCTACGACAGGGTTGTCAGCGTGGGAATGGTCGAGCACGTCGGCGCATCGAAGCTGCCCGAATACTTCCAGCGCGCATGGCGGCTCCTGAAACCGGGCGGTATCTTTCTCAACCACGGGATCGCCTACGGCCCGAACGTGCAGGAGCAGAACCAGTGCCTGTTTCTTCAGAAGTACGTCTTCCCCGACGGCGAGCTTGTCCCGGTCACGGCGACGCTGAAGATCGCTGAAGAAGCGGGATTCGAGATCCGAGACGTGGAGAGCCTGCGCGAGCACTACGCCCTGACCCTGCGGCAGTGGGTCGGGCGCCTGGAGAAAAATTATGACCGCGCCCTTCGCACGGTCGGCGAGTTCACAGCCCGCGTTTGGCGTCTCTACATGTCAGGGGCTGCCCACTACTTCACGACGGGAAGGCTCAACGTGTATCAGGCTCTCCTGGTTAAACCTTCCGGGGATGTCAGCGGCCTGCCCCTGACGCGGTGCGATCTGTATTGATGATCGGCCGACTTTGGAAGTCGCAGCGATGCCGGGACATGATTCCGAGGTCTCGTCCATCCATTCCCCTAGCCCCATCTCAGGGATTTGCCCATGGGGATTCGGTATTTGCCCGATAGGAAACTCGGGTCTGATCGGAGAACATGGCACAAATGAAAAAAGGTGTGGAGATTCGATGAACGAAGCGCACACGACAGGGCATGCCGGACTGGAGACCACGCGGCGCGGGTTCATGAAAGGGTTTACGGCAATGCTCATTGCCTTTTGCTCCCTGCTCGTCGGAGTGCCTCTGGTCGGTTCACTTGTCGGCCCGATATTCCGTAAGGTGAGCCCGAGCTGGATGATGCTGGGCGACATCAATACGCTGCCGATGGGGCAGCCGGCCCACCTGACGAGCGTGGATATCCAGAATGATGCCTATATCCGCGAGTCGGTGACTCGCCATATCTGGGCCATCCGCAACAGCGGCTCGGAAGTGACCGTCTATTCCCCCATCTGCCCTCACCTCGGTTGTCATTTCGACTGGAACCCTTCCACGAAGCACTTCGAGTGCCCCTGCCATGGCAGCGTCTACTCCCTTGACGGGAAGGTCCTGGGCGGCCCGGCACCGCGCCCTCTCGACACGTTGCCGACAAAGGTCGAGAACGGGAAACTCTACGTCGAGTGGATGCAATTCAAAAGCGGCACAGCCGAAAAAATCCCCGTGTAGGAGGCGCCCGTGTTCCCCCGGCTTTTGAAGTGGATCGACGAGCGATGGCCCCTGACCCCCTTCATTCGCCTTGCGCTGGATGAAGAGATGGCCGGGGGATCGAGCTATGCCTACGTTTTCGGCAGCTCGGCGCTGATTCTCTTTCTGCTCCAGGTCGTGACAGGAATCTGGCAGCTCTTCTACTACGTGCCGACCCTCGAGCAGGGGTACAACAGCCTCAATTACCTGCGCACGGAAGTCCCCTTCGGCTGGCTCGTCCACGGCCTGCACTACTGGGGCGCCAATGCCATGGTCGTCCTCGTGATGCTGCACCTCTCCCAGGTCTTCATCTGGGGGGCCTACAAGCGGCCCCATGAGCTGCAGTGGATCACCGGAGTCCTGCTGTTCTTTCTCACGATGGCCATGAGCCTCACCGGCGGAGCCCTGCCCTGGGACAAGCGCAGCTACTGGCTCGTCGAGGTGGCTTCCAGCACGGCCGGAACCGTCCCCTTCGTGGGTGAGCTCTCCAAACGCCTGATGCTGGGCGGCGGCGTGATCGGACAGCTGACGCTGTCTCGCTTCTTCATCCTTCACGCAGCCCTTGCATCGGGAATCCTGCTGACCGTCGCCGCCATCCATCTCGTCGCCCTCCGGAAGGCCGGCAATGCAGGGCCCTGGGATGAGACGAAACGCCGGATCAAAGGGCCTTTCTGGCCGGATCAGGTTTTCAAGGATGGTTTCGTCGCGTCTCTGATCATCCTGGCCCTTGTCGGGCTCTCCGTCGCAATCCCCCCTCCCTACGCCGGCATGGCCGACCCGCTCGATGCGACCTACGTTCCCAAACCGGAGTGGAACTTCCTCTTCTTCTACCAGGCCCTCAAGTATTTCCCCGGCCCATGGGAAGTGCTCGCCACCGTCGGCATTCCCCTTGGAGGGTTTGTGGTCCTCGTGCTCGTTCCTTTCGTCGATCACAGTGCAGAGCGCAACCCCACCGAGCGCCCACTGGCCATGGAAGCCTGGGCCATCGTTGTCGTTGTCTTCGTCTCGCTGACCGTTGCCGGCGCCTACAGCAGGCCTGAGGGACTTGAGACCCCCGCTCCAGCCGTTCAGCAGGCGCAGCCGGCACCGGCCTTCGCACCGGCGGCGCCGCTCACAGCCGGTGCTCAAACGGGAAAAGAGCTTTTTCTGACGCAGGGATGCACCGCCTGCCACCGTATTGGTGCTTCGGGTGGAACCATCGGCCCTGATCTCTCCGGTGAAGGCATGAAGGGACACCCGCCGGATTGGCTGATCAGCCAGTTGAAGGACCCCAGACAGCACAACCCGACATCCGTGATGCCGTCCTTCGCAGCCCTCGGCGATGCGAAGATCGCAAATCTCGTGGAGTACCTGCAAAGTCTCAAGGCCGAGACGCAAGCTGCCTCGAAGGGCGCCACCGGCGCGGCCATGACCGCCGCACAGGGACAGGCGGCTCTGCCGGCCGAATCGGGCCCCCGCGGGGACAACGGGTTTGCCGTGACCATCATCGGCAGCAGCGATCACGGCGAGCTTCTTTTCGGTGAGACCTGCACGGCCTGCCACGGCCCGCAGGGAAAGGGCGGGGTTCCCAACCCCGGCTCGAAAGACGGCACGGTACCGCCGCTCAACCCGATCGACCGCGACGAGTTCAGCCCCGATGCGAAAACCTTCGCGGCGATCATCGATCGCTTCCTCCAGCACGGTTCGCGGCCGGAGGGGCCCGGGCCGGCCCTTTCCATGCTTCCCTTCGGGGAAACCCGGGCCCTGACGCAGCAGCAGCTCGCCGATGTCGAGGCCTACGTCATGGGGCTCAACGGCGTCGACCGTGCCAGGATCTACCACCCGGGGATCCCTCCGGGGGTTTTCCTCCTCATCGTCGTCGTCACGTTCGTTGTGGCGGGTCTTGCGCTCGCGGGCCTTTGGAGCCGCAGGGCCGATCAGGAGACGGAAAAAACGGAGGACAAATGAGAACCATCGCATTCATGATGTGCCTGTGGATGATTCTGGCGCCGACGGGCCTTGCCGCGCACGAAGAGCTGCTGTCGGAGGAACAGGCGGCGGCAGCCGGAATCGGCATTGACGACAAGACGGGTCAGATAATCCCCCCGGACATTACGCTCTTCGATGAAAACGGCGCCGAGGTGCGTCTCGGCGACCTCACGGGCAAGCCGGTGATTCTCAACCTCGTCTACTACACCTGCGACCGCATCTGCCCGCAGATGCTCGCCGGCCTTGCGCAGGTGCTTCCGCAGTTATCCCTGGTACCGGGAAAACAGTTCCGTATTCTTACGGTCAGCTTCGACGAGACAGACACTCCCGAGATCGCCCGCTCCAAAAAGAACAATTACATGATGGCGATCGACAGACCCTTCCCGGAAAACGCGTGGAGATTCCTGACGGGACGCAAGGCAGGCATCGACCGGCTGACGGAGGCAACAGGGTTTCAATATCGCAGGGATTCCCACGGTTTCATCCATCCCGTGGTCTTGGTCATGCTGTCTCCCGAAGGGAAAATCGTGAAATACATGCAGGTGACAAAATACGAGTACGGCCAGGCCTACCCGATCACCTTTGCTCCCTTCGACCTGGATGTGGCGCTCACGGAAGCAGCACAGGGAAGGGCCGTCACGGGCGTCCAGAAGGCGGTCCTTTACTGCTTTGCCCACGAGCCGAAAGGGCTGGGAAAATTTTTCGGTATCCTGAGCATTGTGGGGGTTATCACCCTCGTCATCATGGTTGCGTTCTTCCTTTATCTCAAGGTGACGGAAAAGCGATATCGCAGGAGCGAATGAGATGGCGCAGACGAGTGAATCGCCCGGCGAGGCCAGCTTCTATACGAGGACAGGCCGGTATCGCTGGGCCATCATCGAGTGGATGATGTCCACCGATCACAAGCGCATCGGCGTCATGTACCTGTGTGCGATTCTTTCCTTTTTCTCCGTCGGTGTCGTTCTCGGATTTCTCATCCGACTGAGCCTCCTGGATCCGGGATGGCTCATGGATGCCCAGACCTACAATGAGTTCTTCACCGTTCACGGCGTCATCCAGATCTTTCTCTTCATCATCCCGGGGATCCCCGTTGCCTTCGGGAACATTTTCCTCCCCATCCTGATCGGGGCACAG
>DATJPI010000215.1:0-4449 GCA_035506495.1 Syntrophales bacterium
GAAGGCGAGATAGTGATTGTATCGGGGCGTCACCTCGATGCCGATGAAGACATGAACGCCGTCGTAGGACCGCTCATACCCGTCATGCTTGGCCTGAAGCCAATCATGATCGGTAAGCATGACAAAATCTATGCCGTTGGCTTTGGCCGCCTCCACGATCTCCAGGATCGACGTGCGTCCGTCGTGGGAGTAATCGGAATGGAGATGAATGACTCCGGTGTAGTCCTTGAGCTTCAGGACGAAGGTGTGCCGCTCTTTCTGGAGCCTTGCTTTCAGGATTTCTTCCCGAACAAACACGTCGGCCTATCCCTTCCCCTCTTCTCTCATCCCCCGAAGAGGGCAGTCTCCGCAGTCGGGCTCCTTGCGGCAGTAGCGCTTAGCCGTCTCGACGATCAGGGCGTGGTACTGGTTGTAAAGGTCGACATCGGGGGGCAGATTCTCCATGAACAGCCGTTGTATCTGGCCATAGGACGGACTTCCCTTGAGCAACCCGTGCCTCGTCAAGATGCGGCGCGTGTAGGCATCGACAACGAATACGGGCCGTCCCCCCGCGTAAAGAAGCATGCTGTCGGCCGTTTCCTCGCCCACACCCGGGATCTCAAGGAGGCGTTGCCGTACCCAAAAGAGGTCCCCGGAGAGCATCCGATCCACATCGCCCGAGAACTCACCGCAAAGCACGGCTAGAAATGCCTTGAGCCGTTTCGTCTTGACCCGGAAATATCCTGATGGCCGGATTTTCTCGGCCAGCGTGTCATCGTCCAGACTAAAAAGGGTGTTGGGTTCCAGAACCCCCTCGGCCTTGAGCCGTCCGATGGCTTTCTCCACGTTCGACCAGTTCGTGTTCTGCGTGAGGATCGCCCCTACGCAAACCTCAAAGGGAGTCTCTCCCGGCCACCAGTGCAGGTCTCCGAAAAACCGGTTCAGCCGTTCATACACCCGAAGCAAACGTTTTTTCGTGCTCACCGGTTTCTATTTTGGAGGCCCTTCCCTGCGCAATAGTGCTGGTTAATTATATGATATCATTGATCTTTTTTCATCGCAACAAAGTACGTGCCTTTGCCGCGCCGGATGAGCAGCAGCACCCTGTCCTCGGCTGTCTTCTTGGAGATTTCACGTTGAAAATCCTTAAGGTTGCCCACTTTCACCCGGTTCACCTGGAGAATCACGTCATACGTCTGCAATCCCGCCTCGTCAGCCGGGCTGCCTTCCCGTATCCTCGTGACGATCACACCGCCTGCTGACGATAGGCCAAGCTGTTTTGCGATTTCCGGCGTGATGTCCTGCACAGACATTCCATAGGTATCCTTCGTTTCCCCGCGAGTTGAGGCAACCTCTTTCTTTTCCTCTCTTTCGGCTACGGTAAGCTGGAGCTCTTTCAGCTGGCCTTCACGAAGGACCTTGACGGCCGCCTTTTTCCCGACGGGCAGGACCGCTACGATCCTGAGGAGTTCATGGGTGTCCTTGACCTTTTTGCCGTCCACTTCGATGATGATGTCGCCCTGCTTGATGCCCGCCTTGTCCGCCGGGTCGCCTTCAAACACCTCTGTTACCAATGCGCCGTTGCGATCCTTGAGTTTCAGGCTTTTCGCGAGATCCTCCGTGATGTCCTGAACGGACACCCCGAGCCAGCCCCGGGTCACCTTGCCTTTTGCCTTGAGGTCCTCAAGGATTTCCTTGGCCATGTTCACGGGAATGGCAAATCCGATGCCCTGCCCCTGGGCCACGATGGCTGTGTTGATTCCGACAACCTCTCCCGCCATGTTGAACAGCGGTCCCCCGCTGTTGCCCGGGTTGATCGAGGCATCGGTCTGGATGAAATTATCATAGGGCCCGGCTCCGATGACACGCCCCTTGGCGCTTACAATCCCCGCGGTCACCGTGTGATCTAGCCCGAAGGGATTCCCGATAGCCATGACCCAATCGCCGACACGAAGCCGATCCGAGTCCCCGAGGCTGACCGTCGGCAAGCTGTTATCGGGATTGATTTTGATGAGGGCGAGATCCGTGCGGGGGTCCCTGCCCTTGACGGTCGCGTCATACTCTTTTCCAGACGAGAGGCGGACCTTGATTTTGTCGGCCTTCTCGACGACGTGGTTATTTGTGAAAATATAGCCGTCCTTGCTGATAATGAACCCCGACCCGAGGCTGCGCTGCCTGAACTCCTTCTCGGGGTTATCTCCGAAAAAGCGCTTGTACAAGTCCTCCTCTCCGCCAAAGAAACGGTCAAACGGGAACATGTCGCCATTCGGGGACCGCTTCCCTTCCATCTTCATCACCTTCGTTGTGCTGATGTTCACAACGGCAGGGCTCAACTTTTCCACCAGATCTGCCAGCGACCCCGGGGTTCCAAAGCTCGCGGGTACGGAGGGAAAGGCCATCTTCGGGGAATTCGAAGGCGTTGTCGGAGCGCTTACCCCCTCTGCCCCGGCATAAGACGAACGCAAGCCAGGCGCCAGGGAGAATTTCAGGACCCCCACAACGGAGAGGATGAAGAACCCGACAAGACAGATGACGAGGATCACGAAAAATTGCTTTCTTTCGAAGCTTCCGCCAATCATGAATTCCTCCTGCATGAGCCGTTCATCCCGACGATGAGGTGGGGACTCGGCCTTGGAAACAAATTTGTGATGAAAAACGGGGGTCTTATCCCTTCAAGACCCCCGTTTCGGTTCATAACACATGCCTGAATGATTTGCCACAAATACGTGCGCGCAGCAATGGCTCATTTTTCCAGGGCCACAGGGTTCGTCAGCTCCCCGAGCTTGTCGATGGCGATGGCGATCACATCACCCGGCTGCAGGAAAACCGGGGGCTTTCGCACAAATCCCACTCCTTCGGGAGTCCCCGTCAGGATCACAGTCCCCGGCAGAAGAGTCATCGATTGGCTTAGGTCGCTTACGATTTCTGCCACGCTGAAGAGCATATCCGAGGTATTCGAATCCTGCATCACCTTTCCGTTGAGAATAGAGCGGATACGAAGGCTGTTCGGATCGGGGACCTCGTCCTTCGTGACCATATACGGCCCCAGCGGGCAGAAGGTGTCGAAGCTCTTTCCCCGGGCCCACTGTTTTTTCTGTTTGACCATCTGCCAGTCCCGGGCGCTTACATCATTGGCGCAGGTGTATCCCAAAATGAAATCCATCGCCTCTTTCGCGGAAACGCTCTTTGCCCTTTTCCCGATGACAATGACGAGCTCCGCTTCGTAATCCACTTCATCGGGCCCGGCTTTCGGCAGGAAAATCGTGTCGCCTGGGCCGATGAGGGTGTTGGTGCCCTTGATGAAAAGGACCGGGCTCTCCGGTGCCCTGCTCTCGGCCTCGCTTGCGTGCTTTCCATAGCTGAATCCCAGTGCAAGAATGTTCGGCGGATCGATGGGTGGAAGGATTTTTTTGACGGCTGCCGACCGGTCCGACAGTGAGAATTTCCCCAGGATATTCCCCTCAATGATACGCGCCTTGTCAGGTGCTGCAGGATCAAAGACGCCGTAAAGGGGCTCGTTCATGTCAGACAAAAAACGAATGATTTTCACTAGTTCCTCCCTTTTCTGTGCTGGACCGCCCGTCCGCGACTCACAGGCAATGAGAAATTTTTGGTTCCTTTGTTTTTCAATTTTTCATTTATTATTATAACTTGCTTTCTTTAAAAATAAAAGAGCGCGATTCTTTCCAAGTTCATAACAGCGGCACTCTCTGTTGACTCATGCTCATACTCTGTATCTATCTTACTATGGCTGTTGAATCATCATGACAATGCGCCCCCCCGGCAGTGACATGTTCCATTTTTCTGTTGCCTTCAGGAAAGCCGGGGCGGATGTCGAAAATATGCTTGCGAAAATATATGAAAACTTCATACATTATTTTTAGTTTCAGCAGAAGTTCCGTGGATGGTGTTTATTCTTTACCCAATCTTCGAGAGGATCCTGTGGCCTTTTGCTCCATGCGGAAAATAATATTGCTTGCTCTTACATCCCTTCTTGCACTTGTCGCCTTTCTTCCTGCACCATCATGGGCCTTGACTCTCGAAGAAGCCATCTTGCTTGCCCGGTCGAACCTTCCTTCCTACCTCGCACAGGCATCGCGGGTTGGCTCCTCTGAGGCCCGGTACAAGGCGACGATCGGGCCTTATCTGCCCAGCGTTGACGTTTCCGGCAACACGACTCAGCACAATACATCAGGCCCCAGCTATTCATCCAATGCCTATGGCGCGACGGTTTCGTTGAATCTTTTCGATTATAAACGCGGCCCCGTCCGCGATATCTCCGGTTATGACTTCAACGTAGAGCAGGAAGGGCTCAGGAAGAGCCTTCTCGACCTCCAATTCGACGTAAAGAGCTCTTTTTACAGCGTGCTGGCCAGCCGGGGCATCCTGAAGCAGAGAAAGCTGCAGCTTGACAACGCCACGAAAAACTACGAAGTGGCTGAAGGCCGGAGAAAATTCGGCGTGGCGAAG
>DATJPI010000216.1:0-5428 GCA_035506495.1 Syntrophales bacterium
GACCAGGAGCAGCGAATCCAGCAGGGCATCAACAGCGGTCAGCTCACCCCCAAGGAAGCTGGAAGGCTTGAGGCACAGGAGGCAAAGATCAAGCAGGACGAGCTGCGGATGAAATCGGACGGTAACCTGACTCCCGCCGAGCGTCAGAAGCTCAACAGGGAACTCGACAAGGCCAGCAGGGACATCTATCGGGAGAAACACGACGCACAGAGCGTCAATGTCGGCAAAGGAACAAACCAAACGACAAGCCAGGCAGGAAATGTGAACGACCCCGGCATCGAGAAGCGGATGGAGAATCAGCAGCGACGGATCCAGCAGGGGATCAACAGCGGTCAGCTCACCCCCAAGGAAGCGGGAAGACTTGAGGCCCGCCAGGCGAAGATCAAGCAGGACGAGCTGCGGATGAAATCGGATGGAAAACTGACCGCAGATGAACGGAGGAAACTCAACCGGGAGCTCGACAAAGAAGACAAGCGCATTCACAAGGAAAAGCACAATCGCCAGCACGTCAGCACAAAATAACGTAACTGACTCATTACATTGCATTGGCGGCAATGGTCTCCCCGAACAGGAGGTCATTGCCGTCTGATCATAATCCGGCGCACCCCGACGGGATCAGCGCACAAGTGGCATAAGAGGCGAAGTCGATTGGCTCCGCTTTATTCGTTTCTGGTGATTACCGAATGGAATCTTCTATGCAGAGATAGAACACAGCCCTGCGCGTTATAGGAAGGAGTCGATAGCGCAGACAGTTCCTAAATTCTGTCCTGAGCACGAATAGTGATTGTCAGTATTTTGTTAGAAAGACGACCGTCCCCGGACCGTCCCCAAGGGGAGATACATCGTCAAATATGTAATGATTGTATATGGATAGGATTTTACAGGTAGGGTTCGACTCCCGCCGCCTCCACCAAAAATTGTTTAGCTATATCAAGCACTTACAGTATTGCCAATTTTGAAAGCCAGTATTTACGGCCGTCCCCAGACCCCTCGGAAAGGGGTTTTTTTTATTCCATTGAAAATAACGCTTTCAGCTGTAACTTGGCAGTGACGGGCATTCGCTGGCTTGCAGATTAGCGAAGGAAAAGGAGAGATGACCGAATCGTTACCGGCAGAGTGATTATCCCACGCAAGCAAAGGCCCCGGACAGCAGTGCCCGGGACCTTTACCGAAAGGAGAGAGGTAGAATGAGGCGTGAATACGACTATGCTGCAGCCCTCGACTGAACGAGATAGCGCTTCCTGCGGTATGATGCAAGGAGCGTTAACCCGATACCGAAGATGCTCAGGCTCGCCGCGATGATGAACGCCCGAGTGTAGTCGCCGCTGTTGACTTCCTTGATCTGCGAAGCCAGGCGTGGGCCTATGAATGCCGCGACTCCGTATGCCGTGAAGATGATGCCGTAATTCATGCCCAGGTTCTTCGCACCGAACATGTCGGCGGTGATGGAGGGGAAAATCCCAAGGAATCCGCCGAAGCACAGGCCCACAGCCATGAGTGCAAGAACGAACGTCTCAAACGAAGCGACTGATCCGATCAGAAACATGGTCATGCCGGCCACGAAGTACATGGCCATCAGGGCCTGGTAGCGCCCGATTTTATCCGACACCCAGCCCCAGAAGATCCGTCCCGCAGTGTTGGCAACGGCCATGAAGCTCAGGGCGACGGCCGCCACCTGCGGGGTTAGCTTCACCATCTCCTGGCCGATCGGGGAAGCGTGCCCGAGGATCATCAGGCCCGAGATACAGCCGATCGTGTACATGGCCCAGAGCACATAGAACATAGGATCTGTCAACATCTCACGCCAGTTTTTGTCCACACCGGTGACAATAGAGGTCGACGAAGCTGTGGTAGAGGGCGGATTCCATCCCGCCGGCTTGTAGCCAGCGGGCGGCATCTCCACAAAAAGGGCCGCAATGGAAAGGACGATGAAGTACGCTACACCCAGGACGTTGAATGTGCTGAGAACGCCCTGAGACTGGATGAGGCTCGCTGCGACCGGCGCCAGCACAACGGCGCCGGAGCCGAACCCGGCAGCGATCAGGCCCGAGGCAAGTCCGCGCCGGTCGGGAAACCATTTCACCGTGTTGGCCACGGTGCAGGCATAGACCGTTCCAATCCCGAGTCCACCCAGAACTCCGTAGGTCCAGTACAGTTGTGCGAGGGACTGGGTGAAACCGGCGGCGACGATTCCGATCGCGAAGATCAACCCTCCGATCAAGATAACGAATTTCGGCCCCTTGCGGTCCTGGATCTTGCCGGCCACGATCATGGCAACCGGCACAAGTGACAAGGACAGCGTGAATGCCAGGTTTGCATCGCTCGTCGTCCACTTGAACAGGGCTATCAGCGGTTTCTGGAAGACGCTCCAGGCATATGCCGAACCGATGCACATGTTGATGAGCACACTGGCGATCAGAATCGCCCAGCGGTTTCCCTTCATGATCCCCTCCTTGTCCTGTGAAATAGAATTTCCGGGGACGCCCGCAACGGGTGCCCCCGGACTTGCTCAGATGATGCCGCCCGCCTTAAGCGCCTCGAGCTTTACAGGACCGAAGCCCAGGTATTTCAGGTAGACGAACCCGTTGTCGTACCCCACGGGACGGCAGACCCATTTCGTCCTCGGGGGCGTCTCAGTTGCTTTCCACTGGGACTGGGCGCAAACAACGGAGCCGTAGACCGGGTCTTGCACGGGCGTGAACATGCCGCGGTCACGCCAGTTCTCGTCGTGCATGGTCTTCCAGGGTGAACAGATCTCGGCCACAACGGGTGTGATCGGTGCGAGCCTGCCGCTCTTGGCGTACTCGATCGACTTCTGCGTAAGCTCCTGGCTGGTGAACTGCTGGGTGAGCGGGTTGATCATGGCCTGGTACTTGAGCTGCCAGTCTTTCTTCATGAAGGGGGCGAGCGTCGGCCACTCCTCGGCGCCCCACTCCTCGTATTTGCCCATCATATCGACGAAGGCTTTCCACATCTCCAGGCGCAGGCCGCCCAGGAAGACGCCGCCGTCCTTCGTGGGGAAGAACCCGTAGAGCCAGAGCGCCGTGTCGAGATTGCCGAAGCGCTCGTTGAGAACCTTCTGGTCGGCATACCAGTGCAGTGCGTAGTCGTGAAGCCGCTCGTAGGCCTCTGGGGTCGCCACATCGATATATTGCCCGTCACCCGTGATTTCCTGGTAGAAAAGGGCGGCCAGGATTCCAACGGCCGCGAAGGTGCCCGAAGTCGCCCATGCGATCCATGGGCCTGCCTTCGTGGGCGAGGCGTAGGGCATCTCATCGTAAGTCTTGCCCTCGGGCAGGATCTCCCCGGTCCCGTACTGGATGCCCGAGCGGGCCTGGGAGATGTTGTCGTAGTCGTACTGCTGCCTGCCGCTTTCCGGTCCGAACTGGCCGAACGCTGTGATGGAGCAGAAGATCAGCCGAGGGTTCGATTCCCGCAGGTCGTCGTATCCGAGATTCCACTTCTCCATGGTCCCGGCGGGAAAGGTCTCGATGAGAATGTCCGCCTGTCCAGCGAGCGATCTGAAAATCTCGCGTCCCTCCTCTTTCTCCAGGTCAAGCGTGACGTGATATTTGTTCCGGCCCTCCTGCAGGTAGGCAAGGCCGGTGTCGTGATGCATGATCCCGTCGGGTGAGTAAGTTCTTACCAGATCGCCTCCCGGGGCCTCGATGCGGATTGTCTCCGCTCCGAGTTCTGCCAGCAGGGAAGAACAGTAGCACCCGGACATGCTGCGCGAACTCACGTCCAGCACCACAAGCCCCGCCAGTGCCTCCGGCTTTGCGAAATTCAGCGCCGGGTCATCCAGCGCTCGGATATGATCCGCCCAGTCCGCCCATTTTGGTCTTTTGTGATCTGCTGTCATCTTTCTACCTCCTCAAGATCATTCCGGAAGATTTGTCCCAGTCGGCTGGCGGCCGGCGTCCCTGTTGATCCTTCCATTTGCCGAGAACCCCGTTCAGATAGCATTGCTCGATCTGGGCGTGGCTCCGGCCCAAGATGCTCGTCATGATGAACTCATTGTCGAAGCCGACGGGTCGAACGCTCCAGCGGTGCCGGGGCGGCGTTTCGGACATCATGACGGGGAACTCGTGGTCCACATACTTTCCGTACATGGGGTCGTCGATCTCTTTGACGAATCCCCTTGCCCGGCGATGGGGATCCTCGTTCATGTCCTTGGAATTGTGCAGGCGAGTGGCGGCAAAGCCATGCTGGATGCCGAGCTTTTCGATCTCGTCGGCCGTCTTGCTCCGGGCCCAGTCGGCGATGATCTTAAGGATCGCCATGGCGTTTTCCGTTTTGAGCCGCGTCACGTGGTCCTTGAAGCGAGGGTCGTCGGCTAGCTTGGACTGTCCCATGGCCTCGCACAGGCCCTTGAATTCATCGGGCGCGGGCGCCGCAATGGCCGCAAAGAAATTGTCCTTGGTCAGGAAGGTGTCGGCCGGGCAGATGCACTGGTCGCGGTTACCCGACGGTTCAGCGCCCTTGCCGGTCATCTGCTGGTAGGGCCAAACCCAGCCGAGAGCGCGCATGATGTTCTCGCTCTGGGACATCTCGATGTACTGCCCCTTTCCCGTTTTCTTGCGGTGATAGAGGGCCGCAAGGACCGCTACCTCGCCCATGAGGGCGCCGTAGACGTCGCAGATCCAGATGCTCTGCTTGAGCGGTGGCCGCCCGGCGAAGCTGGAAAGCCAGGCATAGCCCGACAGAGCCTGCGCGGCGCCGTCGTTCGAAGGCCGGTCCTGCTCCGCGTAGGTCCCCCACTGGCCGAACCCGTTTTTCTCGACGTATATGATGCCGGGGTTGCACTTCCGGATCGTCTCGTAATCGATGTTCCACCGCCTGGTGACTCCGGGTCGCAGGTTGAACTCGACGATGTCCGACTTGGAGCAGAGCTCCTTGAAGATCTCCTGGGCCTCCGTGATGTGAAGATCCAGGGCCATGTAGTGTTTGGATGGGTTGATGTGCATGAAGATGGGGCTCTGCTCTTTATAGAACCAGCCGAAGGGGTTCAGGGAGCGGGTGACATCGCCCACGGGCGGCAGCTCGATCTTGATCACTTCTGCGCCCATAGAGGCGAGAAACGAAGGCCCCGCGGGTCCAAAGAGAAGTGTACAGACCTCCAGGACCCGAAGCCCCTTGAGAGGGGCGGGTTTTGAATATTTCTTCTTCACATAATCGTTCATTGCCTCGGTCATCTGACAATCCCTCCTTTCGTTGAAGGTCCGACAAATTGGGTACGACAAATTTTCATCCGCGGATGCCGTCCTTAAGGCACGGGACGTGCCAAATCCTAATATACCGTTTTGTAAGGGGATTCAGGAAAAGAGGACTGGCGCAATCTCCAGATATCTGGAAAGTCGTCCAGCGATCTGGAAAGCGTTGTATGGAGGAATGAAAAAAGGACTGACGGTTACTTGAGCGATGAGAC
>DATJPI010000217.1:0-10418 GCA_035506495.1 Syntrophales bacterium
GACGGAAAGGCGAAACTCATTTTGAAGGCTTCCGACATCCCGAACGATCCGGGTCCGGGCCGCGTGCCGGGCTGCATCCTCGCCATCGAGGGAGGCGATGCGCTGGAGGGCAATCCGGATCGCGTGAATGAATTCCACTCATACGGCGTGAGGGTGATCACGCTCATCCACTTCAGCAACAACCGGTTGGGCGATTGCATGCAGGATTTCGGAAGCCCCGGCCTCAGGCCTCGCAATGGGGGCCTTACGGCGATGGGGCGGAAAATCATGGAGAGGATGCAGAAGCTCGGCATGGTGGTCGATGTGGCCCACGCCGACACGCTCACGCTCAGGCAGATCTGCGAAATCACCCGACGGCCGGTTCTCGATTCCCACAGCAACCCCTGTTCGCTTGCGGACACGAACCGCTGCGGCCGCTTTCGTACCTGGAAGGAGATGGAGGTGGTGGCCAAAGACGGAGGCGTTGTCTGCACGTGGACGTGGGGGATGACCCGGGGAAAGACAAAGCGGGAGACCTTCCGCGACTGGGCCGTCGAGATTGCAGAGATGAAGAAACGAATCGGCATGGAGCACGTGGGCCTTGGAACCGACGGCGGGGGCGGCATCCCGCGCTTTGTCAGGGGCTATCGAGATATCCGCGATCTCTCCCACCTGGTCGCAGCCATGCAGGAGGCGGGCTTCACGCGCGAAGAGATCTCGGCCTACATGGGCGGCAACACGCTGCGCGTTCTCAAAGCCAGCATGGGTTAGCCATCAAGCAACTCTGAGGAGCATAGCCATGACCACGACAAGGAAAATCAAACGAGTCTTCAAGAGCAAACCGACGATTGAAGGGGCCGGGGTTCACCTCAGGCGGGCGTTTGGAAACGGCGAGGTCCCCCTGTTCGATCCTTTCCTGCTGCTCGACGATTTCCGCTCGGACAATCCGTCAGACTACCTGTGGGGGTTCCCGTGGCATCCGCACCGGGGGATTGAAACGATCACGTACGTTCTGCGCGGGGATGTGGAACACGGCGACAGCATGGGAAACAAGGGCACCATCGGAGCGGGCGATGTCCAGTGGATGACGGCGGGAAGCGGGATCATCCACCAGGAAATGCCCAAGGGGGACGGCAAGGGGTTCATGTGGGGTTTTCAGCTCTGGGCCAACCTGCCGGCTTCCCAGAAAATGATGGATCCCCGTTACCGGGATGTGACGGCCCGCACCATCCCCGAGGTCAGACTCGAGAACGGCACGCTCGTGCGGATCATCAGCGGATCCGTGGAGGGAACAAAGGGACCCGTGCAGGATATCGTCATCGACCCGGAGTATCTCGACATCACGCTGCCGCCGCACACGGAATTCGTTCATCCCATCAGGAAAGGCTACACGGCATTCGCCTACGTCATCGACGGCAGGGGATATTTCTGCAAGGAGAAGGACCCCTTCTCCTACGAGGTGGAGGGAGCCAACTATTTCGACATGCAGCGGGATCCCTTCCTTGCCAATCAGACCCTCGTGCTGTTCGACGACGGCAGCCAGATCACCGTTTCCACGGAATCGCAGCTGGTCCGGTTCCTGCTGATCTCCGGTAAGCCGCTTCGGGAGCCGGTTGCGTGGTATGGCCCGATCGTCATGAACACCCGTGAGGAACTGCGTGTCGCCTTCGACGAATACAGTGCCGGCACGTTCATCAAGCACAAACGAACGTAAGGCCGACAGCGTGAAGTCAGTCAATCGGACAAAGGGGAGGAAAGGCCCTAAAAAAGGCGTGGCCCCGCCGTTTTACGGCAGGGCCAATCAAGCCAAATCCCGGCGGCATACCACCGGGAACGTTTCTAGCATCCCGCATATGCAAAATTGTAACAAATTTCAATCAGACAAAGTCTGATTTTCCCATAGGACATTGTCTGATGGGCGCAAGCCGATATCCAGCCCGCCCGCGCCCTTACTTCTTCTTTTTCAGCTCTTCGTCAATAGCCTGCTGGAAGCCTGGAAGGCTTCGCTGGTTGAGCTGTTTGCCGTTGACGAAAATGGTCGGCGTCCCCCGAACGCCGTACTGCTGGCCATTATTCAAATCTCTGTCGATGAGAGCTTCGATGGATGGATCTTTCAGATCTCGATTGAATTGCTCCATCTTCAAGCCCAGCTTCTTGGCGATTTCCTGCACCTTGGCATCACTGAGTTCCCGCTGATGCTCGAACAGCTCCTTGTGCATCTCCCAGAACTTTCCCTGCTTGGCCGAGGCCAGAGCGGCAACGGATGCCTTCCTTGCATAGCTGTGCATCGGCAGAGGAAACTGTTTCACGACCAAATTGACCTGCTTGGGGTATTTCTCCAGCACCTGCTGGAGTAAGGGCTCGAGGCCCCCGCAGTAGGGTCACTGATAGTCATCAAATACGGCGATCGTTACCGGTGCGTCTCGAGGTCCCTTGACGGGCAGCCCGGAGATGTCGATCTTATAGATATTTTCGAGGGTGATGATCCGGACATTTTTTTTCGTGCTGCTGGAGATGGCAAGCGCATTCGCCCTCGGCATAGAAACAATCCGGTCATACTCCTTGTCGACGGGAACCCGGTCGGTGATCTTTCCTTCCTGGAACGAATAAACCAGGATCTCACCGGGTGTCAGGATGTACATCCACTGTCCATCCCCGCTGGGAGCCACATCGAGCGGAGTCTCCTTGATTTCCAGATCCATCGTCGACTTCCATTCCAGGCCGGCCAGCGCCGCTGGAAGAAAGATGGCCCCGCTTGTCACGATAAGACAGACCGATACCAGAACCAGAGTCCATTTCTTCATGATCCGCTCCTCTCTTTTTCAGTGATGCGCACGGCATCGCCGATTTTCCGCCACGCCCGTGGATAACACAAAATCCGCTGCAGCTCAAGCGGAGCACAGGCTTCCTGCCCTGCCCCAGCCGTTCTGCCCCCGATACCGCCGTTGACTTTTTCACTTGCAAAATTGATGTAAACCAGCCATTAAAATTCCTCACACGACGAAAAACGATGGGCCCTTCGACACCGGGCCGTATCAGAAGGAGTCATGGAAATGAGGCGGAAAATCACGGCAGGCTTGATGATCGGGGCGTTTCTTGTTCTCTTTGCCGGAACTGCGGCAGTCGGGGAACCGATCTCGAATGACACCCTCAAGACCATCTTTTCCCGCAAGAGCGTTCGCTCCTACAAGGATGTGGCTGTGCCGAAGGAAAAAATCGAAATGCTCGTCAGGGCAGGCATGGCGGCGCCAACGGCCGTGGACAAGAGGCCCTGGGAATTCATTGTGATCACGGACAAAAAGCTGCTGAGCCGGCTTGCCGATGCATTGCCCTACGCTCAGATGGCTAAGCAGGCCGCAGCTGGCATCGTCGTGGCGGGAGATACAAAGAAGCAGTGGGGCGGCAGGGATTCCATCTACTGGATCATGGACTGCAGTGCCGCCAGTGAGAATATTCTTCTGGCTGCCGAATCCATGGCCCTGGGGGCGGTCTGGACGGCCATCTACCCGGAAGAGGGACGGGCCGAAGCCGTTCGGAACATCCTCGGACTGCCAGGTCACATCATCCCGCTGAATTTCATTCCCATCGGCGTTCCCCAGGGAACGGAAAAGCCGAAGGACAAATACAACCCGGCCCAGATCCACTGGAACAAGTGGTAGCGCGGCAACGAGGAGATCCCATGTTGACCCTGAGCCCCGAAGCCAGAGCCTATGCCGTCGACAACGGCGGAACGATATTCCTGGATTACATTATTGTGGGAGATTGCTGCATCCCCTATCAGCCGGAACCGTCCGTGCGGGTGGGAATGCCTCATGACCCCGAGCGATACAGGCAAGAACAGATCGATGGCGTGACCGTATTCGTTCCGAACACGCTGCCCCAGGTGCCCCTGGTCATCGAGTTGAACTCGTTCATGGGGTTCAAAAGGCTTGTCGTTCACGGCTGGCGTCATTGCTGATCGGTTTCATGAACGGGAATCGTCGATTCATGAAAGGAATCGCCCTGACGGCTCTGCTCGGTCTCACCTGCCTCGGCGTCTACGAGATCTCAAAGCTGGGCGTACGGATTCACCGGGGCCGACAGATCGCCGCGGCAAGCCGCCCCTACGAGCGCAGAAACCCCGGCGCAGCGCACCGCATCCTGGTCGTCGGCGACAGCACGGGTCTGGGCACCGGGGCCGTCCGTCCGGAAGAATCCGTGGCTGGCAGAATCGCCGCGGAATTTCCCGCCATCGAGATCATCAACCTCGCCCGCAACGGGGCAAAATCAGCAGATGCCCTCTTTCAGATGGAGTCCGTCGGTTTGGAGCAATTTGATATTGTCCTCGTCCAGGTCGGTGGCAATGATATCCTGGGCTTCACTGACCTCGGGAAAATGAGAGACACGATACGGCAGGTCTTGCATCAGGCAAAAGAAAACGCAGCAAACGTCCTCTTCATCAGTACGGGCAATGCGGGCCTGGCACCCGCCTTCTTTCCTCCGATCTCCTGGCTGTACACTGCACGGACTCGAAAGGTACGGACCCTGCTTATGGAGGTATCCCGAGATCTTGGTGTCCAGTATGTGGATTTGTTTCGGGAAAAGGGAAATGAGCTCTTCCGGGGAGACCCCGACCGCTATTACACTTCGGATTATCTTCACCCGAGTTCGGAAGGTTACCGGATCTGGTACGAGGAACTGAAAAAACAGACGAGCCTTGTCGAGATCCTGGGGAAAGGGCGGGACCGAACCGGAACGGAATAGAAAAGGTCACCCGCCATCCGAAAAAGAGAGATAGTCGTTTGGAACGACGGGTGACCCGGCTTGCTCTGATCCGTCTGCATTATTACGAATGCATCGGCTCGGCGGCTTTCTTGCCCTTCAAAAGGCTGGTCTTCACGAGCCCGCTGTTGGCCTTCACCTGATCCATCCAGCATTCAGCCGACTTCTCAAGAAAAGACTCGGTTAATTCCAGGCAACTCTTCACGAGTTGTCCGGCCTCCTTGCCATCTGCTGTAAGCTTCTGCTGGCGGAGAAGCTCCTTCATCCAGTTGATGTAGGCCGAAGAAGCCCTTGAACCGTTCTCCCAAGTCGCCTTACCGTATGCCTTGATTTCTTCCGAGAAACCGTTTCCGGAAACGGCAAACGGCGCGCCGGCGATGAGCTTCTGGAATTCACGGGAAAGCTCCTCACAGTTGCCATTGCTCCCGATTACATTCGCGGGTACGCTGCAGAGCTCAAGAATGCTCCCGCAGAACTTTTTCATGGACTCCTCCGGGGCTTTCCTGTCCATGAGATCCCTGAAGATGCCCAGGACGGACTGGGTCGTTTCCTTGTATAACCGCTGCCGCTGGCTCATCAAAGCCAGATGCCCTTCGGACCATTTCGCGAACCATTCCAGCGGTTTCTGCTCCATTGACGCTCCTGTACTCATCATTCTGCCTCCTTGAATCTTCTTCAATCGCCGATAAGCGCAACGAAGAAAATCTAGTGTGTTTCGCAGAAAGATATCTATCTTTATTGTGCATTGCAATATCAAATAAATTACAGGTTATTATCAGTTAATAACTGATCATTTACGGTAATATATTTGAATTTTGCTTTTAATATTGCGCAACATAATTCGCATTGCACAATCGAGGTACGCAGTATCTCTGCTTCATTCTTTTCTGTGATGCAGGAATAAACGGGCAGGCAGAAAGGAACAGCGCTTGAATTGACTAAAGGGTCCGGACCTTATTTACAGACGACTGTACGACGAAGACCCTGATATTGTTGCTCTTTTCATCCACGGGATGGATGAAAAAGCCCGGGCGGCTGGGGTCATAACCGAGGGTCGTGCCGACAAGTTTCTCGCCATCCTTGAAGATGACCTCTATCTTTCGTCCCTGGGTCTTGTCGTCGGTGACAAACTGGCGACGCTCATCATAAGAAGGGTTTCCGCTGAAATCCTTGACAAAGAAAATCGCTTTCAGATCCTTGATCAGGATCTGCTTCATGTCCTGGCCTGAGGACTTTTCATGGGGCTGCAGATGGAAAAAGTCTTTATTAGGGAAAAAATTCTGTATGTATCCCTTGTCGACTTTTCCATCGCTGTAACGGACAACAGCTCTCAAAGCATCCATAAGCGCATCCTCATCGCTCTACGGTAGAGACCGTCCCGGCTGGCTGCTTTAGTTGATTATCGAGCAAAATCCGCGCCAGATTTCGCCCGAGGAGAGGCTGCGGCCATCGCTTCCGCTCCTTTTTTCTTGACACCCGGCGTCCCCTTTCCCTATACTCCCGCCGATTTTCACCCTTGCACGGAGCCGGTACTGATCAGGAAGAGGGTTTTCACAACGGATCTCTTTGCTTCTATGCGCCTCTTCACCGCAAGACAATGCAGACGATTATGGTCCTGTCGGACACCCATGACGATCGCGATGCGATCCGGGATGTCCTGCGATATCTGGAAGACCGCAAGGTGGATCAAATCATCCATCTCGGCGACTATTATGACGACGCCAACATCCCGGAACAAGTCGGTTATCCCCTCATTCGAGTCCCCGGCACGTGGGATATGGCCTACTATCCCGACCCTCTTATCCGTAACCGCAGGTTCATCGAAATTGCGGGCTGGAGGGCGTTTCTGACTCACACCTCCCTGTCGCACTACAATGACCTTGCAGATGATATCCGTCCCGAATCCGTCATTCAGAACGGAGGAACGGATATCTTTCTTTTCGGTCACACGCACATCACCGAGATCCGTCGCCGAAACGGCACGGTCTGTATCAACCCGGGGCACTTGAGCAATGACGAGAACCGCGGCTGCCCGCTGACATTCGCCCTCCTCGAAATCGACTCCGAGCAGCTCAACGTCAGCATCTTTCAGTTCCCCGGGCCCCACTCGCGCATCCGGAAAAACTGCAGGAAATCGGACCTGAAATAGAACTCCCCATTTCGTGAGCGGGGATTCCCTGCGTTCGGTTGTATCCGCAGGGGTGTCTTCCGATCCGCACCCCCGCTTCTCAGTAGGCCTCGGACTTTTTCAGAACATCGTCCTCGGTGACCCTCGCCCGGAACAGTCGGTAGACCCAGATCTTGTAGGCGATGACAATGGGCACGAAGACAAAGGCCACGACCGTCATGATCTTGAGTGTGTAGGGGCTCGACGAGGAGTTGAAGATGGTCAGGCTCCATGCGGGGTCGAGGCTCGACGGGATCAGGTTGGGGAAGAGGCCCGCAACACCCGTGAACGTGACAAAGAGCACCGTCGCACAGGAAGCGGCAAAGGCTTTGTACCAGTCCTTTTTGGCCATAAAGAGCTTCACGGCCAAAAGCGATCCCACAGCAACCAAGGGGATGACCGCGAGGGCCGGG
This sequence comes from Syntrophales bacterium, assembly GCA_035506495.1. Classification (GTDB taxonomy): domain Bacteria; phylum Desulfobacterota; class Syntrophia; order Syntrophales; family UBA2192; genus UBA2192. The sequence continues at coordinate 7,321 of DATJPI010000217.1, forward strand.
ATGGAGAAATAATTGTCCAGCAGTTTTGTGCCGATCTTCGAGTAGACGAGGATCGCTACGGCCACGGCAAGCAGGGGCGGCCACAGCGTTCCGGCAAGCGACTCGGCCCGATTGCACAGCTCCCCCGTCGTCTTCACGGAGACGTATAGCGCCCCGTGCAGGGCGAAAAGCAGCAGGAAGAGCACCCCCGTGAACAGTCCGTAGGGATTGAGAAGCGACAGGAACGTGCCGTGGTATCCCGCGGCATCCATCGGGAGGCCCTTGAAGATGTTTCCGAAGGCCACACCGAAAAGAAGAGCGAGAAGGAAACCCGTCACCACGATGGCCTTGTCCCATGAGGCCTTCCAGTCGGCGTGGTCGGCCTTCCCGCGGAACTCGAAGGACACGCCTCGGATGATGAGGGCGAAGAGCAGCAAAAGAAGCGCCGTATAGAGGTAGCTGAACATGAGGGCGTAGGTCCTCGGGAAAGCGGCAAAGGTCGCGCCGCCCGCCGTGATGAGCCAGACCTCGTTTCCGTCCCATACGGGGCCCACGGTGTTGATGAGAATCCGCCTCTCCGTGTCGTTTTTCGCAATCGTCCCCGAGATCATCTGCATCCCGATCACGAATCCGTCGAGCATGAAATAGACGGCCCAGAGAACACCCCAGAGGACAAACCAGATCAGTTGGAGTTCCATCTCATCCCCTCCTTCCTTCCATCTTGATGAAACCACCGATATCGTCATCGGGCCCTTTCTTCGCAAACTTCGTCAGAAGGTAGATATCGAGAACGCCAAGACTTCCGTAGAACAGCGTAAAGCCAAGGAGCGACCCCATGACCTGCGCTGTGCTGATCGAGCGGGAGACCCCGTCAGCTGTCTTGAGAACTCCATAGACGATCCATGGCTGGCGGCCCACCTCGGCGACGATCCAGCCCAGCTGGCCGGCCAGGTAGGGAACCGGGATGGAGTAGAGCATAACCTTCAGGAAAAGTCCGTAGTTCTCAAAATCGGGCTTCTTCGAGAGCCAGACGCCGACAGCCGAAATCAGCAGCATGTACATTCCCATGGCCACCATGAAACGGAAACTCCAGAACGTAGGCGCCACGGGCGGCCTGAGATCTCTGGGGACGTCCTTCAGGCCCTTGATCAGGCTGTTCGGGTCGTGGAAGGCGAGAAAGCTCACCATCTTCGGTATGCCGATCGCCTCGATGCTGTTGCGCTCCTCGGCGCTGTCGGGAATGAGCAGGAGATAGAAATCAACGCCCGTCCGTGTTTCCCACACCGCTTCCATGGCTGCGAGTTTCATGGGTTGGTTTCTCGACACGTCGCCGGCACTCAGATCCCCTGTTCCCGCGACGGCAATCGAAGATAACAGCCCGAACAGGGCAGCCGTTTTGAAAGAGCGCTTGAAGATATCCAGGTTGCTTTTCCGGAGCAAGTGCCACGCCGAAATGCCCATGACGAAAAAGGCCGCCACGACATAGCCCGATGTAACGGTGTGGAAGAACTTGATCCAGCCGTTTGCGTTGGTGAGAAGTGCGCCGAAGTCGATCATTTCCGCGCGGATCTGACCCATGGCGTCGTTGACGAGATGATAGCCCACGGGGTTCTGCATCCAGCCGTTCGCGAGCAGGATCCACAGGGCCGAGAGATTCGTCCCGATGGCCACAAGCCAGATGGACAGGGCGTGGACCTTCTTTGAAAGCCTGTCCCACCCGAAGATCCAGACGCCAATGAACACCGATTCCATGAAAAAGGCCACCGTCGCCTCGATGGCCAGCGGCGCCCCGAAAATGTCGCCGACATATCGCGAGTACTCGGCCCAGTTCATGCCGAACTGAAACTCCATCGTAATCCCCGTCACGACACCGAGGGCGAAATTGATGAGGAAGAGCTTGCCCCAGAACTTGGCCATCCGAAGCCACGTCTCGTCATTCGTCTGGACCCATCGGGTCTCGAAATACGCGGTGAGGATGGAAAGCCCCAGGGTCAGCGGAACAAAGATGAAATGAAACATGCAGGTGATGGCGAATTGCCACCGGCTCAAGGTTACGACATCCATGACCCCCTCCTTCGAAAAGAAGTCCTTTATCCCCGGGGCGCGACTCTTCGCCCCGACAAATCTTTCAGCGTCACGCCGCTGAGGATCTCGACGACGCTTGACTGCACTTTCTTCCAGACGGGATGGACCGGGCAGACCTTCTCGCGTCTGCACGCCCCGCTTGACATCACACAGCGATTCGGCGCGATGGGGCCCTCCACGGCCTCCACGATCTCGCAGAGGGTGATCTCGCCCGGCGGGCGGCCGAGCCGAAATCCCCCGCCGCTGCCGCGAAACGATTGCACCAGCCCTAGTTTGCCGAACTGCTGGAAGATCTTGGCGAGAAAATGGGGCGGCACATCCATTGCCTTGGCGATCTCGCCGAGCAGCACGACCCGATCCGGCGGCTGACTCGCCAGGTAGACCATCCCCCGGATGGCGTAATCCCCTTTTTTGCTGATGGATTTCATGATTGATGACTATTAAGGTCTTTTTTGTCTTATTTAGGGGTAATCCTCATTTTTGTCAACAAATATTTTTTTGCGTGTCAGCCGGCGATGAGAACTCGACAACGGGGAAAAAGATGGCCGCACCGTTTGCGATGCCGCCTTATGTTGCAGGTGGGGGTCAGTCCATGCTGACCTTGTAGCCAAGCTCTTCTATTGCACAGGTCAGGTCGCTGTCGCAGACGCTGGGATTGTCCCACTCGACCCTGACTTTTCTCGTCTTAGGGTCGATCTTGACGTCCTTGACGCCCTCAAAGGCCTTGAGTTTCTTCAGGATGACGTTTACGCAGGACTTGCAGTCCATGTCTTTCACGCTGAATTCGATATTCTGCATCGTCACACCCTCCAAATTTTTCTTTATCGTGGTTTGCACGTTTTGCATTATTCTACCGCCGATCTCTCAAGCCTACAATCAACGATAGGCTGATGAGAGCGGGTGAAATATCCCCATACGGCATCAGGAAATGGATGAAGCCCGCAGGACCTCTTTTGAACCCGGTTGCGATGTCGGGCATCAACTGCTATGCTCCACACGGAAAGGCATGTATTGGCCGGTGAGTGATGAGAATG
>DATJPI010000218.1:0-9151 GCA_035506495.1 Syntrophales bacterium
TGCGAGGCGGCCCTTGCATCCGCACGCATGGGGTGCCGGACCCTGCTTTTTAACATCAATCTCGATTCCATTGCGCTGATGGCCTGCAACCCCGCCATCGGAGGCCTTGCCAAGGGACAGCTCGTCAAGGAAATCGACGCCCTCGGCGGCGAGATGGGAAAGATCGCCGACCGGACGGCGGTGCATTTCCGTCTTCTGAATTCGTCGAAGGGCCCTGCCGTTCAATCCTCCCGGGTCCAGTGCGACAAGCAGCTCTACCGCCTGGCCATGAAGGCCGTCGTGGAACACCAGAAAAACCTGCAACTCCGCCAGGCCCTCGTCGAGCGCATCATCGTGGAAAACGGAACCGTCATCGGGGTCACCGACAGCACGGGCTTTTTCTACCCCGCCAAGAGCGTCGTCATCACGACGGGGACCTTTCTCAACGGCCTGATCCACATCGGGACCTTCCGGACTCCTGCAGGACGGGCCGGGGAGATCGCATCGACCGGCCTCGCCGAATCCCTTCGCAGCCTCGGTTTTGAGATGGGACGGATGAAGACGGGAACTCCTCCCCGCCTGAAGGCCTCGACCATTGATTTTGACCGTCTCGAGCGCCAGGACAGCGACCCTCATCCCGAACCTTTTTCCTACACCACGGAAACGCTGCGGGAGGAGCGACTGCCCTCTTTCTTCTCGCACACGACGGAGGAAACACACAGGCTCATGCGGGAGAACATCCTGCTTTCGCCCCTGTACTCGGGCGTTATCACGGGGGTGAGTGCCCGCTACTGCCCCTCGCTCGAGGACAAGGTGATGCGCTTTGCCGACAAGGGCCGCCACCCTGTCACGCTGGAGTTCGAGGGACTGGACACGGAAGAGATGTACGCAAAAGGTCTCGGGAACTGCCTCCCCCTTGAACTGCAGGAGCAGATCGTCTACAGCGTTCCCGGGCTGGAGAAGGCCGAGATCATGCGCCCGGCCTACGCTATCGAGTATGACTACGTTCAACCGACGGAATTGAAGCGAACACTGGAGACAAAGCGCATCGCGGGTCTTTTTCTCGCAGGCCAGATCAACGGGACGTCGGGCTACGAGGAGGCCGCCGCCCAGGGACTCTGGGCCGGGATCAACGCGGGCCTGCACGTCCAGGGACGGGCGCCCTTCATCCTGGAGCGCTCCGAGGCCTATATGGCCGTCATGGTGGACGACTTGGTCACCCGCGGTGTCGACGAGCCCTATCGAATGTTCACCTCCCGCGCAGAGTACCGGCTTTTGCTGCGGGAAGACAACGCAACGATCCGCCTCATGGGAAGAGGCCACGAACTGGGTCTCGTGCCGGACGATCACTACGGGGATCTAAAGGAAAAAGTCAGGAAGATCGAAAGCGGGATCCTTCATCTCTCGTCGAGAACGATCTACCCCACGAACGAGACGAACATGATTCTGACCGATCGCGGTTCGCTTCCCATCCGCAAGCCCCTTTCCCTTTTTCATCTCCTCAAACGCCCCGACATGCATTATGATGATCTTGCGATTTTCGATGCCGATCTGCCAGCCGTCGAGACCCCTGTCAAAAGGCAGATCGAGATCGAGGCCCGCTACGAGGAGTACATCCAGCGCCAGAACGAAGCCGTCGGGAAATTCCGCGAGCTGGAGCGCAGAAAAATCCCCGGCGACATCGACTACTTTGCAATCCCGAGTCTTTCCAACGAGCTCAAGTGCAAGCTCGACGCAATCCGCCCCGCCAGCTTCGGCCAGGCCCAGCGGATCCCCGGCATGACCCAGGCGGCCCTGGCAGCGGTGCTTGTTTATCTGAAGAAGAAGGAAATGGAATCGGCCGCTTCGGTCTCATCCTGACCCCCGTCGTGCAGTGAAAGCGGGGAATACGGGAGAGAAAAAGGAGAAAACTCATGCGCTGGGAAGATCAGGAAAGAAGCGACAACGTCGAAGACCGGCGGGGGATGCCCGTCTCGCGGGGACTGGTGGGAGGAGGGGTCGGCACGATCCTCCTGGTGCTCGTGGCGCTCTATTTCGGGATCGACCCATCGGTGATTCTGCAAACGGTTCCTGAAAGCGGGCCACCGTCGGTGACCCAACAACAGCAAAAGCCTGGGGCAGACCCCATGAGCCAGTTCGTCTCGGTGGTCCTGGCCGACACGGAGAAAACCTGGCACGGCGTCTTTCGCCAGTACGGCAGAACCTACGAAGAGCCAAAGCTCGTCCTGTTCTCCGGGGCCATCCAGTCCGCCTGCGGCTTCGCCCAGGCGGCCATGGGTCCCTTCTACTGTCCCGAGGACCACAAGGTCTACATCGACCTTTCTTTCTACGAAGACCTCAAGACACGATTCAAGGCCCCGGGCGATTTCGCCCAGGCGTATGTAATTGCCCACGAGGTGGGCCATCACGTGCAAAACCAGCTGGGGATCACCGAGAAGGTTCAGTCCGCCATGCAACGAGCAAGCCGCGCCGATGCCAATCGCCTGTCGGTGAGAATGGAGCTGCAGGCCGACTGCCTGGCCGGTGTATGGGGCTATCACGCCGACAAATCCCGCCATATCCTGGAGGCAGGCGATCTGGAAGAGGCCTTGCGCGCGGCAAGCGCCATCGGCGATGACCGAATCATGAGACAGACTCGCGGCACCGTCGTGCCCGACGCCTTCACCCACGGTACATCGGAGCAGAGGGTGCGCTGGTTCAGGCGGGGTTTCGAGTCGGGCGAACTGAATCAGTGCGACACCTTCAAAACCGGATCCTTGTAAGCCCGGATCCGCGAGACGCAAAAAAGGCAGGGTTTGTTGAACCCTGCCTCACGTTTATGCGGTTCTACGATCGCCGCACTCTTGGCGCATGAGCCGTTAAAATTGCTGTGATTCCTGCATCGGAATGACGGCCTCGGGATCGCGCCCTGCGGGACCGGCCGCCTTTGCTGCATTGTCGATATCCCTGCCCCGCTTTCGGACTTCTTTGCTCGATGCCATATGGACATCCTCAACCCGAAAGGTCGCCATGACCGATGCCAGCTCCTCGGCATTGGCTGCGTTCTGCTGCGTTACCCGGTTCATTTCCGCAACGGCACTGTTGATCTGGTGAATTCCGTCGGACTGCTCCTTGGATGCCGCGGCGATCTCCCCCATCAGATCCTGCACCTTCCTGGAGCTGCTGATCACGCTGCCGAAGGCGTCATTGGTCACACTGACCAGCTTCTCGCCCCCACGCACCTTGTTGACGATATCCGCGATGAGGTTTGCCGTATTCTTTGCCGAATCCGTTGCCCGCAGCGCTAGGTTGCGCACTTCATCAGCCACGACGGCAAACCCCGCGCCGGCTTCCCCGGCACGAGCCGCTTCGACGGCAGCGTTGAGGGCCAGCAGATTCGTCTGGAAGGCCACTTCGTCGATGTTCTTGATGATTTTCTGGGTCTCTTCGCTTGCCCGCGCGATATCGGTCATGGACCGAGTCAATGACGTCATCGCCTCATTGGATTTCTCGATGGCCCCGCGGACGACACCCATCAGGTTGTTCGCTTCCGCGGTGTTGTCGGCGTTTCTCCGGGTCATGGAAGCCATCTCATCCAGCGATGCCGAGGTTTGCTCGATGGAGGCTGCCTGCTGCGATGATGAATCGGACAGGACATTGGAGATGGCCATGGATTGTCCCACCGCCTCTCCCATCTTCTTGCGCATGGTGTTGACCGATTCGGCGAGCTCGCCGATTTCGTCGCGGGAAGAGACCTGGATATTCTGTGTCAAATCTCCGTCGGCCACTTTCTTGATGACGACGACGGACTCTTTCACGGGATTTGTGATCAGCCGGGCCATGACCAGATTGATGACGACGGCAGACACGATCACCACGGCGAGTACCACGGCGAAAATGCTCATCAGCCGGTTCGAGTTCCGCATGGACTGTTCGTAGTTTTCCTTTCCCAGTCGGTTCTCAAGGGCCATGAGGTCGGACAGGGTCTTGCCGAGATCCTGGTACTTATCATCGCTCATGGTCATGAACAGGGCGGACCCATTCACGTCCACTGCAACCATGTCCAGCAGCCCGACTGCAGGTACCTGGTACGCCTTGAGATTGGTCAGTGTTACTTCGTAGAGTTTCTTTTCCTCCGGAGTGATCGCAGCGTCTTTCAATAGTTTTTGAACGAAAGCGATGGTCTTCTCGATGGACGTCTTCTGCTCCTTTCCCAGGGCTTCCACTTTTGCGGTTTCGTAATTTGCACCGGCCCAGCTGACAACCTTGTATAGGTTTGCATGGACGTTGGCTATCGTGTTAGCGATCTCGGAACTGTTTTGATAGCCCTTGAAGTTGTTGTTGTACATGTCATCCAAATCTGCTTTTTGGCTGCTCAAGCCATGGTAGGTGCCTGCGGCCAGGAGCAAGAGGAGCAGGGAAACTGCCACGGGACCAATCAGGAGTTTTTTTGCGAGCTTCAGGTTGCGAAGGAGCTTGTTCATTTTCCCTTCCCCTTTGATGATGAGGTTGCCGGACGGGAGTTGCACCCGTCCGGCTCGTCTTCTCTGTTTGATTTACTTGTATGCCCCCGCTGCGATGATCACATCGCCCACCTTTTGGTAGAACACGGTCTTGGCCTCCACCTTCTTGCTCGTGGGGTTCGTCCACTTGTAATCGATGGAACCGCTGGGCGAGGCCTTTGCCTTGTCGACCAGCTCTTTCATGAAGAGCTTGCCGTCGGAGTCCTTGAGATCGATGATCGTCTTGCCGATCAGCGCATGATTCGCTCCGTGAGACAGGATCTTTGCGTTCATGTCGCAAACATAGATGTAAATATCCCGATCCACGAATTTCCCCTTCATGTCGTCAAACGCTGCGAATGCCTTGGCCTGCCCGTTTGCCTTGTAGAATTCCACGGCCTTGGCCAGCATCGCCTGCGCTTCCTTGGGTGTTCCCTTCGCCTGGGCGAAGGCCAGGCCTGCGGTCAACGCGATGACTAACAGAACGATCCAAACTTTCTTCATTTCATCTAACCTCCTGAGGTGCTTTAGGGTGAATCAAAATTCCTTGTCCTTTGATGCCGCAAATTCAGAATTGCGTGCTTTTCCATTATGAGGCGATGCGTGTGCAGCCGACCTCACCCCCCTTTTCCTCAAAATCAATCTATCCCTCTCATCCCCCCTTTCTGATTTCGTACCGCTCTGAATCCGACGGTCATGACCTACGTTTTTCATACATTTTGCAGGATGATGCAAATAGCAGACCAGCTTGAATCAGCCGTAAAAAAATCGCTGATGTTGATAAAAGTTTTACAGCATTCAGGACAGTGAGAATATCGATCTAATCCTGCCGGATCTCTATCCGGATGATGTCTCCTCCGGCGCCGGAACGCATCGTGTCCGGAAAGGATTCGCGAACATCTCCCATGGACCGGATCTTTGTCCGCAGGGCCTCAACTCGATCCATCCCGATCCTGGCGGTCAGGATGATCCGGTTCTCGGATGTCTGCTTTTCCGAGATCCGGCCGCCGAGACGTTTCACCTCATTTTCGATTACGTCTGAGGCTTCGCCCGCATTGCCGACGCGCAACGTCATCTCCGGCGCAGTTCCAGCCTGACCGGCTTTCGAAAGTGCAGGCGGTGCGGCGGCCGGCGCCGCCTGCTTTTTCGCTGCATAAGCCCCGGCTGCGGCATCGCGGGTCTTCTGCTTCGGCTGCCCGGAGGGGTACGGCATCGCCTCCTTTTTTTCCGATGGACCGACGGCACTGACACCCCCCACAGCCTCCCCGTCTTTTACAGGCACGGCTGCGGTCCCGGGAGTTCCCGGAGTCGCCACGGATGCCGCCTCGTCGGCCTTCGCCCTTTCCGGGATCACCGTTTTCGGCAACTCCGTTTGACCCTCCCGCCTTGGGGCAGGCGGCGCGAAGTCCCGCTGTTCTGAAATGCCCGTTTTGGACGCTGTCTCTCTTTTCGTCTCAGGGGCCGGCTTCTCGATATTCGGTGACTCGCCCGAAGTCTTCACCCTCTGTTCCTCCTGCACCGCGGCAGGCGGCACGATTTGCTTGTATTCCGGCTCGCCTGTCTTGTAGACATTCCATGCGACGACGGCGATGAGGACCGTGGCAAGGGCCTGAATGGGAACCTTGATGTGAAGCGGATAGAAGAATTTCCGGAGGAAGCCTTTCTGTTCAGCTTCCTCGCGCACTCTTGCCATGACCCTTGTCTTGAGCCAGGGAGGCGGATCCACCTGTCCGAGGCCCTTCACCGTCTCGCCGGTCTTTCTCAGATCCGCCAGGGCTTTCCGGCAGGATGCGCACGACCGAAGATGCGATTCGATTGCATGGTTCTCCTGATCGGAAAGGACACCCTCCGCCAGGGCCGCAAGCAGGATTTCCACATCTTTGCATGTCATAGCCGATCACCCAATACTTCCACGAGCCGGTCTTTCAGCAAAGCCCTCGCCCTGAACAACCTCGATTTGACGGTCCCTTCGGGCAGTTTCAGCATGACGCCGATCTCTTCGTATGAGAACCCCTGGATGTCGCGAAGGACGAGGACTTCCCTGTACTCGCCTTCCAGGGCATCGATGCACCGCTGAACCGCCTTTTCCATCTCCTGTTTCTCCAGCTCATCGGCGGCGGATTCCCCGCAGTCGGCCACCTGGCGTGAGACACTGCCGTTTTTCAACTCTATGGGGTCATCGATCGATCGCGTTTCATGCCGCGAGCGGCCCGCGATCTGTTTGAGCCTGTTTTTCGAATGGTTCAGGACGATTCCATAGAGCCAGGTGGAGAATTTCGCCTGGCGCCGGAAAGACCGGATCGAGCGATACGCGGAGAGGAAGGCTTCCTGCGCGACGTCGCATGCCTCCTCGTAATCCCCCAGCATGCGGTAGGCGATGTTCAGCATGCGCTTTTGATGCCGTTCGACGAGAACCTCGAAGGCATCCGTTTCCCCTCTCTGGCAACGGAGAACGACGTCGGCATCCTCGTCTTCAATGATCGGGCCTAAGGCTGCAATCACGGGCTCTGGCATCTCTGGTAATTTCGTTTCCCCGATTTCCCGTCAGCGCGACGATCTTGTCAAGCGAAAATTTCCGAACCGGAGCGACGGCGTTCGAGAAACGCCGGCTCCGGCCCGGAAGGTCCTCGCAAAACACTCATGCAGACAATGTTACAACGGCCCTTCCCTCCTTGCCGTCTCGCGTGGAGGGCAGAATGATTTTCTTGAGTTCATCAGCCGCACATTGGGGCGTTTTCCCGCCTTTCAAGGTACTGCTGAGGACCTGTACGCGTTTCACGGTACCATCGGGTTTGATCGTCAGTCTGAGCACCAGTTTGCCCTTTGCCCCGGCAAAGCAGGATTCCAGCTTCCCGGTCTGCGCCTCGAGCTTCTTGAGCACATCCTCTCTCGAGAGACCCTGCGACACGGCAACATCCTCGATGATGACGGAAGTGTTCCTGCCCTTTTCTTCGTCTTTTGTCCTTTTTTCTTTCACCGTCGCCCTGTCCTCTGCGGGCAGGTCTGCTTTCTTTGCCGCTGCGGCCAAGGGTGCATAAGACCTCATCACGGCGCCGCCTACGGCATAATCGGAAACCCCTTCGGGAAGCGGCAGCGGTTGTTTCACCATCGCGGGCTTCCCGTCAGCATTGCGCACTTCGGAGTCGATTGCCACGAAGGACGTGTAAGCCGTGAGCAGATTGTACTGAAGACCCAGCCCCGTTATCTCCTGGATGCGTTTGTCGCTTGACCGCAGCTTGTTGTAGTCCGAGAGCACCGTGATCCTGTGGCGAGCCCAGAGGTAGCGAAGTGCCAAGTTGGCCGCCGAGGGTTTCACCTTTCCCGCGTCGATGGCTTCGGCGAATTCACCCTTGCCCGAGATCCCCCGCAGGGAGATGGTGCCTTTCGCCTTGCCACGCCACTTGCCGAAGACAATCACGGGACGCTCCGCGAGGACATCAGGGATAGTGAGGGGTTCGATATCATAGGCCTCGAAGCCCTTGAGATCGAGCTTCACCTGTGTGAGAACCGGCGACTGGATCATGTTGCGGAAGGTCTCCGCCCTGCCCGGGGCCTCGTCGGCTTTTGCGATCACGAAGGGCTCGCCCATGCCGACGTGCGCCATCCCCTCGATGATGTGTCGATTGACCGCCGTTCCGATGCCGAAGGCAAACAGGTTGGCATTTCCCAGATTGTTCCGGATCAGGTCGAAGACCTCCTCCTCGACAGTCACGTATCCATCCGTGGCAATGACGATCGTCCGGGAGAAGTTCACTGCTTTCTTGAGAGACAACGCTCGCTTGAGTGCCGGCAGTAATTCCGTGCCTCCGCCACCCTTTTGGCGATCGATGAGCTGCACGGCCCGCGCGATATTCTCCCCCGTGGCCGGGAGCGACTCCTCGGCAAGGACCGAGGACCCTCCCGAGAAAAGCAGAACGTTGAACCGGTCTGTGGGCCTGAGGTTTGCGAGCAGGTCGGCCATCAGCTTCTTGGAGATCTCCAGCGGAAAGCCGTACATGGAGCCCGACACATCGACGATGAAGATGAACTCGCGGCCGGGGATGTCCGTTTTCGCGATCCTCTTCGGGGGCTGCATCATGAGAAGAAAGAAGTTTTCCTCCTTCCCCTCAAAGAGCAGCAGCCCCGACTGGATCCGGTCCCCATCGAGACGATAGCGCAGAATATAATCACGGTTGCCGCCGGAGATCTCCGCAGGATCGAGTGCCACTTTTGCGATCGAGGAGCCGCTCCACGTAGTCCTCACGTTGTGGGAGATGCAAGTCAGCTCTCGTATGGGCAGCCCCGCGGCAATCTCCACCGTGAGGTCAAACGAGTCGGCCGGAGGTTCGCTCTGGCGCAGGTACGGGTTTTCCACCCAGTGCTCCGAGGCTGGCGCCGTCTCCACCTTCTGGTTGGAGTAGCGGGGCCCGACAACGGTCGGATAGACGAATTCGTAGACGCGATCGGACGGGACGATCAACTCCGTGTAGCGCATCTCCACACGGATTTCGTCGCCCGGCATGATGTTGGCGACGTTCATCTGGAAGACATTGGGCCGCTGCTGTTCGAGCAGAGAAGCGCTCTTGCCCTGGTCGCGGGCCTTTTCGTAGTCCCGTCGTGCCTCATCGCGCTTCTTGATCTTCGCCTCGATAACGCGCTGGCCGACGGTCATCTTCATCCCGTAGACGGCCGCCCGGGTCGAGGCAGGAAAG
>DATJPI010000219.1:0-19624 GCA_035506495.1 Syntrophales bacterium
CGTGGCCGACACCGGCAATAACCGGGTTCAGAAATTTACCTCCGCGGGCTCGTTTGTCGTTGCGTGGGACAACTCCGGCATATTGAACGGGCAGTTTTTTGCGCCTTCCGCGGTGGATACGGATGCCTTCGGCAATGTCTACGTGGCCGATTCGGGCAATAACAGGATTCAGAAATTCGCCGTCAACGGCGCCGTGGTGAGCTACACGACACAGTGGGGGATCCTCGGACCGGGTGATGGCCAGTTCAATAATCCGCTGGGGTTGGCAACCACTCCGGCCGGCACCCTGTTCGTCTATGTCGCCGATACGAACAACTGTCGAATCCAGAAGTTCACGGACACCGGAGTGTTTTCCGCCAAGTTTGGCTCCACCCTGACCGGTGACGGGGATTTCGCAAACCCGACGGCGGTGTCCGTGGACACGACGGGGAACGTGCGGGTCGCCGACAGCGGCAATGAACGGATTCAGAAATTCACTTCTGTGGGCGCGTTCCTTCTGAAATGGGGTTCCCTCGGCTCTCTGACCGGACTGTTCATTACGCCCTCGGGCGTGGCCGTGGATACCACGGACGCGAGCTATGTCGCCGATACGGGCAATCACCGGATCCAGAGGTTCACATCGGCCGGTGTCTTTGACCGTGCCTGGGGCACGCAGGGGTCCGGCAACGGGCAATTTGAAAGCCCGCTGGCCGTTGCCCTGGACTCCACCGGCAATGTCTACGTGGCCGACACGGGCAATCACCGGATTCAGAAATTTTCCGCGTCAGGCGACTTCATCCTTGCCTGGGGCTCCCTGGGATCTGGCACGGGCAATCTGAATACCCCGACGGCTGTAGTGGTGGACAACTTTGGAAATGTGTATGTGGCCGACACGGGCAACCACCGCATCCAGAAATTCACCAATACAGGAGTTTTTCGGGCAACCATCGGCTCCCAAGGCACCGGCGACGGCCAGTTTGAAAGACCTACGGGAGTGGCAGCGGACAATGCAGGAAATCTCTACGTGGCCGACACGGGCAACAACCGCATCCAGAAATTCACTTCTGGCAGCGTATTCGCCTCCAAGTTCGGCTCCTACGGCACCGGCGACGGGCAATTCGACAGCCCGCAGGGGATGTCCATCGGCCCGACGGGCAACCTTTTTATTGCCGATACAGCCAACCAGCGCATCCAGGTGTTCACCCCCAGCGGCGGCGGCGGGAGCTCGACAACAGGCAACTGTTTCATCGCCACGGCAGCCTATGGCTCCTATCTCGACCCGCATGTTCAGGTCTTGAGAGACTTCCGCGACCGGGTGCTCGCACTGAGTCCTGCGGGCAGGGTCCTTCTCGATCTGTACTCCACAGCGTCGCCGCCCGTTGCCCGGTTCATCGCGCAGCATGACGGGCTGCGGCTGGCCGTGAGGTGGGCGCTCACGCCTGTCGTCTACGCGATCCAGTACCCTCTCCTCTTGGGGATTCTGCTCGTCCCTGCCGCAGCGCTGGCCTTGAGACGGCGGCGCGCAGGATCGAGGAACTAGGCTCGAGGATCGAGGATTTTCTTGTGTTTCCTCGGTCCTCGCTCCTCGGACCTCGTGCCTGCTTAAGAAAGCCTTTGCCATCCTGTCGCCCTTTCTGCTACATCATCTAGAAATCCCACCTCGAGAGGTTGGCCATGCGTATCAGCCTTCGGTTGAGCGGCCTTGTTTTCTTGTCTTTTTTCTCCTGGATCCCATTCGTTGTCTGCCTTCCTCCGGCCTTGAGTGCCGATGATGCGGCCCGTATTGAGCTGTTCTCGCCCCAGGGTACCGTCAAGAATGTGCGGCAAGTGACGGCCCGGTTCTCGGAGCCCATGGTCGCATTCGGAGACCCGCGGCTGGACGATCCTTTTCAGGTCGAGTGCACGCAGAAAGGCGAGGGACGATGGATAGATGCCCGGACATGGTCCTATGACTTCGAAAGCGATCTTCCGGGCGGAGTGATCTGCCGATTTGCGCTGAAGGCCGGCATGAAGACCCTATCAGGGAAAACGGTCATGGGCGGCACCGGCTTTTCTTTTTCCACGGGAGGCCCGGCCATCCTCCGTTCCAACCCCTATCAGGGGGACACGGCGATCGACGAAAAGCAGATCTTCGTGCTCTACCTCGATGCCGAACCCACTCCGGAATCTCTCGCGAAGAATGTCTGGTTCTCCGCGAGCGGCGTGAGCGAGCGGGTGGGTGTCGCTCTGGTCTCGGGAAAGGAGAGGGAACAGGTCCTCAAGGCGCTGCGCTACGATAAAAAGGAAGGGACCATCGTGACCCTTCGCGCCAGACAATCCTTCCCCCCATCGGCAAAGCTCAGGCTCGTATGGGGAAAGGGCGTGGTCGCCAAAAGCGGAGTGGCGACAGAAGAGGACCAGGTCCTCGAGTTCAAGGTTCGCGGCCCCTTCCGGGCGGAGTTCACCTGCCCGAGGGAAAAGAAAGGCGGGGCCTGCATCCCCGTGCTCCCCATGAGGGTCACCTTTTCCGCTCCCGTTGCGTGGAGCCTGGCAAAGGAAATGACTCTCAGGAGCCAGGACGGCAAGGTCTGGAGGCCGAAAGCCGACAAAGACGATGGCGAGGACGCCCCTTACAAACGGATGGTCAGCTTTGCCGGGCCCTTCCCCGAGCGGACCGAGTTCACCATCGGCATACCGAAGGGGATGAAGGACGATGCGGGGAGACCGTTGGCCAACGCCAGCCGTTTCCCCCTCACAGTGAAGACCGAAGCTTATCCTCCCCTGGCCAAGTTCTCGGCCCGCTTCGGGATCATCGAGGCGGCAACGCCTTTACTGCCCGTGACCGTGCGTAACATCGAGGCGGAGCTGAAGAACAACCTGCTCACCGTTGAGGGAGAGAGCGAGGAGATTCTCCCGGAAATCCCCAAACCAAGGTCCGGGCCTGTCCAGATGGATGCGGGCCGGGAAGGGACCCCCCCCGGGATCACCCAGCAGGTGAACGGCAGAGTCCGGAAAGTAAACCTCGACCAAGAGGAGCGGGTGATTCACTGGCTGCGCAACGTTGCCATGGCCTCCCGCGAAAAGTCGGTCTTCGCCGGGCAAGCAGGAGGTAAGGAATTCAAGCTGCCGGTCCCGGAGGGCGGAAAGGCCTTCGAAGTGATCGGTATCCCGCTGGAGAAACCGGGATTCTATGTGGTGGAGCTCGAGAGCCGCATCCTGGGCTCACACCTGCTGGGCAAGTCCACTCCGATGTTCGTGCCGTCCACGGCCCTGGTGACAAACCTGGCAGCTCATCTCAAATGGGGTCGCGAGTCCTCCCTCGTATGGGTTACGGCCCTCGACACGGGAACCCCCGTTGCCGGCGCTTCCGTCTCCATTCGCGGCTGCAATGGGAAACGCATCTGGCAGGGAAAGACGGACGAGCGGGGGGTGGCGCTGATTCAGGGCACATTGCCCTCCGCGGCCTCACAGACCCGCTGCAGCTGGCCCATCAACTACTACGAAGCCGGCAGCGTGCTGGGCGGGATCGGCGCCGGTCTCTTCGTGTTCGCAAGCGCAGACGGCGATGCAACGTTCACCCACTCAAGCTGGGAGGATGGCATCGAGCCCTGGCGTTTCCGGCTTCCCATGGCCGACTATGCCGGCCGTGATGATATCATCGCTCACACGATCTTTGACCGCACTTTGCTCAGGGCCGGCGAAACGGTTCACATGAAACACATCCTCAGGATCCCCACAACGGACGGGTTTTCCCTTCCCGGGGACAAGACCCGGTTCGACGAGCTCACGATCCGTCACAGCGGCAGCGGCCAGGAATACCGGATGCCGATTTCCTCGCAGGATGGCGGCAGCGCTGCGACGGACTGGCAGATTCCCCAGGAGGCAAGGCTCGGCACCTACGTGGTCAGCATCGCGCGCAAAGGAGACAAGACGGCCGCATCGACCCTGCGCACCGGCGCCTTCCAGGTGGAGGAATTCCGCATCCCCCTGATGAAGGCCGTGATCCAGGGGCCCGCAGATGCACCGGTACAACCCAGCCAGGTGAATCTCGACCTCAACGTATCGTACTTTTCGGGCGGGGCCGCAGGACGCCTGCCGGTGAAGCTTCGTGGAGAGATCCGGCCCCGGACCGTGACGTTCAAGGGCTACGATGATTACACCTTCTTGGGCAGCCGGCTGAAGGAAGGCACGCGGAAAATCTCTCCCGACGAGGAATTTGGACTCGACGAGGAGACCGTACCCAGCAGCGAGAAGCCCTTTCGACTTCCCACGCAGGACCTGAAACTCGATGAGAGGGGGGCTGTACGCACGAAATTTGCGAAGCTCCCGAAGCTTTCCACACCCAAGTCGCTCCACACCGAGATGGAGTACCGCGACCCCAATGGCGAGGTTCAGACGGTCGCGGTCGATATCCCGATGTACCCCTCGAAGCGCATCGTGGGTTTAAGGCCCGACTCCTGGGCCGCCTCGGAGGAGGCGCTTCGATACCGAGTCGTCGTCCTTGATCTGGCGGGAAACCCCGTTGCCGACAGCGAGGTCTCCGTGGAGCTCTACCAGCGCAAGACTTACTCGCACCGCAGGCGAATCGCCGGCGGGTTCTATTCCTACGAGCACATCTCCGAGATCAAGCGAATCGCCGTGCCCTGCACGGCCAAATCCGACAACACCGGAATGGCCGTCTGCGAGGCCGGCCCACACTGCAAGGGAAAAACGGACGCCTCGGGCGTGCTTGTCTGCGAGGCTCCCTCGCCCATCTCAGGCAGCGTCATCCTCCAGGCCGAAGCCAAAGACGAGGACGGCAATGTGGCGCTGGCGAACTTCGATCTCTGGGTTGCCGGAAAGGACGACTGGTGGTTCGAGGCCCGCAATGACGACCGCATCGACGTCATCCCGGAGAAGAAGCGCTACGAACCCGGCGAGAAGGCCCGGATTCAGGTCCGGATGCCTTTCCGCGAGGCCACGGCCCTTGTCACGGTGGAGCGCGAGGGAATCGCCGATGTCTCCATCCAGAAGCTCTCCGGCAAAAACCCCATCGTGGAGATCCCCGTGAAGCGAAACTATGCGCCCAACGCCTTTGTCTCAGTGCTCGTGGTGCGCGGGCGAACGGCCGACGCGACTCCGACGGCAATTTTCGACCCCGGAAAGCCTGCCTACAAACTGGGAATCGGAGAGATCCGTGTCGGCTGGAAGGCCCATGAGCTTGCCGTGGACGTGAACCCGGATCATCAGGTGTACAAGGTGCGCCAGGAGGCGGACGTTCGATTCAAGGTCCGCACGGCCTCGGGAGAAAAGCTTCCAGAGCGAACAGAGCTGGCCGTGGCCGCCGTGGACAAGGGGCTCCTGGCCCTGCGTCCCAACGGCAGCTGGAGGCTCCTCGAGTCGATGATGCGCCAGCGCCCCTACGAGATCTTCACCTCAACGGCCCAGATGATGGTTGTCGGCAAGCGCCACTTCGGCCTCAAGGCTCTGCCCCAGGGCGGCGGCGGCGGCAAGCAGATCACCCGGGAGCTATTCGACACGCTGCTCATCTGGAAAGCAACGGTACCCGTCGATGAAAACGGCGAGGCCCGCCTGAAAATCCCCCTGAAGGACAGTCTTACGGAATACAGGATCGTCGCCGTCGCAACGGGCGGGGCGGACTTCTACGGAACAGGCCAGGCCGACGTGCGAACGACGCAGGATCTGATGCTTCTCGCCGGCATTGCACCACTTGCCCGCGAAGGGGATTTCCTGAAGGCCGGCGTCACGTTGCGCAACACGACAGAGAAAGCCATGAACGTGGAGGCAAAGCTCTCCGTCGCGGCCGGCGCGGCAAAAACCGACTACGAGACGCTGCGTGTGGGCCTGTCACCGGGAGAGGCACAGGAGATCGGATGGGACGTCAAGATCCCCGCCGGTGTCGACAAGCTCGACTATGAAATTTCAGCGATGGAACGCGACGGAAAAACTTCGGATCGTTTGAAAGTGTCCCAGAAGGTGGTCCCTGCCGTGCCCGTCCGGACCTGGCAGGCCACCTTCCTGCAGGTTCGCGACAAGGTTGAGATCCCCGTGGATGCGCCCGCCGGGGCCTTGGCCGGAAGAGGCGGGATCCTCGTGCGGCTGCAGCCCCGGATCGCCGACGGGCTTGCCGGCGTGCGCGAGTACATGTCGCAGTATCCCTACGGCTGCCTCGAGCAGAAGATCTCACGGGCGGTGGCTCTGAAGGACAAGTCGCTCTGGCAGGAGCGTATGCGCGAGCTTCCGGCCTATCTGGACGGCGAGGGGCTGCTCAAATATTTTCCCGCCCTGCGGATGGGAAGCGACACGCTCACGGCCTACGTGCTCGCCATCGCCAACGAGGCGGGCTTCGAGATCCCGGCCTTCGCACGGGATCGGATGTCGGCCGGACTGGCGGATTTCGTGGACGGACGCGTGAGGAGGAGCGGAGAGCTCGCCACGGCAGATCTCGCGATCCGCAAGGTGGCCGCTATAGAGGCCCTCTCTCGCTATGGAAAAGCGAAGGCGGCGCTGCTGGGTTCCGTGGCCGTCGAGCCCAACCTCTGGCCCACCTCGGCCGTGATCGACTGGATCGGTGTGCTCAAGCGCGTGGGCGACATCCCCGAGCGGGCAAAGAAGCTCACGGCGGCGGAGCAGATCCTTCGCTCGCGTCTGAACCTGCAGGGAACCTCCCTGGGTTTCTCCACGGAGCACACCGACGGCCTGTGGTGGCTCATGGTGAGTCCCGATGTCAATGCGGTGCGCACCCTTCTTGCCGTCATCGATCTCGACACGTGGAAAGAAGACGCCCCCCGCATCGCGAAAGGTGCCATCGGCAGGATGCGGCGGGGGCACTGGAACACGACGACGGCGAATGCCTGGGGCACACTGGCATTCGAGAAGTTCTCAGCGGTTTACGAAAAGGAAACGGTGTCGGGCAAGACAACGGCCGGGCTGGGACCGAAGACCGCGACAGTGGGATGGGGTTTCTGGGAAACGCCGGCGGGAGGCACGCTGCGTTTCGACTGGCCCGGCAGGAAGGAAATTCTGAGCATACGGCATGAGGGCGAAGGCGCCCCCTGGGCGACGGTCCAGGGACTTGCCGCCATCCCGCTGAGAAAACCCTTCTCGAGCGGCTACCGGATCAAGAAAACCGTCACACCCGTGGAAAAGAAAGTGAAGAATTTCTTAAGTCGTGGCGACGTGCTCAGGGTCACGTTCGAGATCGAGGCACAGTCCGACATGACCTGGGTCGTCCTGAGTGACCCCATTCCGGCCGGATCGGCCATCCTCGCTGTGGGACTCGAGCCGGGGTCCGACAAAAACGGGGGCCACCCCCACGAGGCCTACGTCGAGCGGGCCTTTGAGGCCTGCCGGTTCTACTACAGTTACGTTCCCAAGGGCACCTGGAAGACGGGATACACGCTGCGGCTCAATAACGAGGGGACATTTCAAATGCCGCCCACGCGGGCAGAGGCGCTTTACGCCCCCGAGATGTTCGGCGAGATCCCCAACCGGACGGTCGCGGTGAATCCGTGACGCGAAGCGTCAGTGACGGAATGGCAAAGTGGCAGAAGTGACAGGAAAGGCATCCGGTAAGCGAATTCTGTTACCTGTTACCTGTTACCTGTTACCTGTTACCTGTTACCTAATCGGCACTTAAAGATGATTCGAGTATCAATGAAAAGCTTCAAGCTGATCCTTTCGGCGATCTCCGTCAGTGTTGCGGCGTTTGTCGCAACCCTTGCCGCGGGGCTGTACCTCTCGGGGCCGGCACTGCCTTCTTTTGATGAGGTGCGCGCATCGAATCGCCTCTCGGATGCCGTTCTCATGGACCGCCACGGAAGCGTGATCCACGAGATGCGCGTCAACCCCGCGGGCAGGCGACTGGACTGGGTCGGGCTTGCCGACATCTCGCCCGCACTGCCCCGGGCCGTGGTTGCGGCCGAGGACAAGCGGTTCTACGAACATCGAGGCGTCGACTGGCTCGCGCTGGGCGCATCGACGCTAAGACATCTCACCTCGACGGGCTCGCGGGGGGCAAGCACCATCAGCATGCAACTCGCCTCGCGCCTGGAGAAGTCCTCCGCGGCGCGCGGAGCGAAACGAAGCCTGACGGAAAAACTCCGCCAGATCTCTGCCGCCCTTGCACTGGAAAGACAGTGGACCAAGAGAGAGATCCTCGAGGCCTACCTCAACCTCATCACCTACCGCGGCGAGCTTCAGGGGATCTCCGCCGCATCGAGGGGGCTTTTCGACAAGGACCCTTCGGGCCTCAACGAGGCGGAGTCGCTGATCCTGGCCTGTCTCATCCCCTCTTCGAGAATGTCGTCTGAGGGCGTGGCGCGCAGGGCCACTTTGCTTGCCGCACGGATGAATACGGCCGTCGATCCCGGGGAAGTTGCAGCCCTCGCATCGGATGCTCTCGGGCGTCCCTATCGGATTCGGCCGCTGATAGCCCTTGCCCCACACTTGGCCCGGATGCTCCTCCGAGACGAGGAAGAGCGCGCAACCTGCACGCTCGACGGGGAACTCCAGATCGTCGCCCTCCAGTCGCTTCAACACCAGCTCGGGCTGTTGCACGACCGCAATGTCAGGGATGGCGCCGTCCTCGTCGCGGACAATGCCACGGGCGAGATACTCGCCTACGTGGCCAACCCGGGCGCCACCTCCAGCGCATCTCACGTGGACGGAATCCGGGCCCTGCGGCAGGCTGGCTCCACGCTGAAGCCATTCCTGTACGGACTGGCCATCGAGAAGGAAATCCTGACGGCGGCCTCCATCGTGGAGGACGCACCGCTCCAGGTTCCCTCGTCAAGTGGCCTCTACGTCCCCGAGAACTACAACCGGGATTTTCTCGGCCCCGTCAGCCTGCGCACGGCGCTGTCGGCCTCGCTCAACATCCCCGCCGTGCGGACGCTGATGCTCGTCACCCCGGAAGCCTTCGTGGAGAGGCTGCGCGCCATTGGAATGACGAGCCTCGACAGGGAAGCGGACTACTACGGGTATTCATTGGCCCTGGGTTCGGCCGATGTGAACCTCTATGAATTGGTGAATGCCTATCGGGCGCTGGCAAACCGCGGCAAGTGGGGAAGACTGAAGGTGAGTCCCCATGAGGACGCCGAAATGCCGACCCCCGTTATGGACGGCCGCGCCGCCTTTATCATCTCGGGCATCCTCTCGGACCGGGAGGCCCGAAGCGCCACCTTCGGACTGGAGAACCCCCTGGCCACCCGCTTCTGGACGGCCGTCAAAACAGGCACGAGCAAGGACATGCGCGACAACTGGTGCGTAGGCTACTCGGCGCGCTATACCGTCGGCGTCTGGGTGGGGAACTTCTCCGGTGAGCCCATGTGGAACGTCTCCGGAATGACGGGGGCAGCCCCGGTCTGGCTGGACATCATGAGCCACCTGCACCGGCGCACACCGTCGAAACCGCCCGCACCTCCGACGGGGGTAGCGAGCCGGCAGGTGGCCTTTCAGGACCAGATGGAACCCCGGCGGCAGGAGTGGTTCATCGCGGGAACGGAACCGGACGATGTGATCGTCCGCGAGAGGCAGCACGAGATCGTCCGGATCGTCTACCCGCAGCCCTCCACGATCATCACGATCGACCCGGATATCCCGGCAGACCTGCAGCGGATTTCCTTCGTCGGGCGATTCGCCGACGATACGCACGAGTGGCGCCTCGACGAGCGCACGATCGGTTCGTCGACCACGTTGCTCTGGAAACCTGTGCGCGGCAGACATCTACTCTCCCTGATCAACCAGGAGCACGACGTCGCCGATTCAGTCTCCTTTATCGTGAAATGACCTCCCATAAGATCCCTCTTCTGTTCATAACCCGCAACCTGCGTATCCCTCTAATACTTTTTTCGTAGATCCCCTAAGAAAAGGAGGCGATTGAAAAATCACCCCTGCGCCGTATTGTTTTTCTCTCTGCAGGTCGATACTATGGCCGCCAGACAAGGGTCGGGCCATGACCCGGAGAGAGTCACAGCCAACCGGAGGGGGGAGGCTTCATGGAGGGGATTTTTATATTATTAATTCTTACCGGTCTGGCCTTTGTCTATACCTCGATCTTCCCGGCACGGAAGGCGAAAGAGAGATCCGTTAAGCAGCCAGCCGGTCCGATCGCAAGCAAGTAGTTGTTCTCGCCCCGGGTTCAACCCGGGCCATCCCCAGGGGGGAATCTCCCTTTTTTTGAAGGAGGGGGGGAGGTTCCCCTTTTTATTTAAACAGACACCGTATCATCGTCCTACCCATAAGCCCCGCTTTCTTTGCTGGTCGAGGCTTTCTTTTCAGTTACAGTCGGAATGGAAAAGTGATAGAGAATAGGCCATAAGGAAAAAGGGGGCTCATTATGCGTAAAGCGAAAAATGTCTATCGCATTTCTTGTTTCGTTGTTCTTTTCCTGTTCATCCTTGCTAATCACGCAGGCGCGGCAGATTGGATACTCTTCGGGCAAACTGCGACAGGGGATGCCTACTATGACAAAAGCAACATCTATGAAGCTGGAGGCATCATTCGGGTATGGACAAAAGACATTTACAGTAAAGAGGGGAAAATGAATACCTATCAAATTATGAAAAATCTGGGTCACGCCATCGCGAGTCCTGACGTATTGAGTCACCAGTTGATATTGCGTGAATTTGATTGCGCAAATGAAAAAATGCAGTCCACCGCTCTGACCGTTTACACGATAGATGGCGCTGCCATCTTTTCGCAGAGTAAATCTTTTGATGAAAGGAAGGATATAGCCCCTGGTTCGATTTTCGAAACTCTAAAAAATATCGTGTGCAATGGCGGTAAGACTTCCAGGACGAAATGATCGATTGAAACATTCTCGGAGAACAGGATCAAGGGGTCCGGAGAAGGATTCAACTCATTGATCAGAATCACGCTTATCTTTCCTTTAGACTCTATTCCCTTCAATCATCCTTCGACATCCATAAGTCCCGTAAAGGAGACGAACGCGGGGATTTCCCCTCCCTGATGTCCTCTCCGGCCTCGCCCCGAAAAATTCTTTACCTCTATATAGGGAGCGTGTATATGGTGGCGCCGGGCGCATCATTCACCCTCACCTCTGTCCTCTCCCCTCAAGGGAGAGGAAGATCAAGGAAAGTGTTTTTGATAGCCGCCGAAGGATTGAACTCCATGCGCGAAGAAGAAGGCAAGAACCGGATGGACAAGCGCCCACGAGTCATACGGTCGCTGTTCAACCACATGGCAACGACCTATGACCGGGGAAACCGCACGCTGTCGCTCCTGATCGACCAGATCTGGCGGCGCAGGACCGTGAGCGCCCTGGGCATCCGCGACGGTCAGTACATCCTCGACATCGCCACGGGGACAGCCGACATGGCCATCGAGGCGGCCCGCCAGGCGGACTGCCGGGTTGCGGGAATTGACCTGTCCGAGGAGATGCTCCGTGTGGCCTTGAAAAAGAACGGACGGAGCGCCTCTCCGGATCGTTGTTTCTTCCTGCAGGGAGATGCGACCCGGGCACCTTTCCGAAACGGCAGCTTCCACCACGCCATGATCAGCTTCGGCATTCGCAACGTCCAGGACATGGACGGCCTTTTCCGGGAAACACTGCGCATTCTGAAACCGGGCGGGCGTTTCGCCATTCTTGAGTTCTCCATCCCCGAAACTCCTGTATTCCGGGAAATCTACCTGGTCTACTTCAAGTATATCCTGCCCTTCATCGGAGCGGCAGTAGCGGGAAAGAAAGAGCCCTATTTCTACCTGCGCGACTCCGTACTGGACTTCGAACCGCCACAAGCTTTGGAGGCACGGATTCGGCGTAACGGATTTGTGCTGGCCCTGTCGCAGCCTTTCACCTTCGGCATCTGTCATCTCTACGTGGCCCAGAAACCCGGGTGAAGCAACAAGCCGCAAGCCTCAAGCATCAAGGCTCACCGGTAAAAGGTCAAAAGAAAAAGGTTAAAGGTTTAACCGTACATCCAATATCTTCTCTCCCCGATCGCTCCTTTATCCTTTCACCTTTATCCTTTCACCTTTATCCTTTCTCCTGCCGCTGCGGCCCTGCCCTGGCAATAATCTGGTATTGATTTTCCATTGCCGAACAGTTAGTCTCTTTTCGGTTTGGAATCAAAACCTCAACATGTTGTCGCAAGTGCAGCTCAGGACCCCAAGATATAGTATGACTTCTTGACGGTTTCGAAAAATTGCGCAAAAGCCCCCAGAAGGCCGTCTTTACATGGTCCTGGACTGTCCCTCTCTCAGAACAGAGTCAAAAAACAGCAACTTACAAAAAAATCGGATCTTTCAACAACTGAAAAGATATTTCGAAATTCTCCGGAAATGCCTGATCGCATACTTGAATAATGTAATGATTTCAAATGGTTGTTTCCTGGTTGCTTGCCGGAGAAAATTTTTTTAATTTTTTCTTGACTAGATGTAGTGTTTACATCAATATTGCAACACAATATCTAGTGCGACACGGACACTTTGCGTAGAGGGGACGCAAACCTACTCCTGTCCATCTTGTTCTCAGGCACGCGTTCTATAAAAACTCAGCAAAGGGGGAACCGAATGTTCAGTCAAATTCGGAAGAGGGACGGTCGCATTGTCAAATTCGATCCGGAAAAAATCACCAATGCCATTGCCAAAGCCGGCGCAGCAACAGAGGAATACAACTCGGGAACCGCGCGGCGCCTGATGATCAAGGTGCTCGCGCTGGCCGAGCAAGTATTGGGTGAAGTTCCCAGCGTCGAAGAAATCCAGGACATTGTCGAAGAGACCCTGCTTCAGTCTCCCTATCGCAAAACTGCCAAGGCCTACATCATCTACCGCGACCAGCACGCCCGGTTGAGGGAAGTGGTCAACAAGATGGAGGTCGACCTCGTCGACCAGTACCTGCAAAAGGCCGACTGGAAGATCAACGAAAACTCCAACATGGATTACTCCCTCCAGGGGCTGAACAACTACATCTCCTCGGAGGTGAGCAAGGTCTACTGGCTCAACGAGATCTATAGCCCCGAGATCAAGAAGGCACACTCCGACGGAGATTTCCACATCCATGACCTGAGCCTCCTTTCGGTCTACTGCGTCGGGTGGGACCTCTACGATCTGCTCATCGAGGGGTTCCGCGGGGTGACGGGCAAGGTCGAGAGCCGCCCGGCCAAGCACCTGCGCAGCGCCCTGGGACAGGTGGTGAACTTCTTCTACACCCTCCAGGGGGAGGCGGCAGGCGCCCAGGCCTTCTCGAATTTCGACACGCTGCTCGCACCCTTCATCCGCTACGACAAGCTCGGCTACCAGGACGTCAAGCAGGCCCTGCAGGAGTTCATTTTCAACATCAACGTCCCCACGAGGGTGGGCTTCCAGACGCCGTTTACGAACGTAACCCTTGACGTCAATGTGCCGAAACACTACTCCGACCGAAACGTCATCATCGGCGGCAAGCCCCGAAAGGAGACCTACAGCGAGTTCCAGGAAGAGCTGAACCTTTTCAACAAGGCGTTCTTAGAAGTGATGGCGGAGGGGGATGCGAAAGGCCGTGTCTTTACATTCCCCATCCCCACCTACAGCATCACGAAGAACTTCAACTGGGACAACCCGCTGATGGAAGGCCTCTGGGAGATGACGGCCAAGTACGGCGTGCCTTACTTCTCGAATTTCGTCAACTCCGACATGAGCCCCGAGGACGCCCGCAGCATGTGCTGCCGGCTTCGCATCGACAACCGCGAGCTCGTCAAGCGCGGCGGCGGCCTCTTCGGCTCCAATCCGCTCACCGGCTCCATCGGTGTCGTAACACTCAACATGCCGCGCCTGGGATACATGGCCCGATCCGAGGAGGAATTCTTCGAACGACTCGAGAAGCTCATGTACCACGCAAAGGAAAGCCTCGAGATCAAGAGAAAGGTGCTGGAGAATTTCACGGACCGCAACCTCTACCCCTACACAAAACACTACCTCCGGGGCATCAAGGAGCGCATGGGGAGCTACTGGAAGAATCATTTCTCGACGATCGGCCTCGTGGGCATGAACGAGGCCTGCCTGAACCTCATGGGCAGGACGATCGCGGAGCGCGAGGGCATGGACTTCGCCAAGCGCGTCCTGGACTTCATGAACGCAAAGCTCCTCGAGTACCAGGCCGAGACGGGGAACAACTTCAACCTGGAAGCCACGCCGGCTGAAGGGACCTCCTTCAGCCTCGCCCGGATCGACAAGGAAAAGTTTCCCGACATTATCTCGGCCAATGAGAACGGCGGGCCTGCTTTCTACACCAACTCGACGCAGCTGCCGGTGAACTACACCGACGACATCTTCGAAGCCCTGGACCTGCAGGATGAGATCCAGGTGAAGTATACGGGCGGCACCGTGTTTCATACCTTCATCGGCGAGCGTCTCGCCGATCCCATCGCAGCGAAGGTCCTCGTACGAAAGATCTGCGAGACCTATCACCTGCCCTACTTCACGCTGACGCCGACCTTCAGTGTGTGCCCGGACCACGGCTACATCCGCGGGGAAGTCGCCGCCTGCCCCGATTGCAGCGCCGTCACCGAGATCTACTCGCGCGTCGTGGGCTACCTGCGGCCCGTCAAGCAGTGGAACAAGGGCAAGCAGGCCGAGTTCGAGCTGCGGCAGACCTACAGTGTCAACGGTACCTCGTCGGAGGAAAAGGAGGAGAAGGACGCGCGGCTCTATTCCGTGGAAGTCGCCCAGCAGTCGGGGGCAATACGCTGATCTAATCTGACACGCATCGAGCAGACTATCTGTGGCAATGACCGGGCTGCTGGGGCGCTGCAAAGCGCATCGGCAGCCCGGTTTGTTTTCTGGACTAATTTATTTTCTATACGGACACAAAATATGACCAAGCGTAATAAAACGGAAAAGAAGAGAGGACCGATTCAAGAGTGGGGGCGAGAAATAGATTGGAAAAGACGTGTTAAGGCAGTATGCAAGCCTTGTTGGGAAATTAAATATTGCCCCTATGGGATTTTAGTTGAAGACTTTGACCTTAGAGACGAACAGGGTGATAAAGGTTGCCGAATTTATGGGCATGATTGCCCTGTATTTTATGTTTCAGAACCTTTTACGGAAACCAAAGAGTTAAGAAATGTATCTAGATCAATCCCCCGTGCCACTCAATTTCGAGTATTGAAGCGTGAAAATCAAATTTGCTCAGTCTGTTCAAACTCAATAAAAGACGAAGACATAGAATTTGATCATGTTATACCTTGGTCAAAGGGTGGAAGTTCTGACGATAGTAACATTCGGCTACTTTGTAGAGCATGCAACAGAAGAAAAGGAAAGAAATTCGAGGATGAATATTTAATCAAAGACCTTAAAGAACATTTAAAGAAGCCTCTCAACATCCCTATCAAAGAATTTTTGTATCTAGTTATTGAGCTCCTTAGATTCGCACATGCTATGCATAGTGAAGAAAAAAAATATCCTGAATCTCATGATGTCTGCAGATTCTTTGGCAGGCGTAAAGTAAAACCTGAAGACGAAGAGTGGGTAAATGTTATGACTGATATAGATAACTTTTTTAATGCAAAGAAACCTCAAGAAATGAAACGGATGATATTTAATGCATTGAAATACAGATGGGGATTTGTTGATAGAACTATATATTCAATAAAACAAGCTTCACTAAAATTCAGAGTCGATGCACATGAACTTCTCGCTGCAGAAATATCATTATTTGATCGATTGGGATGGCCTATAAAAGTAACCGACGCGACAAAAAAACAGTGGCTAAAACTTTGATTGGAAGCAAGCTCGGATCAATATCAGGGACGTTGGTGACAAAGGTGACTAACGTATGGGGCTGGCAGAAAGGAAAGGCATTCTTCCATGGCTGTCGCTCAAGTCAAATCATGATCGGAGATTCCCGACGATGAACGACACCTGCCCGCGCAAAGACTCTGACATGCAATTGCCGTCGGCCGCCGTTGCCGCCCTGCAGCAGGGAAGCAAGATCGAGGCTATCAAGATCGTCCGGCAGGAGCGGGGCATCGGGCTCAAGGAAGCCAAAGATGCAGTGGACCTGTATGTGCAGGCCGATCCGTTGCTGCAGAGCAAATTCGCCGCGGCCCAGGCCGGGAACAAACGAAGCTGCCTGCTCTGGCTGACAATTCTTGTTGCGCTGGTATTAATTGGCTATTACCTGTTTAGTAAGGGTCTGCGTTAGGACCATGGAGTGCAAGAAAATAACCGGGCCGCCGGGCGCAGCAGGACGCATCGGCAGCCCGTTTTTCATATCCGCCGTTTGCATCATGGCAGGCGCCGGCATCCCGTCCGGAAGACCCCGGAAAGTAAAATCGTGAAATCGAGAAAAACAAGCAAAAAGGAATTGATTTAGGTTCTTTTTTTTGCTATCACGTCAGGTAATCGGAGAAAATCTCGCAACCCGAATCCCGCGGGTAAGATATACGGCAGTTCACGGCAAGCGCGGATATTGCAAGGGTTTTCGACCTCCTCGACACCTGAAGGACGGGAGATGACCGGTGCGAGAGACCGGAGCAATCCGGGATGCCTGCCGATTCTCATCTTCTTGCCGCAACCCGCAGAAACGGGCTTATCCGGAGTCCCCAAAGCCCCGGTTTTTCAGGCACGACCTCTCTGAATCCAGTGCCTTGGGGGTGGGTCTCCATCACTTTCACCTCATAACAAACGTTATGCCGAGCCTGTACCGGGCATCGGCTGAAGCATAATTTCAACCTGCAAATCGCAATCGCACGCAGCGCTGTTCCCTTGCGAAACCGTCAGGAGGTCTTCGTGCCGGGGATGGCAGGAACAAGAACAAGATTGCGGAAGACGCAATTCGATTTAAGAATTTAATCACGAAAGGGGGGATCCTGCCGGCAGCCTATTTCTCACACATCATTTTATCCATGAAATGGTCTGCATCGATCAGGGGGTCTGTATCGATGACAGAGAGAATGAACGGCTTCATGAAATCAATTTTTTAAAAGGAGGAACGTGATAAGATGCCCCAGCAGAAAATCGCAAACAAAGAAAAAGTATGGATGCCCACCCCGGTACAGCAGAAGCTTCGGGACAAGACGATCACCGCCAAGAAATGGGCGGAAATGGTCAAGCCCGGCGACTGGATCAACCGCGGCGGCCCCGGATCAGACACGACGGTGTTGATGGAGGCTCTGGCTGCCCGCCTGGGCGGAGGCGCCGGCGACCTGAACGGCATTGAGATCTGGAACCAGGCGATCATGATCGGCAACGGCTTCTGCGCCGCCGCCGACCAGGAAGGAAAGTACCACGTCCTGCATGAAGCCTTCATTCTCCCCACCACGCGCGGCCTGATGACCAAAGGATACAAGGCCGTCGACTGGAAGCACTGGGGATGGGCGCTGGGCATGGACGCCGAGTACGCCCGCTTCTACAGGCCGGAAAAAGGGAAACGCGCCATGGACTGGGGCATCCAGGCCTGCGCGGTGCCCCAGGGCGGATACGTGAACGCCAGCTACGGCGTCAACAACTGGATGATCACCGCGAAGTCCTGCAAGAAGTTCGTCTGCGAGATCCGCTCGGACTACGCCTGGTGCGAGGGCGGCCGCGGCATGTTCCTGCCCATCGACGAAGTGGACTATTTCGTCGAGGTGGACGTGGACGACCCGAAGTACCAGTGGCCCTTCATCGCCGAGAAGGACATCAAGCCGGATGACGTCCAGAGGGCCATCGCAGCAAACTGCGTCTCGATCATGCGCGACGGCGACTGCATCCAGGTCGGCATCGGCGCTCTCCCCACGGCCGTCGTCATCGGCATGCGGGATCACGGCCTGAAGCACCTGGGCGTGCACAGCGAGATGATCGGCGAGTACGCCTTCACGCTCATCGAGGCGGGCTCCGTCGACAACTCCCGGAAGACCATCGACAAGGGCCGCTGCGGCTGGGCCTACATCATGCCCGTCGATACGCCCCGCTACTACGAATGGGTGCACCGCAACCCGCAGTTCGCTGGCTATGACATCGGCTACACGAACAACATCGTTTCGCTCTCCCAGCTCGACAACATGGTTACCGTCAACAACTTTGCGCAGATGGACATGAGAGGGGTTAATGCGGCGGGCAACGTCGGCGGACGTCCCATCTCCTCTACGGGCGGCCAGCTGCAGTTCACCCTTGGCGCAATGATGGCCAAGGGCGGCCGGGCCATTCTCGCGGCAACATCTCGTGATGCGAAGGGCCGGTCCCGCTTTGTCCAGGCACTGGATTCCGGCAGTGCCGTGACCGTCCCCGACCAGCTTGTCACCTGGGTCTGCACGGAGTACGGCATCGTCAACATCATGGGCTGCACCGACGCCGAGAAGGCGAAGAAGATCATCTCCATCGCCCACCCGGACGACCGTGCGGCACTGGAGAAGGCAGCCGTGGAGAAGCTCGGTATCAAGCTGAACCACTGGATGTTCCAGAATGCTCCGGACCGGCGGTTCCCGACGCCGCAGGATCTGAAGGAACACAAGTACGGCTACATGGACCTCGAGTTCAGGCCGAGGGAGATCGCGAAGTTATCCGACTGATCCGAAATTGCGGATCGTAACGAGAAAGGCAAGGTGGTCACACCTTGCCTTTTTTTTTCGCTCCCGCCTCCTTGTGACGCTGCTGCCTATTCCGAGTGGCGGAAATTGAAAGGGAAATCGTACCTCAGACCCAGCCGAACAAAAACGTCGAGCGACCCGTAGTCCTGCACCATGTGCTTGCACTTTTCCGGGTCGAGTCTCGTGAAGCCCTCGTAGTCGAGGTCGAGGTATCGCAGCATCTGCGGCACAATCGGGACCTCGCCGACGTGCGGTTTGTCGGAAAAGCAGAGCAGACCGTAGGGTCCGCCCGGTATTGGACCCCACAACTCAATGGCCAGCGCCGGGTTGTTCGCCGTCATCAGCACTCGGGCTGCGGACATGATCGCGCGATTGCAATAACCCAGTACGAGATCATCGGGAACCATCATGGCCCAGGTCGCGAGGTTGTCTTCCTTTTCCTGTACCCCCCAGAGGTAGCATTGCCCATCGGGGTAAAAACTCTTCAGCCTTTCAACGTGACGCTCATTTTGGATGAAAGGCAGCACCCGTTCAAGGTCATGCCCTTTGTCCATGGGGATCCCGACGAGTGTCTTTGCCGCCTCGTCGTCTATCGCATAAATGAATACATTAGCGATCATGTCTTCCCTGCATTCTTAAAGCCCCGATGGACACTTGTATTGATCCTCTCTTCGTCGCGCTTTTCCCATGGCGGGGGAGACGGGGCAGCGAATCCACCTGTAGCAGAGATAGCGCCGGAAAGCCATTGCATTTCCCGCGGCCGCACAGCGTGATCGACCGATCGAGACGTCAGCAAATCGGGTCTTGCATTTCAGCCGCATTTTGCCGGATAGGATATGCAGGATAAGGTGTACTGCCGCGCTGATAAGGATAAGATAAACGGCAAGACTTTCCACAATGCCGAAGGAGGAATAACGGATAACCCGCCGTTCGCTTCATACCGAAGGCCCCTCTCGGCGATATCGTGGGCTGGGAAATAGCGGGATACCAGATCCTGGAAAAATCTCGCGGGACGGATTTACGCAAAGAGCAGAAGAAGGACAGCCGGTACAGCCAGAATCACGGCCGATGCAGCCCACCAGTTCGCATCCGGGCTGCCTTTCATCCTTCCCCTTGCCCCAACGATTGCTGCGCCCAGTCCGGCCAGGACGGAAAGC
>DATJPI010000220.1:0-19042 GCA_035506495.1 Syntrophales bacterium
ATCGCCGTGACCCAGTCGGGTACCACGACGGACACGAACCGCGCCGTGGCCATGGCCGGCGAGCGCGGAGCCACGATCATCTCCATTGTGAACCGTCGTCAGTCGGACATCACCACAAAGTCCCACGGCGTGTTTTACACGAGCGACGGCCGCGACATCGAGATGTCCGTAGCCTCTACGAAAGCCTTCTACTCGCAGATTGTGGCGGGCTACGTCCTGGCGCTCGCGTTTGCGCAGATCCTCAAAACGCACCCCGACGAGTTCATTGCCGCCGAGCTCACGAACCTGGAGAAAGCTCCAGGCCTCATGCAGCGGGTGCTGGAGAAGAAGGACGAGATCCGCCGCTCCGCCGAGAGGATCGCACGGCAGAAGAAATACTGGGCCATCGTGGGAAGCGGCCCCAACAAGGCCTCGGCCGACGAGATCCGCATCAAGCTCTCGGAGCTGTGCTACAAGACGATCTCGTCAGACTTCATCGAGGACAAAAAGCACATCGACCTCTCGTCGGAACCCCTCATTATCGTCTGTGCGGCCGGCAATCCCGAGACGGTCATCGGCGATATCATCAAGGACACCGCCATCTTCAAGGCTCACAAGGCCTCCGTCGTCGTCTTCGCCGAGGAAGGTGAGACCCGCTTCGACCGGATTGCCGATTCGGTCATCTACATCCCGCGGGCGCCCGTGCCGCTGCCGGTGATCCTGAACACGCTGGCGGGCCATTTATGGGGATACTACGCGGCCTCGGCCATCGATGACGACGCGGCCTTCTTTCGGGAATTCCGCAACGAGCTGAGTCTCGCCATCGTCGAGCAGGACCATAAGAACTACACGCTCTACCAGCGGATCGTCGATCGCAACCTCCACCGGGTGCTGAAGGATTTCTCGGAGCAGTTCAACGAGCGGAAGAACAGCGGGGTCTTCACGCTCCTGAACGCCCGCACAATGACGGACATCTCCCTGCTGTCGAAGTACGTGGCCGGCAAGCTTCCCCTGGAAGACTTCTGGGGCGACTTCGGCGAGGACGGCGCTAACGCCTCGCCCATCGACCTCTTGAACATCGCCTTTGGGCATGCCATCGACGAGCTGTCACGCCCCATCGATGCCATCCGTCATCAGGCCAAGACGGTCACCGTCGGCACAAGCCGCAAGGAAGAGATGCTCCGGGGCATCCTGTTCGATCTGCTCGCGAGCCTCAAGTTCGCCCCCACGAACCTCAAGGCCGACAACATCCTGGCACTCGACAGGATCCAGAAAGCAATCGCCTGCGTGCGGGGCTACACCCTTTACGAGATCGGCAACCTCGACGTGGAGGGGCACCCCTCGGACGATTCGACGATTTCCATCGTAAACCGCGGCGGGGTTTCCGTAGGGATGGTTTCCCGGGCTGAGACGTCCAAGGGCCTCATGGGCACGAAGCGAACGATCGCCCGGACGGGGAACCTCTACGTGGGGCTGGGACGGGTGGACGGAAGACCCCTCGTGATCATCCCCTTGCTCAAGGGCGGCGCGGGAGTGAGCGGACTGCTGCTGGTCCATGTGGACTTCAACCAGGTCCTGACGGCCGCCGACAAGGTGGAAATTCTGGGGGAACGCTACCGCGACATCCGCAACCTCATCAACGAGTACAATCTCCCCTGGGACGATGACTATCTCGGCGTGCTTCCCATTGAAATCCTGCTCGGCGAGTCCGTTGAGTTCATCGCTGCCAAGATCCGCAAATCGCTGGATCCACAGAAGGAGGGTTGACCCGCATGATCGCCATTCTGGACTTCGGATCCCAGTACAACCAGCTCATCGCGAGGCGCGTCCGGGAATGCCGCGTGTACTGCGAGATCCTCAACCACGACATTACGCCAACCGAGCTCAAGGCGCGCAAGGTGAAAGGCATCATCCTCTCCGGGGGCCCCGCCAGTATCTTCGACAAGGCAGTGCCGAAGTGCGATCCCGGGATCTTCGATCTGGGCGTGCCTGTCCTCGGAATCTGCTACGGTGTGCAGCTGATGGCCCACACGCTGGGCGGGAAGGTCACCGCCTCGCCGCTCCGGGAGTATGGGCCCGCAGAGCTTGATCTCAATGACGCAGGACGAGACTCCATGCTGTTTGCCGGGCTCGAGGAGCGTCAGCGGATCTGGATGAGCCACGGCGACCGGGTCACGAAACTTCCCCGGGGGTTCTCCGTTGCCGGCACCACGGTGAACTGCCCCGTTGCCGTCATGGAAAATCCGGCGCGCAAGCTCTACGGGGTGCAGTTTCACCCCGAGGTGCACCACACGGTCAACGGCATCGCCATCATCCAGAATTTTCTCTTCCGGATCTGCGGCTGCAGTCCCACCTGGACCATGGGCTCCTTCATCGAGGAGAACATCCAACGGATTCGCAAGCAGGTGGGAGACGAGAGAGTTCTCTGCGCTTTGTCGGGCGGGGTGGACTCGTCCGTGCTGGCGGTGCTGCTCCACAAGGCCATCGGGAAGAAACTCACGACCATTTTCGTGGACAACGGGCTCCTCCGGGAAAACGAGGTGGAGGAGGTCGTTTCCACTTTCCGCGATCAGTATCACCTGAATTTCCGTCTTGTGCGGGCCGGCGAGCGGTTCCTGAAAAAGCTCGCAGGTGTCACCGACCCCGAGCGCAAGCGCAAGATCATCGGACGCGAGTTCATCTCCGTCTTCGAAGAGGAGGCCAAAAAACTGGGCAAGATGAAGTTTCTCGCTCAGGGAACGCTCTACCCGGATGTCATCGAGAGCACGTCCTCCTTCGGGGGGCCTTCCGTTGTCATCAAAAGCCACCACAACGTGGGAGGCCTGCCTGCAAAGCTCAAGATGTCGCTTGTTGAGCCGCTGAGGGTCCTCTTCAAGGACGAGGTGCGGGAGCTGGGCCGCGAGTTGGGCCTCCCCGAGTCCCTCGTCGGACGGCACCCCTTCCCCGGACCGGGTCTCGCAGTGCGCATCCTGGGCGCCATCACGAAGGACAAGCTCGCTGTCGTCCGCAAGGCCGATGCCATCCTGCGCGAAGAGGTCTGGAAGGCGGGACTCTTCAACCACGTCTGGCAGGAGCTGGCCGTGCTGCTTCCCGTCAAGACGGTGGGCGTCATGGGTGACGGGCGGACCTACGAGAACGTGATCGCCCTGCGGGCCGTCACGAGCACCGACGGCATGACGGCCGATTGGGTGCGGTTCCCACACGATGTCCTCGAGCGGATCTCGAGCCGCATCGTCAACGAGGTCAAGGGCGTGAACCGAGTCGTTTACGATATCAGCACCAAACCGCCCAGCACGATCGAGTGGGAGTGACGGGCTCGAGGTTCGAGGCATGAGGTTCGAGGTTCTTTTTCTGTCCTCGGTCCTCGTTCCTCGGATCTCGATCCTGAGGCCATGGAACTTGGTAGTCACGGAGAAGTTTGAGCTAACGTTTATCGATAGCCTGACAGAAAGGGTTTGTTCATGCGAACGAAATTCATCTTCATCACCGGCGGTGTTCTGTCGTCCCTGGGCAAGGGGCTCGCGGCGGCTTCGATCGGCTGCCTGCTCGAAGCCCGTGGTCTCACCGTGACGAACATCAAGCTCGACCCCTACATCAACGTCGACCCCGGCACGATGAATCCTTTCCAGCACGGTGAAGTCTTCGTCACCGACGACGGCGCCGAGACGGACCTCGACCTGGGGCATTACGAACGCTTCACCAGTTCCAAACTGGGCAAGCTCAACAACCTGACGACGGGGCAGGTGTACTTCTCCGTTATTACCCAGGAGCGCCGAGGCGACTACCTGGGAGGCACCGTTCAGGTCATTCCCCATATCACCAACGAGATCAAGGACTACATCCACCGGGCTTCGGAGGGCTGCGATGTGGCCATCGTCGAGATCGGTGGGACTGTGGGAGACATCGAAGGCCTGCCTTTCCTCGAGGCGGCCAGGCAGTTCCGCTACGACGTAGGCAGGCAAAATGCCGCCTTCATCCACCTGACGTGGGTGCCCTTTCTGAAGACGGCGGGGGAGGTCAAAACGAAGCCCTCCCAGCACAGTGTTGCGGCCCTGCGACAGATCGGTATTCAGCCGGACATCCTCATGTGCCGCGCGGAGAATTACCTTGCCGACGACATCAGGAGGAAGCTCGCTCTGTTCTGCAATGTTGAACTGGAAGCCGTCTTCACGGCAAAGGACGTGGAGCATATCTACGATGTTCCCCTCATGTTCCACCAGCAGGGAGTGGATGACAAGATCGTGAACCTGCTCAA
Organism: Syntrophales bacterium; assembly: GCA_035506495.1. GTDB lineage: Bacteria > Desulfobacterota > Syntrophia > Syntrophales > UBA2192 > UBA2192. Next base: position 4,235 of record DATJPI010000220.1, read on the forward strand.
CATCTGGACCGGCCAACCCCGGCTTGGCGAGTGGGAGGAAATGGTCACCCGGATGAAGAACCCCAAATACGGGGTGACCATCGCCATCGTCGGAAAATACGTAAATCTTGTGGACTCCTACAAGAGCCTCAACGAGGCCCTCGCCCACGGCGGGATCGCCAACGATGCCCGTGTGAAACTGATCTTCACCGACTCGGAGAAGATCGAGAAGGAGGGCGTAGGGGACAAGTTCAAGGATGTTGACGGAATCCTCGTCCCCGGCGGGTTCGGCAACCGCGGGATCGAGGGAAAGATCCAAGCCATCCAGTACGCCCGGACGCGCAAGATCCCCTACTTCGGGATCTGCCTGGGCATGCAGGTGGCCGTGATCGAGTTCGCCCGCAACATGGCCGGAATGAAGAAAGCGAACAGCACCGAGTTTGACCCGGAAACCCCCTACCCCGTCATCGATTTTCTGCCCGAGCAGAGGCAGGTGACGGAAAAGGGGGCCTCCATGCGCCTGGGATCCTATCCCTGCATCCTGGACAGCAAGTCCTTTGCCTTCAGCGCCTACTGCGAGAGGGAAATCGAGGAGAGGCACCGCCACCGCTACGAGTTCAACAATGACTTCCGGGAGACGCTCACAAAGAAGGGATTGAAGATCACGGGCACCTCGCCCGACAAACACCTTGTCGAGATCGTGGAAATCCCCGATCACCCGTGGTTCCTGGGCTGCCAGTTCCACCCCGAGTTCAAATCCAAGCCCCGCAAGCCTCACCCGCTCTTCGCAGCCTTCATCGGTGCATCGCTCAAGGCCAAAGTGCAGAAGGGAAAGAATGGAAAGAAAAAAAAGTGACCTGTCGCCGGCGACCCGTGAAGGAGATTTTTCCCTTCTTGTCCTGCGGCCCGAAGCATGATACCGAGAGACGGCCCCTGTGAAAGCAGCCAGATGCCCGTTCAACGAAATCGTCGGAAAAGTGAAGATGCTCTCCATGGGCGTGCATACAGGCCTTTCAACGGAAGACCTCTCGGAGCGACTGAGAACCTATTTCGGGAAAGACGGTCTGGGACTGGAACTCAAAGAGAACGGCCCCGAGCGATACACCTTCGAAGGCGACCGGGGATTTGTATCAGCGATCCTTGGCTCTGCAGGAAACAAGACGTTCTTTCGGATCACAACGAGCGATTGGGCGGCACAGATCAGGACATTCATTTCCGAGTTGCCCTGAATCGTGATTCCCAACACATCCCGAGGAATACAGATACCGCACAGACCGCCCAAGGCGCGGGCAGTGACGTGTCCTGTTGAAAACGGATGAAGAAAAAATGATGCCCCCCGGGCGGGGGATTCCCAACGAGGAAAGTACCAGACAGGATTGCGCACCCTGACGGGATGCGCCCACGGTTGTCTGACTAAAAAGAAGGAGGAAGAAAAATGAAGAAAAGGAACGTGGTATTTTTACTCTTTGCAGGGTTCACTCTCTTGGCGTTCATCCTGCCTCTGCATGCATCCGCTCAGGAACAGCAGAAATCGCTGACGTTCGAGCAGTTTGTGGCCCTGCCCAAGCTGGAGACGGTGACGCAGGAAGTACAGGGCACCTTTGCCGACGCCAAAATTGATACGATGTCATTTAAGCAAGTCGACGGCATCGATCGATACTATTTATACGGGTATACGGGAAAGGGAGGGGGGATGGGCCTCAAGACGCTGGTCCAGGATTACAAAAAGGTCCGGGATGCGGCCAAGAACATGATGGCGAAGCTGTGCAGCGGGAAGAAAGTGATTGTAGAATCGGATCTGTTCTTCCCCACCCACTTCACGACGCAATTCCGGTGTGAATAGAAATCGGCAAGGCTTTCTGCGGCCTTGATTTCATGACCGCCGTATCCATGCGCAAGCAAAGGACCGGGAAGCTGGCTCCCCGGTCCTTTTTCTTTTCGCCCTACACCCTGCCTTGTTGCGTGATGCTCGTGGCCAGTGGCTTTTATCCCGCTTCCTCGATTCGGATAGGCTTTTGCTCGAATTCATCGCTGCGGATAAACTCAATGGCATTCCTGAAGATCGCCAGACCCATCCCCTCCTCGGGCAGGTTCTCTCTCGTCCAGCGGGGATGGTTCGTGTAGTGCGTGTAGGCCTCGGGGTGTGGCATCATGCCGAAGAGGCGTCCCGTTTCATTGCAGATCCCTGCGATGGCCTTGACGGCACCGTTGGGGTTTGCTGGATATTGCTGGGTCGGCCTGCCGCTCGACTCCGTGCAGTAACGGACCACGACCTGCTGCTGCCCCTGCAGTTGTTTCAGGATCGAGGGGCTTTTGGCCATGAACTTCCCCTCGCCATGACGCACGGGAAGGTAGACTTTCGTCAGTCCCCTCGTGAAGACGCAGGGCGAGCGATCGTTGACGGTCAACCAGACCCACCGGTCCTCGAAGCGGCCCGAGTCGTTGAAGGAGAGCGTCGTGCTCTGTTTGAAGTACTCGCCGTCAAAGGCCGGCAGGATGCCGAGCTTCACCATGAGCTGGAATCCGTTGCAGACGCCAAGAATCAGTTTCCCCTCCCCGATGAAGCGCAGGAACTGGTCCCGCAGCAGCTCGTCGCTGCCCTTGATTTTTGCGTGCACAATCCGGTTGGCTGCCGCCTTTGCGGACCCCAGGTCGTCTCCATCCAGAAACCCCCCGGGCAGGTTCAGGAAGTGGTAGTCGTCGAGGCGCTTCTCTCCGTTGAGAATTTCGTGGATGTAGATGATATCCACCTCGTCCGACCCGGCCAGCCGGCAAGCGTGGGCCATCTCCCGCTCGCAGTTCGTCCCATTGCCCGTCAGGACAATCGACTTTACAATTGTAGGCATTTATTACCTCAAGTTGATCAGTTCATTAAGTAATTAAGTAACTGAGTAATTGGTAATTAAATCATGGACCAAAACGCCGTGGAATATTCCTTCCCAGTCAACCAATTACCCATTCAACCAGTTACTAAAACCGCAAGGTTCTCTGCCATGCTTCCTTCAGATCGGCGATCTGTTCCTCGATCATCACGCCGTTCTTCAGCCCTTTCACGCGGAACAGGCCTCGTCTCTTCACCTTGCCGATGCAGGCCATCGTGTTGCTTGCAAGCGCCGCCTTGAAGGCCGCCTTCTTATCGGGCCGCACCGTGACGACAAACCGGCTCTGGGATTCCGAGAAGAGCATCTCGTCGTCCCGGGTGATCCCGCTTGCGGGCACCTTTGCCAGGTCTACCTCCATGCCGAGGCCTCCGGAAAAGGCCGTCTCGGCCAGGGCCACACCGAGGCCTCCGTCGGAGCAGTCGTGACAGGAAGCCACGAGCCCCTCGCGAATCGCCTTCGAAAGGGCTCTGTAGAGCGCCAGGGCCTTTCGGGCATCCACCTTGGGCACGTCGTTTCCGACAGCCCCGTGCATGCTGTACCACTCGGAGCCCCCCATCTCCCTCTTCGTCTCGCCCAGCACATAAACGAGATCGCCCGCGCTCTTGGCATCCATCGTCACGGCCTTGCGCACGTCTTCGATCCGGCCGATCACCGAAAAGAGCAGCGTCGGCGGGATGGAGATCTTCGTATCGCCGATCTGGTAGTCGTTCTTCATGCTGTCCTTGCCGGAGATGCAGGGCACGCCGTAGATGCGCGTGTATTCGTAGAGGGCCAGGTTGGCCCGCACGAGTTGGGCAAGCTTGTAGTGGCCGTCGGGCGTTTTCTCCGACTGGACGGGGTCGCACCAGCAGAAGTTGTCGAGTCCGGCCAGCCGATCGAGGCTCCCGCCCACGGCGATGGCGTTGCGCACCGCCTCGTCGATCGCGCAGGCCGCCATGTGGTAGGCGTCGATGTCGCTGTAGCGCGGGCAGATGCCGTTGGCCACGACGACCCCCTCGTAGGTGTCCAGAACCGGGCGGATGACGGCTGCATCGCTGGGACCGTCGTTGACGACCCCGACGAGCGGTTTCACGACGCTTCCGCCCTGGACCTCGTGGTCGTACTGCCGCACCACCGATTCCTTGCTGCAGATGTTCAGACGCGCAAGAAGAGCCTTGAGGGCGCTCCCGTAGTCGGATGGCTCAGGGAGGTCGGGCTCCGGGTGCTTCGGGGGAGCCCATTTGGCCGCAAGCTTCATCTGGGGCACACCCTCGTGGAGGAATTCCATGTCGAGGCAGGCCGCTGTCTTTTCTCCGTAGCGGATGTGGAACTTCCCCGTGCCGGTGAATGTGCCCAGGATGGTGGCCTCCACTTCCATCTTGCGAGCGAGTTCCATGAACTCGTCGATCTTCTCTGGCTGGATGGCAAGGCTCATGCGCTCCTGCGCTTCGGATAGGAGGATCTCCCATGGGGCCAGGCCCGCGTACTTCAAGGGGGCGTTCTTCAGGTCGAGCTCCACGCCCCCGGACATGCGCGCCATTTCGCCCACGGAGGAAGAGAGGCCGCCGGCGCCGTTGTCGGTGATGGCCCGGTACAGTCCGCGGTCTCTGGCGATGATCAGAAAGTCCGTCATCTTCTTCTGCGTGATGGGATCCCCGATCTGGACGGCCGAGACGGGCGAGTCCTCGTGAAGCTCCTCCGAGGAGAACGTTGCCCCATGGATGCCGTCCTTGCCGATGCGTCCCCCCGTCATGACAACGAGATCGCCCGGAAGGATCGATTTGGTCCAACTCGGCTCGCCGAGGATCTCGGCGGGCATAAGTCCCGCCGTACCGCAGTACACCAGCGGCTTGCCGAGAAAGCGATCATCGAAGACGATGCAGCCGTTTACCGTGGGGATGCCGCTCTTGTTTCCTCCGTGCTCGACGCCCTCGCGCACGCCCTCATAGATCCGCCGGGGGTGCAGGATCCGCTTCGGCAACGGCTTGTCGTAAAAGGGGTTCGCAAAGCAGAAAACATCCGTATTGAAAATGAGGCGGGCGCCCTTGCCCGTGCCGAAAGGATCGCGGTTGACGCCCACGATGCCCGTGAGCGCCCCGCCGTAGGGGTCGAGGGCCGAAGGCGAATTGTGGGTCTCCACCTTGAAGACAAGGTTCCAATCTTCGTTGAACCGGATGACTCCGGCGTTGTCGACAAAGACCGAGAGGCACCAGTCGTCAGCGCCGAGGCGCTCACGGATCTCCTTCGTTGATCCCTTGATGCAGGTTGCGAAGAGCGAGTCGATCTCGAGCCGCTTTCCGTCCGGCTCCTCGTAAGTAATGAAGCTGTTGAAGATTTTGTGCTTGCAGTGCTCCGACCAGGTCTGTGCAAGTACCTCCAGCTCCATGTCGGTCATCTTCGCTCCGAGGCCGACCTTTTTGCGTGCCTCGATCACCGCCGGGTCGTTCATGTAGGCCTGGATGGCCTTCATCTCCTCGAGAGAGAGGGCAAGCGTGCCGTGGCTGCTGATCTCCATGAGCGCCGTATCGGACACGTTGAGGTCGATCTCCTCGATCCGCGGGTCGTCCACACCCGCCACCTTGGGCACATAGGGCTTCATACCCTTCTTCGGGTCCCAGCTTTCCCCCTCGACGATCTCGTAGCGCTCGATGAGATCGTTGGCGAGCACTCCCGAAGCGATCCTCTCCGCCTCGTCCCGCAGGATTTTTCCATGGATCACATACTGGCGCGACGTGTAAACCCTCAGGGGCGTTCGCTTCCCGATCAGAAGCTCGATGGCCTCCGTGGCCGTTTTGCCCACATTGTCCGTGACCCCGGGACGGAAACCCACCTCGATAAGCCAGTCGAAGCTCTCGGCAAGTCCACGGTTGATCGCATGCCTCTGGATCACGGGGTCTGACAATGGGCCTTCGGCGGCCTGCTTGAGCTCTGCCTTCCTGAGGGCGCCCTCGACGGTGAAGACGTCGATTGTGCTGACTCGCTCCACGTCGATCCGGAGGTTCTCCACGATACGCCGCTTGACCTTCTCGCCCAGGGCGTCGCGGATGTTTTTCCTGAAACCGATTTCAATCCGGTTGACCATGTTTTCCTCTTCCTCGCGCTACCCGCGCAGGTTGTATTTTGCCAGTTTCAGATGAAGCCCCCGGCGGCTGAGCCCCAACTGTCGGGCCGCCTTCGAGATGTTGCCTTCGCACTCCTCGAGAACTCGGACGATCATCTGCTTCTCGATGTCCTCCGTCTTTTCGCGAATGAGTTCCTTGATGGGCCGCTTGTCATCGGGCGCCGCTGTCTGTGCCTTTGCCTCGACAGCTTCGATCAGCTCGGCGGGGACATCGTCCATCCCGATCCGATCGCTCTTCGCCATGAGGACGAGCCGCTCTGCGAGATTCTCCAGCTCCCGGATGTTTCCCGGCCAGTCATGCTCCATCAGAAGCTCGATCACTTCGGGGTCCACCCCGGCGATCTGACGGGCGAGTTTGCGGTTGAATCGATCCACGAAATAGTCGACCAGCGCGGGAATGTCCTCCTTGCGGTCCCTCAGGGGCGGGACGTAAATGGGCATGACGTTGAGCCGGTAGAAGAGATCCTCCCGGAAGAATCCCTCTTTCACGCTCTGCTGGAGGTTTCGGTTCGTGGCGGCCACGAGCCTCACGTCCACCTTGATCGTCTGGATGCCTCCGACACGCTCGAACTCGTGATCCTGGATCACCCTCAGGAGCTTCACCTGGATCTCGCGGGGCACATCGCCCACCTCATCCAGGAACAGCGTGCCCTTGTGAGCCAGTTCGAACCGGCCCGGTTTGCTTGAAACGGCCCCCGTGAAGGCGCCTTTCTCGTACCCGAACAGTTCGCTCTCGATCAGGTTTTCGGCAATGGCCGAGCAGTTGATCTTGATGAAGGGATTGTGCTTGCGGGGACTGTTTGCGTGAATGGCGTTGGCGACAAGCTCTTTGCCTGTCCCCGTCTCGCCGGTAATGAGAATCGTTGTCGTTGTGGCGGCGACCTTTTTGATAATCTCGAAGATCTTTGCCATGTGACCGCTTGCGCCCACGATCTCGCCGCGATCGAGTTCGGCTGTCTCGAGCTGAACTTCCTCGTCGCTCAGCACGCGCGTCTTCACGGCTTTGCCGATCACGCGCTTGAGCTCCTCCTGGTCGAAGGGCTTCGTGATGTAGTCGAAGGCCCCCTTTTTGAGGGCGTCCACGGCCGTGGCAACGGTGCCGTGCGCCGTGATGATGATGACCGGGATTGCCGGGTATTCTTCGACCATGCGATTCAAAAGCCCCATGCCGTCGAGCTTCGGCATCTTGAGATCGGTTACGCAGGCGGTCACGTCGTGGTGGCGCAGAAGGGCGAGCGCCTCCATCCCGTCGGCCGCCGTCTCGACCTCATAGCCCTCCTTTTTCAGCATGGCCTTGAGGACGAGGCGCATGTTGACCTCGTCATCGACGATGAGTATCTTTTTCGGAGGGATTTTAGGCACTTGAGTTCCCATGGACGGGGGATTGAAAGGTAAACTTTAGTTTACTTTGCCCCGGTCGTCAAGGCTCATTCGAACACCCCATCGCTCCGCATCAAAGTCCAATGCGGGAATTCCGAAAGCGCATTCGACCTTCCTTCACCGCCTTCACCCCTGGGGCATGTTGAGCCGTATGTAGAAGATCGACCCCTGCCCGGGGATGGATTTCGCCCGGATGGAGCCGTTGTTGTTCTTCGCGATCCGCTGGCAGATGGAGAGGCCCAGGCCCACGCCCCGTTCCTTCGTCGTGAAGAAGGGCTTGAAGATGTTTTGGAGGTCCTCCTTCGACATTCCCCTGCCCGTGTCTCGGATGGAGATCCCCACGGCTTCCCCCTCTTCGCTCTCGATCCGGGTCGTCCGGATGGTGAGGGTGCCTCCGTCGGGCATGGCCTCGATGCCGTTGAAGGCGATATTGAGGATGATCTGCTTCATCTGCTCGCCGTCCACAAAAACCTCGGGCAGCTCAGGGTTGAGCTCCGTTTCGATGCTGACCCCTTCCGGAAGCTCGCTTGCCCGGATGACGGCAACGGCCTTCTCGATGATCCCGTTCACGTCGTACATCTTCGGGTTTACGGCGTAGGGCTTCGCGTAGTTCATGAACTGCGTCACCACGTTGTTGAGGCGGTCGGTTTCCTCGATGATCACATCGAGGAGCTTCTGGTTCTCGGGGTTGTCCGTCTCGGAGCGCAAGTACTGGCCGGCCCCTTTGATGGATCCCAGGGGGTTGCGGATCTCGTGGGCAAGCGCCGTGGCCATCTCCTCGAGCAGCTGTGCCTTCTCCTTTTCCAGTTCCTGGTCGAACCCGTAGATGGAGGAGAAGATGTCCTTCGCTTCGGGGAAGAAATAGTTAAAGACTTTTTTCATGATGACCCGGAAGGGATCGTAGGAGATGACGATGATAAAGGACGCCGTGAGCACGTGCGTGAAGTAGATGGGAGTGATGGTGCCGAAAAGCCCCAGGATGAAGAAGAACACGCTCGTGGCGAAAAGCGTAACGACAGAGACGACGAGCCCGCGGACCATGATCTCGTAGAGCTCGGGAAGTCTCGGGTGCAGGATGATGATGAGCACAAAATACAGAAGACCTGCCAAGGCCAGGTTTGAAATCGGGGGAAAGCGGAAGCCCAGGTAGTAAAAAATATCGAGGAGGCTGACGGCCGCCGTGATGGCGCAGGCCATGGTCACGTACACCATTCGGGTGCGCTCCACGCCGGGTGAGCGGCTGCGGATGAAAAGATACAGGGCCCCAAGACAATAGAGGATCACCAAGCCCAGGTACGCCATGAGGGCTTCCTCGAACCACGACACGTGAGCAAGCGGAGTAAAGAAGGCGACGGCCCAGATCAGGCTTGCGATCGATGCGGCGGCGACTTCTGTGCGGGACAGGAAGCTCTTGCCGCGGAGCATGCTGCGGGAGAACTCGAGCAGGAGAGGCGGGAGAAGCAGAAACCCCGCGTTGCTGAGAAAGCGCCAGAGGGGATCCTCAAAGAGGCCGTTGAAGAATGTCCCCCCCTTCTGGAGGAACAGGGCAAGGCATACGAGGGCAAAGGAGACCTGGACGGCGTCCTTTTCCTTCTTGAGGAGCAAAGAGACGGCGATCGTGAGGCTTACCGCCGCCAGGATGAAGAGTTCCATGAAGATCCCTACCGGGGTAACGAAAAAAGACCATCGCCGCCCACCCGCACTCCGGTCAGGTCACGGCATGGTCCTTGAACCATTCCCCCGGATCCTGCATGTTTCCGGGGACTTGCTTTCCACGCAATCATACCGGGAAATGGGGGGTGAGTCAAGAACGCTCCGCGGAGAGGATCCGGGTGGCAAAGGAAACGGATGAATGTATGGCAAGGGGATCAGCGACGCAACGACAGGAGGGCAGGCGCCAAAGGAAGGCGATATTGTCATTCTGTCGCTGAGTCAGCGTTGCTGCAGCATTGTCATGAGCCGCCTCCCAGCACCTTGTAGATTGTCACCAGGTTGGCAAGACGGGCCAGGCGGATGGCAATCAACCCCTGTTGCGCGCTATAGAGAGAACGCTGTGCATCCAGGACACGCAGGTAGCTGTCGATCCCCCTGGTGTAGCGAGCATCGGAGAGGCGATAGCTTATCTCGGAGGCGTCCACGAGAGACTGCTGGGCCTGCAGTTGATTGCCCAGGGTTGCGCGCTGCGCCAGGGCGTCAGCCACCTCCCGGAATCCCGTCTGGATCGCCTTCTCGTACTGGGCGATGGCGATTTCCCGATCCACTTTCGTCACGTCGTACGCCGCCCACGTGCGGGCGTCGAAGATCGGCATGGTGATCTGCGGTGCAAACAACCAGGTGTCGGTGCCGGCTGTGAACAGCCCTGAGAGCTGGCCGCTTGTCGTGCCAATGCTCGTGGTCAGTGTGATGCTCGGGAAGAAGGCGGCTCGCGCAGCCCCGATATTGGCATGGGCCGCCTTGAGCTGCCCCTCCGCCTGGAGAACGTCAGGACGGCGCAGCAGAACCTCGGAAGGCAGGTCGGGGGTGAAATCCCGGAGTGCCCCGACCTCGCCCAGTCCGTTAGGCAAAAGTTCGGGAGAAACCGGGGCACCGGCCAAAAGGTTGAGGGCGTTTTCATCGAAGGCCACCTGGCTCGTATACAGGGCAATGTCGACCCGCGCCGCATCCACCCGGGTCTGGGCCTGGCGCAGGTCCAGATCCGAGGAAGCGCCGACCTCGGCACGACGCCGGATCATCTCATAGGTCTGCTGCTGGGTATCGAGGGTTGACTGGGCAAGCCTGAGGTTCTCGCGATCAGCGGCAAGCGCCAGGTATGTGCCGGCCACTTGGGCCACGAGAGCGATCTGTGCGCTCGCGCGGGCCTGCTCGGTCGCAAAGTACTGCTGGAGCGCCGCTTCGCTCAGGTTCCGGATCCGGCCGAAGAGGTCGATTTCCCAGGCGCTGATCCCTACGTTCAGATTGTAGAGCTCGACATTGGCAGGCTGGCCGGCCTGGGAAAGAATGCCGGGGACTCGCTCCTTGCTGTATGTGCCGGACGCGTTGACGCTCGGGAGCAGCTCGGCACGCTGGATGCGGTAGAGGGCCTGCGTGCGCTGCACATTGAGTGCGGCAACCCGGAGGTCGCGGTTGTTGGCCAGCGCGAGGTCGATCACCTTTCGCAGCTTTTCATCCACGATGAAATCCCGCCACGGAGTATCGGCGGCGGACGGATCCGGCTTGACTGCCGGCTGCCCGGAGGCCGCGCCCGGCCAAGCGGCGGGAACGGGAGCCTCGGGACGGGTGTATGTCGGAGCTAGGTTGCATCCCGCCAGGAACGCAGCGATCAAGATTGGCAGAAGGGAAAAAGTCCTGTTCATTTCATTGACCCTCTGATGGACTACCATCTTCTGTTCCGGCTGTATCCCGGCTTCTGCGCTTCGTTACAAGCTTTTCTTTCAGAGTCGTGAAAAATGGACTGCTGCCGCCTCCTCGAGCAGCGATTCTGCCTTTTCGGCCCTTCCCGATGAAGGTCTCGACGAGCACGAAAAAGAGGGGCGCAAAAATGATCACGAGGACCGTAGCGGTGACCATTCCGCCCAGCACGCCGGTGCCGATGGCATTCTGGGCCCCCGCGCCGGCCCCGGTCGCTATGGCCAGCGGCAGGACGCCAAAGCCGAAGGCAAGAGACGTCATGACGATCGGCCGGAAACGCAGTCTCGCCCCTTCCAGCGTGGCCTCTACCAACCCCATCCCCTGTTCCACGCCTGACTTGGCAAACTGGACGATCAGGATGGCGTTCTTGGTCGTCAGCCCCAGAGTCGTCAGGAGACCGATCTGGAAGTAGACATCGTTTGGCAGCCCGCGCAGGCTTGAAGCGATGACGCCGCCGATGACCCCCAGGGGCAGGACGAGCAGGACAGCAATCGGGATGGGCCAGCTCTCGTAGAGCGCCGCCAGGCACAGGAAGACCACGAAAATGGAAAACGTGTACAGCAGAGGTGCCTGGGCGCTCGCCATCCGCTCCTGGTAGGAGAGGCCCTGCCAGTCGTATCCGAACCCCTGCGGCAATTCCCGGACGAACCGTTCCATGGACTGCATGGCCTCTCCCGAGCTCCTCCCCAGCGCCGATTCGCCCACAATGTTGATGGATGGGAAACCATTGAAGCGCTCGAGCTTCGGCGAGCCCGAGGTCCATCGGCCCGATGCAACGGCAGAGAAGGGAACCATCTTCCCTGCGCTGTTCCTGACATAGAGTCTTTCGAGATCGGTGGGCAGCATGCGGTAAGGAGCGTCGGCCTGGACGTAGACGCGCTTCACCCTTCCTGCCTGGATGAAGTTGTTGACATAGGCGCTGCCGAAAGCCGCCGAGATCGTGTTGTGGATCGAGGCCATCGGCACTCCCTGCGCACCTGCTTTGTCCCAGTCGATGTCTGTCCGGTACTCGGGTACGTCCTCGAGGCCATTCGGCCGGACCTTCGTGAGGGCCGGGTCAGCAAAGGCCATGCCGAGGAGTTGGTTGCGGGCTTCCATGAGCCTGGCATGCCCCAGCCCCCCCCGATCCAGCAACTGGAAGTCGAACCCCTTGGCCTGCCCCAACTCGAAGACCGCGGGCGGTGCGAAGGCGAAAACCATGGCGTTGCGGATTTTGGAAAATTCTCTCATGGCGCGGCCCGCGACTGCGCCGACCTTCAGGTCGGACCCTCGGCGAAGGTCCCAGTCCTTCATCTTGACAAAGGCGAGCCCCGCGTTCTGCCCACGGCCGGCAAAGCTCACACCGGAAACGGTCATGAGACCCTCGATAGCATCCTTCTCCTGCCCGAGGAAATAATCCCTCACCCGGCCCATGACCTCGTCGGTCTGTTCCAGGGTCGAGTTGGCCGGCAGCAGCGCCTGCACCAGCATGATCCCCTGGTCCTCGTCCGGCAGGTACGCCGTTGGCATGCGGAGGAACAGAACACCCATGGCCGCCACGATCACGGCAAATACGGCGAGATACCGTGCCTTGTTCACAACCGATCGGCGGACCAGGCGCATGTAGATCTCCCGGCTCCTGAAGAAATGGCGGTCGAACCATAAGAAGAACGGGCGCAGGAACCAGATGGCATTTTCCGCCGGCTCGTGTCCCTTGGGAACCGGCTTGAGGAGCGACGCGCAGAGCACCGGTGTGAGGATCAGGGCCACGAGCACTGACAGGAGCATGGCGGAGATGACGGTGATGGAGAACTGGCGGTAGATGACGCCCGTCGAGCCGGGGAAGAACGCCATAGGGCCGAAAACGGCCGAGAGCACGAGCCCGATGCCGATCAGCGCGCTCGTGATCTGGTCCATGGACTTGGCCGTGGCTTCCCTCGGTGAGAGGCCCTCCTCGCTCATGATCCGCTCTACGTTCTCGACAACGACGATGGCATCGTCGACGAGCAGGCCGATCGCCAGCACCATGGCGAACATCGTCAACATGTTGATGGAGAACCCGAAGAGCCCCAGTACCCCGAACGTCCCCAGGATGACGACAGGCACGGCGATTGTCGGGATCAGCGTGGCCCGCATGCTCCCCATGAACAGGTACATGACCAGGAACACAAGCCCGACCGCCTCGAAGAGCGTCTTGACCACCTCGTTGATGGCCACCCGGACGAAGGGCGTCGTGTCCCAGGGGTAGACCACCTTCATTCCGGGCGGGAAGAACCGGCTCATCTCGTCTATCTTGTTCCGGACATTGTCGGCAGTCTGCAGGGCATTGGCCCCTGCGGCCTGCCGGATCGCGAGTCCAGCGGCGGGCTTTCCGTTGTAATAGCCTTGAATGTCGTAGGTTTCAGTACCCAGTTCGGTGCGCCCCACGTCCTTGACTCGGACGATCGATCCGTCCGGGTTGGTTCGCAGGGGGATCGCTGCAAACTCTTCAGGCGTTTTGAGCAGGCTCTGGACGATGATCGCCGCATTGAGTCGCTGCCCTTCGACTGCCGGAGCCCCGCCGAACTGGCCAGCCGATACTTCCACGTTGTAGTTCAGAAGCGTCGTGATGACGTCCTGGACTGTCATCCCGTAGTTGGTCAGCTTGTCGGGGTTGAGCCAGACGCGCATGGCGTATTGCGAACCGAAGAACTCCACCTCCCCGACACCGGGCACCCGGGAGAGCACCTTTTCCAGGTTGGATTGGGCATAGTCCCGCAGGTCGTTGCCGTCCATGCTTCCGTCTTCCGAGATCAGGCCCACGATCATCAGCCAGTTGCGCGTGGATTTGCTGACCCTGACGCCCTGGTTTTGGACGACGTCCGGGAGGCTGGCCATGGCAAGCTGCAGCTTGTTCTGCACCTGCGCCCAGGCGAGGTCCGGATCCGTTCCCGGGGCAAACGTCAGCTCGATGCGGCACTGCCCGGATGAATCACTCACCGAGGACAGGTAGAGGAGCTTGTCAAAGCCGGTCATTTTCTGCTCGATGATCTGTGTGATGCTGTTCTCGACAGTCTCCGCCGAGGCCCCCGGGTAGAAGGCCGTAATGGCGATGGACGGCGGGGCGATGGGGGGATATTGGGAAATGGGCAGGTTGTAGATCGCAAGCCCGCCCCCCGCCATCATGATGATGGCGATGACCCACGCAAAAACCGGACGATCCAGAAAGAATCTTGACAGCATCGAGCCCCTCCCTCAGTTCGACTTCGCGGCCGGAGGCGCTGCGGTCTTGCCACCCGCGGCCTTCGTCTCACCGAAGGGGACGGCCTTGACGGAATTGCCGGGCCTGACCTTCTGCACCCCCTCGACGATGACCCGGTCTCCCGGTGCAAGACCGGCGGAGACGAGCCACTTGTCGCCGATCGTGCGGTCCAGAGTGAGTGTCTTCATCTGGACCTTTCCCTCCGCGTCCACGATAAGGGCAAGCGGATTCCCCTTCGGGTCCCGACCAATGCCCTGCTGCGGGACGAGCAGCGCCTTCTCGTTGACGCCTTCCTCCAGGACGGCGCGGACGAACATGCCAGGAAGCAGAACGCGCTTCGGGTTGGGGAAAATGGCCCTCAGGATAAACGACCCTGTCGTGGGATCCACGGTGACATCCTGGAACTGCAGCACCCCTTCCAGAGGGTAGGCGGTGTTGTCCTCCAGGATGAGTTTGACTCTGGCGCGGTTGGCGCTGTCCCGTTTGAGAGCGCCGTTTGACAAGCTTGCCTGCAGCTGCAGGAGGCTGGCACTCGACTGCGTGACATCGACATAGACGGGATCAATCTGCTGAACAGTTGCAAGGGGTACCGCCTGGTTTGCCATGACAAGCGCTCCCACGGTGACCGACGACTTCCCGACGCGCCCGGTAATCGGTGCAGTGACCCGTGTGTATGCCAAGTTGATCCTGGCAGTCTCCACGGCCGCTTTGCCAGCCTCAATGTCCGCCTCGGCCTGCTTGAGCGCTGCCACCGCATCGTCGTATTCCTGCCGGCTCACAGCCTTGATTTCGACCAGCTCCTTGTAGCGCTCTGCCCGGACACGGGTTGTTGCAATATT
>DATJPI010000221.1:0-3256 GCA_035506495.1 Syntrophales bacterium
CGTCTTGCCGGCAAACCCGCCAAGGTCGCCCTCGTCGCCTGCATGCGCAAGCTCCTGGTCATCCTCAATGCCATGATAAAGAACAATACCTGCTGGCAGCAGGCCTAAAAATCTTATTGAAAAGGAACACAGTTGCTATTCCGTCTATTCCGCCGTCAATAAAAGGATGTCATTTGCGAGGAGCCGTAAGCACTCATGGTGAGCCTGTCGAACCACGTACCCATCTCCCAATACCCAGTGCCCAATACCCAATTCCCAGCGCCGCGAAGCGGCATCCCGAAGCCAGATTCCTGAAGCCTGCAGTCTTGGCGAAGCGACACCATCAGCGCCTGTCTGATGAGCCTCTCAGACGGCGTCTGCCCGGCGGCGTGTCCGGCGTCCTAGTCCAGATTCAGACAGGCGCCGATTTTTTTTCAGCGAAAAATATCGATAATAAGCTCAACGAAAGGGAACAAAGCCACAAAGGACGAAAAACATGATGACCCGGATTCACAAGGCAACGGAAAGCAGGATTCAAACCGACCCGCGGATCAACCTCCTGGGCGAGCGCGTGGACAGGGTGTGGGCGGACCCCATCCTGACCCTCCGCCGGGACATGGGCAATTGACCCACGGGCACTGAATACACGCAAGGAGGTAACGTCATGAAGGAGAAAGCCAAAAACGTAAAGACCGGCCGGAAATTCTGGACAGACCCGATGAGCTTCCCCGTCTTTGATCCCCGGCGCGGCAAGTAGGACGATACAGCAGTCAAACGAATTAACCAAACCGACTCGATCCACAGCCATCAAGGAGGGCTGAAAAAATGAAGAAAGCGACGAAAGAGATCAGGAAAGACCGGAAGCTCTGGGCCGACCCCATGTGCTACCCCATCTTCACGAAGTAACAGACCTAACAGACCTGGCGTAAGCCAACAGAAATACAACCCACCACATTTCCTGTGCTGAGGACCCCTGCCCTTGATCGGGTAGGGGTTCTTTTTTTACCCTGCCTCCGCATCTCCAATTTCTTCAAAATTCAGCTCGATCTCCTCGGAAGACGGCACAGCAGGGACCCATCGCAGCTTCCACCTGGAGACCCCTGTCTGAGAATGCGTCTCTGCGCCCTCTTCCCGGTACTCCGCCCAGGCGGAAAAATCGATCCACCAGTTCAGGACCGCCTTGTAGCCCCAGAGGTGGATCTTGCTCGCCACGCCCGGGTGAGCCGCGAGAAGCAAATCGTATATGTCCCATTTCAGATCCCCTCCCGGCGGGATCAAGTCTGCCGTCACGGCGCGTCTGAGGGCCTCCGTCGCGTCATGAACAAGTCCTCGCTCCTCGGAGAACGTGGCATGCGGGGCAACGCCGGCCGCCTTGGTATCACCCGTATTGCTCAGTGAAAGGATCGCCCGGACAAAGGGGATTTCCCGGCCCCCGATCACACGGAGCGTTGAGGGGACCGCTGCGATGCTGAACTTCAGTGTGCCTGTCAACATACACCGCCTTGCTATTATTTTTTCCCTTCCACCGAATCGCCAAACCGGAAGATCTCGAGCTGTCCATTTTCCAGATCCACATGGGCCATGACGTCTCGGAAGAGGCCTCCGCGCTTCAGCAAAATCTTCAGCACTTCCATGGCCTGGAGGGTCCCGATGAGGGCTACCGTTACGGCGGGAACGCCCAGCACAGCCTCTGGCCGGTCCGCGTCGGCCCCGCCCGCGGCCTCACCGTAGAGCTGTTTTACGCCGGCATCTCCCGGGAAAACGGACATGACCCTGCCTTCAAATCCGGCCAACGCCCCGTGCACCATGGGAATGCCCAGCCGTCCTGCCGACTCTTGCAAAAGCAGGCGGTCGGGAACATTGTCCAGTCCGTCGACGACGACATTGCATCCGGCAAGGATTTCGTCAATCCCCTTGGCATCCAGCCTCACCGGGTGGGGAATCACCCGGACACCCGGGTTGATCGCCGCCACGGCCTCTGCCGCTGCCTTTGTTTTCGGCTCCCCCAGCGTCTCCTCGACGCACAGGGCCTGACGGTTCAAGTTTGTCTCGTCAAAACGGTCACAATCGACGACCACAAGCGTCCCGACCCCGACTCGCGCCAGAAGAAGCACCACCTGCCCCCCCAGGCCACCGACGCCTACGACGGCAACCCGTGACTCGGCAAGCGTGAGCTGCTCCAATGTGGAGAGGATATCCACGTTTCGGATGTACCGGTAGGGGTAGATGCCAAGCCGCAGTGCCTCATGGTAGATGTCGTGAAGGCCAAGGCCGAGCTGCCAGGCAATCTCGCAAGCGGCGTTGTCTTCGAGGATGACAGCCTCGCGTCCTGCCGGATCAGTCAACCTCATCGACCGTTCACGAATCTGCGCCTCGATTCCCGAACTCATCGGCCTTCTCCTTCAGCAATATGGATTGTGGCCTTCTGGCCACTTTCCTTCCAGGCCCCCTCTGCCTTGAGGGGGCTGTATCTGAATGCCGTCTCGTCATTGCGAGCGACTCTTTTCTGAATCCATTTGAGGAAATCTTTTTGCTGGTATATATTTCTAAGCAGAGTGATGTGAAGCCATGAAAGTCGAACTCAACCTCTACGCCTCCCTGGCCCGACTTGTCCCCCGCAGGGGACCCGTGGAGGTCTACGGGGAGACCACGATCCTGGGACTGCTGCGCGGTCTCAATGTGCCCATGGAAAAGGTGAAAATCATATTCCTCAACGGCGTCCACGCCACCGGTCAGGAATTCCTGAAAGAGGGCGACCGCATCGGTGTTTTCCCGCCCGTTGCGGGAGGATAGAAAAGGACCGAGGAACGAGGCTCGAGAGCTGAGGATCACTGCTCACCGGTCGCTATCAGACGGCATTGACCTGTAAGTGCACTCTGCCTTGGTTTGCGAGTGCTTCCTTACCGCCTGGCCCTTCGCCGCATCCCTCCGGCAATTCCCTCATGACCTTCGCAAGATCCCCCGAGTCGACTTGGACACCGCGCTTGAGGAATGTCGGCCCCAGATCCCACAGTGCCGCACCGAAGAGCTTTACGACGATGCGGCCCTCCTTGATCTCCTGCGCGGCCCTGTCGTCCCGGTGCGTAATGCCGCTGCGCATGGGGGCATAGTAGCCGCCCCTTCTCAGCATGGCGCCCATCAGGCCGGGCATGGCGGGCGCAAGGGCCAGGGTGGCTCCGTCCCGGACAAGGACCGTATCGATGTCATCGACGGGCTTGCCGTCCAGAAAGACCGTCTGGATTTTCGTCTCGATGTAGGATTCGGGCACGCCGAGCTG
>DATJPI010000222.1:0-3097 GCA_035506495.1 Syntrophales bacterium
GATCCTTTCTCATGGTACCACTTTGAGTATACCAGCCCCGTTAAGTTAACGAAGGTCGACTACGAGCAGAGCCTCGTGCAGCTCTTCAACAACACGATCCCCAACCTGAAGCTCACCGCCGGCCTGCGTGATTTTGCCGGGGAGCGGTGGCTCTCGCGGCCCTATAACACCAAGCTCTGGTACGGCATGGCTCCCTACGTGAAGGAGGATTTCGGCAAGTCCATCTTTGAGGTCAACACAGGCGGCGTCGAGAGCCCCCTGGATCTGGCAATCAACGCCGCCACGGCGGACCTCAAGCCCCTGGCGGGCAAGTCGGCCCTCATCATCTTCAGCGATGGTCTCGAGATGCCGAAGGCGCCTGCTGCCGCGCAGGCGATGAAAGCCGCCCTGAAGGACAACGTGTGCATCTATGCCGTGCAGATCGGCAGTGATCCTGCAGGCAAGGCACTTCTGGATCAGGTCGTGAAGGCAGGCCAGTGCGGGTTCCTGGTGAATGGAAAAGATGTTGAGACGGCCGCCGGTATGGCCAACTTTGTCGAGAAAGTCTTCCTCGGTCCTGTGGTGGGTGCCGTGGCCGGTCCTGGTGCCGCTGCGCTTCCCCCCGGGGCGATCGCCCAGATCGACACGATCTACTTCGATTACGACAAGTACAATGTGAAGCCGGAGTTCAAAGATGTCGTGAAGAAGAATGCGGATTACTTCAACTCGAACAAGGCGAACAATGTCCTGATCACAGGCAACTGCGACGAGCGCGGCACTAACGAGTACAACATGGCCCTGGGCCAGAGAAGAGCCGATGCGGCCGCCAAGGCCCTGACGGCAGCGGGTGTCGATAAAAAACGGATCAAGACGGTGAGCTACGGCGAAGAAAAGCCGGTGTGCACGGAGCACAACGAGGCCTGCTGGGCCAAGAACCGCAATGCCATGTTCTTTGTGATGCAGCCGTAAATTGAGCCCGAGGCCGGAGGCGTGGAGCCGAAGGCTAAGGCTGTCGAAAAAAAGAGGCCCCGAATCCGGGGCCTCTTTTTTTCAGGTAACAGGTAACAGGTAACAGGTAACAGGTAACAGGTAACAGTATTCCTTTCTACACCTGTAACCTGATACCTGACACCTTGCACCTAAACTCCTGCTTTACGGAATACATCGGCGATAATCGCTCGCGCCTCTTCCTGGATTCGCGCTAGATGTGCCCGGTCCTTGAAGCTTTCCGTGTAGACCTTGTATATGTTTTCCGTTCCCGAGGGCCTGGCGGCAAACCAGCCGTCGCGGGTGACCACCTTCAACCCGCCGATGGGCATGCCGTTGCCGGGCGCTTCGGTGAACATCGCTGTGATGGTTTCGCCTGCCAGTTCCGATGCGCCGATCCGCTCGGGCGATAGCTTCTCGAGCACCAACTTCTGCTCGCTTGAAGCCGGCACATCCATACGCTCGTACAGGGGGTTTCCGAATCTGGCGGCTAAATCCGCATAGTGCTCTCCGGGGTCTTTGCCTGTTTTCGCGGTGATCTCAGCGGCCAGGAGCCCCATGATCAATCCGTCCTTGTCCGTCGTCCAGACCGTACCGTCCATGCGCAGAAAGGATGCCCCCGCGCTCTCCTCACCGCCGAACCCGCAGGAGCCGTCAAGGAGACCGTCGACGAACCACTTGAACCCTACGGGCACTTCCGTGAGTTTCCTGCCGAGGTGTGCCGCGACGCGGTCGATCAGGCTGCTCGAGACGAGCGTTTTGCCGACGGCGGCGTCACGTCGCCACCCGGGCCTGTTCTGGAAAAGGTACCCGATGGCGACGGCCAGGTAGTGATTGGGGTTCATGAGCCCGGCGCTCCGCGTGACGATGCCGTGCCGGTCGCTGTCGGGGTCGTTGCCGAAGGCGATGTCATATCGGTCCCTGAGGCCGATAAGGCGGGCCATCGCGTAAGGCGATGAGCAGTCCATCCGGATGTTCCCGTCCTTGTCCACGGTCATGAATCCGAAGGCGGGGTCCACGTCACGGTTGACCACGTCCAGGTTGATGCCGTAGCGCTTTGCCACAGGGTTCCAGAAGGGAAGGGAAGAGCCCCCCATGGGATCGACGGCGATGCGGATGCCCGAAGCACGGATCGCTTCCATGTCCAGGACATGCGTGAGGTCTTCCACGTAGGGGCGGATGTAATCGTGTTCGTGTGTGGTGGCGGCCTTCAGGGCCCGAGCGAAACCGACTCTCTTGAGCCCCTTCAACTTCATGCGAAGGTACTCGTTGGCCCGGGTCTCGATCCATGTTGTCGCCTCGATATCGGCCGGTCCTCCCTCGGGAGGATTGTACTTGAAGCCTCCATCCCCGGGCGGGTTATGAGAAGGGGTGATGACGATTCCGTCTGCGAGGCCCGACTGCCTGCCCCGGTTGTATGTCAGGATGGCGTGGGAGATGACGGGCGTGGGGGTGTATCCGCGGCCGGCCTGGACCATGACGTCAACGCTGTTTGCCGCAAGAACCTCCAGGGTCGTGGCGAAGCTGGGTTCAGAAAGGGCATGCGTGTCCATTCCCACGAAAAGAGGCCCGCTGGTGCCGCGCAAGGTCCGGTAGTCGCAGATAGCCTGGCTAATGGCCAGGATATGGTCCTCGTTGAAGCTCTTCATGAAAGAGGAACCTCTGTGGCCCGAGGTGCCGAAGGACACTCTCTCCGCAGGGCAGTTCGCATCGGGATGGTCCGTGTAGTAGGCCGTGACCAGTCGGGGGATGTTTACGAGAATGGACTTCGGCGCCGGCTTGCCAGCCAGTTCGTGAATGGCCATCGGTTTGACTCCGTCATTCGGGATGAATCATTTTATACTATATCGGACAGGTGTGGAAGTAGATGAATTTGCATAAGGATTAGTAACTGAGGAATCAGTAATTAGGTAATTAGAAATCCTCAATTACTTAATCAACCAATTACTCAATCACTGTTTGTCTTCCGGACAAACCTTTGCTTGACAGAATTTCCGGGAAAAGTTATTTCACATCGCAACATGTCATTCCACTGAATGGAACGATCAATGGCTCAACCGAAACATGTGAATTCCCTCGTCAGAGGGCTCGAGATCCTCGAATCATTTACGCCGAGCGAACCCCGCCTCTC
>DATJPI010000223.1:0-7372 GCA_035506495.1 Syntrophales bacterium
GCCAGCGAGGGAGGCGATGATCTCATCGGCTGGCACGTCAACAACGGGCTTGACAGGGAGGCCAGCTTTTATCCCGTCTCGCGTTTCTTCGAGCGGTTCTACCGTCCCGAGGTCATGGCGCGGGTGATCAAGGATGTCGAGGCCGACACGGCCGTCGTTGCCTCACTGGGTGAAAAGGCGGCCCCGAATCTCGAAGCCGGGATCAAACCGCCTCCGGAGGTGGCCATCGTGTCGCCGCTGCCGGGCAAGCAGTTCGAAAGCGATGAGCTGCAGGTGAAGATCGTTGTCGAGGACATGGGCGGCGGCATAGACGAGGTCCTGCTCTACCAGAACGGCAAGATCCTTCCGCGCGACTCCGGCACACAGGTCAAGAAGGAGGGCAGCACCCAGGAGCACCTCTACCGGGTGAAGCTCATTGAGGGGACAAACCAGTTCAGGGCCACCGCCTTCAGCCGCGACCGCATTGAGGGCAGCCCGATGGAGATCACGGTCGCCTTACGGGGGGCGGAAAAAGAATCCGATCTGCACCTTGTCGTCATTGGGATCAACCGCTACAAGAATGCGGCGCTGAACCTCACCTACGCCGAGACCGACGCGAAGGGGATCCTGACTTTCTTTCAGACCGGGGACGTGAAGAAGCTTTTTAAGAACGTCTTTGTCTATTCACTGATTAGCGAGCAGGCAACGGGGCAGAATATTAAAAACCTTTTCAGCGAGGTGGGAAAGAAGGCGCAGCCGCAAGACACGCTGCTGATCTATCTTGCCGGGCACGGGGATACGGTGGGCGAGGAGTGGTATTTTATCCCCCACGACGTGGTTTCTCCGGAGATCGAACAGGAGCTGATAAAGGGCGGCATCTCCAACGGTGCGATCAGCGAGGCCATCAAACAGTGCAAGGCTCAGAAGGTTTTCGTGATGATCGACGCATGCAAGTCGGGCAAGCTGATTCTCGCCATGCGCAGCACCGAGGCCCGCAAGGCCCTCGTCCAGCTCGCCCGCTCCACGGGGACGTACATCGTCTCCGCCTCGACGGACCAGCAGTACGCCGCCGAGATCAAGGCCCTGGGCCACGGCGTTTTTACTTACACGCTGCTCGAGGGGCTGAAGGGCAAGGGGAGCGAGAAGAAAGTGACGGTGGAGGGGCTTATCCACTACGTGAAGGAGAAGCTCCCGGAGCTCACGGAGAAGCACCGGGGCCAGGCCCAGTACCCCGTGAGCTGGGGCTCGGGCATGGACTTCCCTCTCGTGCTGCACTGAGACGAGGAAGGTTAAAGGCCAAAGGGTAAAGGCGAAAGGCGAAAGGTTCCTTCCTGAATGATCTTTCTGCCTTTTTCCTTTGTCCTTGAACCTTTATCCTTGATCACTTATGATTCTGCTGCTTTCAACCGCTGGCCCTGCAGGGTAAGGCGACAGGCCGGGGGCTTATTTTGCCGTTTCAGGTTGGACAATGGTAAAACGTCACGAGGCATCAGCGACATTCTGCCGTCTCGCGAGATTTCTCCTTCGCGTTCTGGGTCGTTTCAGGCAGAACCAAGGTGTGCTTCTGGCCGGCGCCGTCGCCTTCTATACCCTGCTGTCGATCATTCCCATGTTGATCCTGATTCTTATCGTACTTTCACACGTCGTGGACCCGGAACAGCTGATCGCGACCATGTCGACCTTCCTTGAACTTGCCGTACCCGGCTATGCGGCGGCCCTGACCGAGCAGGTCCGGGTGTTTATCCAGTACCGCGGCCTGATCGGCACCGTGGGCATCCTGATCCTGCTTTTCTTCAGCTCCATTGCTTTTTCGGTGCTCGAAAACGCCATTTCCTTCATCTTCCACCGCGTGAGGGCCCGGCGCCGTCATTTTCTGGTCTCGAGCGTCATTCCTTACCTGTTCATCCTGCTCATCACGCTGGGCGTTCTGACCCTTTCGGTCATCGTCGGCGCACTGGAGCCGCTGGAAACGACGAAACTGGTCGTGTTCGGGCGCAAACTCGGTTTGGGGATCGTCTTTGGCATAGCCGTCTACGCGCTGGGGCTCGTCGCGGAGGTGCTCCTGATCACCGCATTCTACCTCGTCCTGCCCGTGGGGCCCACGACGTTCCGGCACGCGCTGGTGGGGGGTCTTGCTGCCACAATACTGTGGGAAATCACGCGACGCATCATCGTCTGGTACTACAGGACCTACACCTTTGTGAACCTGATTTACGGTTCCTTCGCCTCGGTGGTCGTCTTCCTGCTCGGCGTTGAGGCCGTTGCCCTCATCGTTCTTCTGGGCGCCCAGGTGATCGCGGAGCTCGAACAGGTGAATGAGAAAATCCGCTAGGCATCCGAAGGAAGGATCTCGCACGATCAGGGATTTACACCTTGCAGCACGACGCCCCGGGCAGTTCTCTGGGTCCTTTCCCCCCCTGTTGCCGCACTATTCATCGTGCAGGAAAAAAATGAAGGAGGAATGATGAAGTCATGAGGATAAAACGGTGCGCAAAGAGTCTTTTTCTGGTGTCGCTGGCGGTTCTGTGGTTTGCGTCGTCCGCCCCGTCTGCCGAAAAGTCGACACCCGCCGCTGTGCCGAAAGGATCCATGCAGCCCGAGGCGACCTACGACGACCCGCTGGGTCGAAGCACGCCTCAGGGTACCGTCGTCGGCTTTCTGAAGGCCATGCAGCGCGAAGACTACGAGCGGGCTGTCGAATTCCTCGACACACGGCAGACGGGAAAGCGCGCCCAGCAGCTTGCCATCGAGCTGAACTACATCTTTGACCAGACGCTGTCGGCCGCCCCCCCCACTCTCAGCAGCAAACCAGAGGGAAACCTTCAGGATGGCCTGCCTGTCAACCGTGAGAGCGTTTATGTCGTCAAGACGAAACGAGGGGAATACAAGATCCTGCTCGAGCGCGTTCAGAAGGAGAACAACCCCCCGATCTGGCTCTTCTCATCAGAGACCCTGAAATCCGTGCCACAGATCTACGAGGAGATCGACATCCCCTGGCTCGAGCAAAAGTTGCCGCCGATCCTCACGGAAACCAAGGTGGCCGGCCTCCCGATATACCGATGGTTCATTGCCATCCTGGTGCTCCCCTTTGCGTTTCTGATCGGATGGCTGCTCACGGCGCTGTTCATGGCCCTGGTGCGTGAACCGCTCCGGCGCCATGCCGACGAGCAACTCCTGCAGAAACTCCGTCAGATCAAGAGACCCCTTCGGCTGATTGTGGCTGCGGCGGTAGTGTATTTGTTTTCCCGGGGCGCCTTTTCGTTGCTTGCACAGCTGTTCTGGGTCTTCGTAGCCTCGACGATGGCAGTCATTGGCCTGACGTGGCTCGCCATGCATATGATCAACATCGGCGCAGAGATCATCGAGAAGCGGAGGCCCGAGGCCGCCAATGCCGTCATCCGCCTTTCGGCGACGCTGCTGAAGGCCCTGGCTATTGTTGTGGGGCTCGTGGTGATCTTCTACTACTTTGCCGGCATCAACCTCACGGCCGTAGTGGCCGGCCTCGGCGTCGGCGGCATCGCCGTAGCCTTTGCCGCCCAGAAAACGATCGAGAACTTCCTAGGCGGGCTCTTCCTCGTCTGGGACAAGCCCATCCGCCTGGGTGATTTCTGTAAAGCTGGCGAGTACCGTGGGAACGTCGAGCACATCGGACTTCGGTCCACCCTGATCCGGACACTGAACCGTACAATCGTCTCTATCCCCAACGGCCAGCTCTCGACGATCGGCATCGAAAACTTCGACATGCGCGACCGGTTCCTCTTCCGCCACACCCTGAATCTGCGCTATGAGACGACGGCGGACCAGCTCCGATACGTCCTGGCTCAGATCCGCGAGCTTCTATACCAGCACCCTCGGGTGGATTCCGCGACGGCTCGCACCCGCTTTATCGGCATCGGGCAATCGTCGCTCGACGTGGAGATCTTTGCCTATGTGCTCGAAACGGTCAATGAGGCCTTTCTTGCCGTCCAAGAAGATCTCCTGCTGCGGATCATGGACCTCATCGAGGCGAGCGGAAGCGGATTCGCGTTCCCCTCGCGGACTATCTACATGGCAAAAGATGGGGGCCTTGATGCGCAGAAGGGTCGCGAGGCCGTCGAATCCGTAGGCCGCTGGAGGGATCAGGGCGAGCTACCCTTCCCGGATCACAGATCTGCGACGGTATCGCAGCTCGACGGAACGCTGGCGTACCCGCCAAAGGGCTCGGTCTTAAGCCCGAAGAAGGTAGGGAGCTCTCCTGAGTGAAGAAAGTGGCAATCTGCGTTTAGGATATGTTTCTGAGATTGCTTCGTCGCACTGCTCCTCGCAATGACGGAATATACGAAACTAACGAACAAACGAAATGAACGAAATGGACCCCAAAAGATCCGCCAACCACCTGCAGATCCTGAGGCGGGTCGCCCGCTGCGCGATGATCGATCGGGGTTTCCTGCCCGACTTCACCCCGCAGGTCAGAGACGAAATTGCCGCGCTGAGGCCCGTCCCCGTTCAGAAGGGGCTGCGCGACCTGCGGGATCTCCCCTGGTGCTCCATCGATAACGACGAGTCGCGAGACCTCGACCAACTCACCGTTGCCCGCGAGGGCGAACACGGCGCAGCGACGATCTTCGTCGCCATCGCCGACGTGGACACCATGGTTCCGAAGGGCAGGGCCATCGACGATCACGCCTGCCACAACACGACCACCATTTACACCGCCGCGCAGATCTTTCCCATGCTTCCCGAAACGCTTTCCACGGGCCTGACTTCGCTCAACGACGGTGAGGACCGGGCGTCGATCGTCGTCGAGCTGACGGTGGGCGCCGATGGAATCCTCGACGGCTCCGATGTCTACCGGGCCCTGGTCCGCAACCGGGCAAAGCTCGCATACAACAGTGTTGCAGCATGGCTCGACGGCGCGGGGTCCGCACCCGGGCCCGTGCGAGCCGTTAAAGGTCTTGATGGAAATCTTCGCATCCAGGATCGCCTGGCCCAGATGCTCCGGACGCAGCGGGAAGCCCAGGGCGCCCTCAACCTGGAAACAGTGGAGGCAAACCCCGTTTTCGAAGGCGACGAGGTAAAGTCGTACCGTATCGAGCGGAAAAACCGGGCCAGGGATCTGATCGAGAACTTCATGATCGCGGCAAACGGTGTCGTCGCCCGCTATCTCGAATCCAGGAAGATTCCGTCGATCCGGCGTGTCGTCCAGGTTCCCAAGCGTTGGGACCGGATTGTCGGCGTGGCTTCGGAGCGGGGCTGGACGCTTCCGGAGGTGCCCGACTCGAAGGCCCTCGAGGCGTTTCTCACGGCACAGAGGGCCCAAGACCCGGAGCGCTTCCACGATCTTTCCCAGACCGTCATCAAGCTCATCGGTTCGGGTGAGTACATGGCCGATTTTCCCGGGAAGGAAGCTCCGGGGCACTTTGGTCTTGCCGTGAAGGACTACACTCATTCCACGGCCCCCAACCGGCGCTATCCCGATCTTGTCACCCAGCGCCTCGTGAAGGCCGCGATCGATGGCCTGCCCGCTCCCTACAGTAACGAGGA
Source organism: Syntrophales bacterium (assembly GCA_035506495.1). Lineage (GTDB taxonomy): Bacteria > Desulfobacterota > Syntrophia > Syntrophales > UBA2192 > UBA2192. The sequence goes on from DATJPI010000223.1 coordinate 5,503, forward strand.
TCTGGTTGCGCTCGCCCGCCACTGCACGCTGAAGGAGGATGACGCCAACAAGGTTGAGCGCCTCGTCCGCAAGGCCGCCTTCGCGCTAATGCTGGAGAACCGCATCGGCGAGTCCTTCGACGCCATCGTAACCGGTGCTGCCCCCAAGGGAACCTGGGTGCGCATCGAAGGCCAGCCTGTCGAGGGAAGGCTCGTTGAGGGATTTGCCGGGCTCGACGTGGGCGATCGCCTGCGCGTGAAACTCATGAGCACCGACGTCAACAAGGGATTCATTGACTTCAGTAGAAGCGTTTGACTCAGGCGAAGAAAAGCCACCCGCCTCAAGCCGCAAGGAAGAAAGTCCCTTGTATTCCAGGCGTCCCGTCTGCTAACCTTAACGCATGAAACGTACCGTGATCTTGAAGGCTGCGGTGGCCCTGTCATTCATCCTGTTTCTGTTCTATGCCTGGACCCATTGGCATTTGGCTACCTTTTTCGAGCCTGCGAGGCTCGAAAGTCTTCTCGAAGATATCGGGCCCATGGCGCCGGTCACCTATATGGTCATCATGGCGGCCACGGCTGTTCTCATCCCAATCCCGGGGCCGCCCCTTTTCGTGGTCGCCGGCGCGCTCTTTGGTCCCATCCTGGGCACCGTCTACGCCGTCGCAGGCTCCATGGCGGGAGCGATGGTCGCCTTCGTCATCGCCCGGTTCCTGGGCAGGGAGTTCATCGAGTCGCTGGTGGGCCGGCAGGTCGTCATCTGCTGCGAATGTTCCGAGGGGCTGCTGATCAAAATCATCTTTTTCTCGCGGCTCCTGCCCCTGATCTCCTTCGATGTCGTGAGCTACGGCGCGGGCCTCACGAGAATGAAACTGCGCCACTTCGCTCTGGCGACGCTTCTGGGGTCGATCCCCATGACCTTCATCTATCACTCCTTCGGATCCGTCCTGAAGATCGGCACGACGGCAGCCGTCGCTCTGGGGATTGTGATCGTTGTGATTCTCTTTGCCCTGCCGTACCTGGCCGAGCGTTATGAATGGAAGCGTTTCCGGCCCCGCCTCGTTGCTCGCAACGGCGAAGACCCCTGCGATCCCCCCGAGAGAAACGACTAGACCGGACAAAACAGACGGAATAAACCGGATAGACCAGACAGACCAAATGGAGGCGCCCCATGAAGGTGTTTATCGTTTATGCACACCCCGAGCCGAAGAGTTTCAACGGTGCGCTTTTCAGGACCGCACAGGAAGCATTCCGCCAAGCCGGACATGAGGTCCAGGTCTCCGATCTCTACGCCATGGGCTTCAATCCCGTCGTCAGCCGGAAGAACTACACCACCGTTAAGGACTCTGATTATTTCAAGCCCCAGATTGAGGACATGCACGCCACCGAAGCGGGAGGCTTTTCCTCGGACATCGAGCAGGAAATCCGCAAAATCGAGTGGTGCGATCTCATGCTGTGGCAGCATCCCCTCTGGTGGTTCGGGCTTCCTGCCATCCTGAAAGGATGGGTGGACCGGGTTTTTGCAATGGGAAGGATTTACGGCGGCGGCCGTCTTTATGAAAACGGCGTATGCAAGGGCAAGCGGGCCATGCTGTCGCTGACGACGGGCGGTCCGGCCGAGGCCTATGCAAAAGGTGGATTCAACGGTGACATCCACGCCGTTCTTCGCCCTGTTCATCGGGGAATGCTTCGTTTTGTCGGATTCGATGTGCTGGCGCCCCACATTATTTTTGCGCCTGTGAGGCTGAGGCAGGATCAGAGGAAGGACATCCTCGAGGGTTACGCCCGCCGCCTGCATCAGATCGATCAGGAGAAGGAAATCGACGTTGGCGAATACTAGGAGCAGCGGTAAGGAAACAGAGCGGCGACTCAGGGGCCGATCCCGCGCGCC
>DATJPI010000224.1:0-21905 GCA_035506495.1 Syntrophales bacterium
GCCGTCGTAGCGCGGGTCGTCGGGGGTGAGGGCAGGGGGGCGGATGTCATAACTTCGGCGCCAGATATGGACTTGTTCCATCCCGTGCCTGTCTGCGGTTTCCTTCTTGTTGAGCCCCTGCAGGGCCCCGTAGTGGCGCTCATTGAGCCGCCAACTGTGCCGGACGGGGATCCACATGAGGTCCATCTCCTCCAGGACGATCCAGAGGGTCTTAATGGCCCGCCTGAGCACCGAAGTGAAGGCGATGTCAAAGACGTATCCTTCCTTCGCGAGGATCCGGCCCCCCTGGAGGGCTTCCTCAGCGCCCTTCTCGGAGAGATCCACGTCTGTCCAGCCGGTGAATCGGTTTTCCTTGTTCCAGGTGCTTTCGCCGTGCCGGATCAGAACGAGCTTCTTCATGGGGATGCCTTTCAATGTCGAATGGATGACCTGTATTTATAGCTTCTCGATCCCGAGAGGTCAACGCTTTCTAGAAGATATCGGGTCTCGGGATTCCGGAATCCGGATGCCTGATACCGGCCGCAAGGCGGCCAACCTACACCTTTGTCCCTCGTCCCTTCCTATTGCCTGGCCGTCCTTCGGTTCGGAGGAGGCGCATCTCCGCGGTTCGTGCGAAAGGGGTTGATGTCGATGCCGCCCCGGCGCGTGAAGCGTGCGTACACCGTGAGTCCCTTGGGTCGGCACCTGTGCAGAAGATCCATAAAGATGCGCTCGGTGCAGTCTTCGTGGAACCCGGTGTGTTGCCGGAACGACACGAGGTATCTCAGCAGGCCCGCGCGATCAATCCGGCGCCCTTCGTAGCGGACCTGGATGCTTGCCCAGTCGGGCTGGCCCGTAAGGGGGCAGTTCGTTTTCAACAGGTTCGAGACGAGCGTCTCCTCGACGAGGGGTACCCCTGCCGAAAGAAGCCCCGGATTGGGCCGGTAGTCCCGCATCTCCACGTCCATTCCGTCGATGATCTCCCCGTCTAGCTCTTCGAGTTGCTCATCTCCGAAATCTCCGGGCAGCACGATGTCCACTTCGACCGGCGCGCCGCAGGCGCGGCCGAGATCTTTGACCAGGATGTCGCGCAGGGCCTCCGGTGAGGCAACAGGGGTCTGGTTGAGGGAATTGAGATAGAGCTTGAAGGACTTCGATTCGATGAGGTTTGGCGAATCGACGGGAATGGAAAAGGCGGCCATGGCCACCCAGGGCTTGCCCTTCCCGTCGAGCCAGGAAAGTTCGTAGGCCGTCCAAAGGTCGACCCCGCGGAAAGGAAGGCGGCCCTCAATCCCGAGTTCCCTCCGGTTCAATGCCCTCGGCACGGGCTCGAGCAACGACGGGTCGTAGATGTCCTTGTAGGGTGTGATTTTCATTGCAGACTACAGGGCCACCGTATTGCGGCGGGAATCCGGAATCTTTTTCCCGGTTACTTGTTCTGTCTCCGGACAAGTTTCTCCGTTTCAAAGCCCAGGCCGCGGGCGGTTCCCACCAGTTCAGCATAACGGGCCTCGTCGATTACCGGTGTTCTCGCCATGATCCAGAGGTCTTTCCGGTCCGGCGTTCCGACAATCACCGTCCGGTATTCATCATCGAGGTAAAGGATCCAGTAATTCCCCAGGGGCTGGGAGGGAATAAAGACCGAAAACCAGCTGTCAAAGATGACCTCGAGCTTGGCGTTGGTTCTGGCGTCCACCACCCGGGCCCTGCCGCGAATGGATTCCTTGCTGCCTGAGGCGGTGTCGCACTCATTGAGCACGGAGACCTCGCTCGTTTCGAGGATCTCATAAGTCGCCTGAGAGCGCAGGCAGTTTCTCTGGAACCACATCGGAAGCCGGGCGATTTCGTACCAGGTCCCCTGGTAGCGGGGCAGATCCACGCGAGCAACTGTTGGCGGGACCCTGGACGGGTCGAGAGCCGCCGGCCCCGCACAGGCGAAAAATACTGCGCACAATACGGCGGTGAGGATCTTTGCGATGTATTTCATCGTCTCCTCTTCGATTCTCTGCTCACGCACGTCCTTTGCGTCCATGGACATCCTTGTACGGGTGGTCCAATCGATGGAACCATTCGCTCGGAACGTTATGGAATGAGTTTCTTGTCGCCGAGGGCCCTCACTTCCAGGCTGACAAACTTGGAGATCTGGCCTTCACTGGGGGAGGGATTGACTGCATCCACGGTGGATCGCCAGACGATCTCTGCGCTCTTGCCATCGTAGAGCCTCGATTCGAGGGTTACGACTTGACTTCGCTTGGTCATCGACGGCTCGGGGCCGAACCATTGCATGTTCATCATCGAATCCCCGCCGGTGGAGGCCGCCACGGGAGAAGGGCTTTGGGATCGTGTGGTTTGGATGTCGATACCCGTCCCCATGGCACGCACAATGAGGTATGCGTCTACACCCATCCCCTGGCTCACCTTCACCAACTCCTCCCGTGTCACTTTTTCAGGGTCGGGGATGCATTCGTGGCAGGTGGTCGCTTCTACGCCCCGTGATCTCAGTTGCTTGGCGAACTCATCCTCTATCGGCTGCCTCAGGTCATTCTGCTTCGTCATGGCGACGACCATAATCTTCTTGTAGGCGGGTCCCGTATAGGCTGAGTTCCTCCAGTTGTCCCCCATCTGCATAGCGGGGGAGGCGCAGGACAGGATGGTCACTGCTGCGGCAAGTAGAAGGAGTTCTCTCGTCATCATTTTCGTCTTGGTCATGTTCACCCCCTTTTCGTTGTTGAATCCACCGTGCTCGGCATTGCGATGGTTCAGCCCTTCGGACTTTTCGTTTCATTCTTCTATTCCAGGTACCCCTTTTGAGGCATCAGGCCATAACGATGCAGGATGTCGTTTGTGGCGGAGAGAATGCCCGTGGGGATGCGAATCCCGCCGTGGAGCATGGGGCCTTGCCGCTCAGCTGCCCCGGGACCGAAGGCCATGAAGTGTTCGATGGCTTTGTTGGCATTGGTAAAGGCGTTCCCGCAGGGAATTTCTCCGACCAGAGCGAAAACCTCGGCCACGGCGCCGGAAAGCGCCGTGGAGAGCCTCGTTGCCTCATCGAGCCTCCCCTCGCGTATCCCGTTGACGACAGCCCGCAACACGGCCGGAAAGCTGTTGGCAGTGCTCAGCAGAAATCCGTCATAGGTCCCGCCGCCCTCCTTCAGCCACTTGGCATAGCCTCCCTCGGCGCCCCTCACGAGAAACACGCCACGTGCATCGACGCCGGACAGTGCTATCCCGTCCGCGCCGCTCGAATCCTTGAAGAGAATGAGATTTGGGTATCGATCGACAAGCCTCGCGAACGTCTCCGGCGTCGCCTCATTGCCGGTGACCTGGGGAAGCTGGTAAAGGGCCACGGGAAGGCCTTTGTCCAGGATGATTTCCAGGGCCGCGCCAATGGTTGCCTGGTCGAGATCCTTGCCGGCCGGAGGGCAGACAGTGAACCCGCTGACCCCCGCTGCAACGAGCGATGCGAGGGGATCGGCCTTGCCGGTCAGTGCGCGCAGAATGTCGAGAAACTTCTCGATGCTGTCCTTCACATCAGCCGTACTTTTTCGGAGAGCACCCAGCAGGAGTGACACCCCCCGCTTTCGGGCCATGTCGACGGCAAACCGGACAACCGTTTCCGTCTCGGTGTCATCGAGGTCCCACCCGTCTCCCGTTGAGCCGGGGACGAGATAGCCCTTCACGTGGGGCATCATCCATCTCAGGTGAGCCTCCATCCGTTGAAGGTCGATGCGGCGGCTGGCATCAAAGTGCGTGAGCGAGGGGCACCACAACGGCGGGATCCCCTGTGAGAAGAGAAGGTCCTGCAGGTTTTTTCTTTTCGAGGATACGGGGCTCATGATAATTTTATCCTGTAATGGCGTTCAAAGCAGATATACGATACCCTAAAGCGCAAATTACGGCAATGGCGGATCGATGAGCGGAAACGCCCGGGGTCGACCGGGACTGGCGTAAGGGCGGGATGAGGGAGAGAAGAAGGAGGAAGTCCAATGACAAAAAAAGTCCTTGTAATCATGTTATTCCTTTTGATGGTTGCGCCTGTGGTGCACGCGGCTGACATGACGGATCTTCTTAAGTCCCTGCCGGCCATTCCCACGGGCGGCCCGGCGCAGGATTCCGGGACGGTCGCCTCGGGCCTGAAGGAAGCTCTCTCCGTTGGGACAAAGAACGCCGTCGGCCTGCTGTCGAAAAAGGACGGTTACTTCGGCAATGAGACGGTGAAGATCCTCCTGCCGGAAAACATCCGCCGCGTCGGGGATGCTCTGCGGATGGCAGGCTACCAGAAGGAGGTGGACGCCTTCATTCTCAGCATGAACCGGGCCGCGGAGAAGGCCGCGCCGAAGGCGGCGGACATCTTCGCGGGCGCGATCCAGTCGATGTCCATCGACGATGCGCAGAAGATCCTCAGCGGCGGGAACACGGCTGCGACGGAATACTTCAAGTCAAAAACCTCGACACAACTTTTCAACGCCTTTAAGCCCGACATTTCGAAGAGCATGAACGAGGTGGGGGTGACGAAGTCCTACAAGGCCATGACGGACCGGTATCTGTCCATCATGCCCTTTGCGAAGATCGACTCCCTCGACCTGGATAACTACGTGACGAACAAATCCCTCGATGGCCTCTTTACCCTGGTGGGGCAGGAAGAGGCAAAGATCCGCACCAACCCCGCCGCCAGGACGACGGAGCTGCTGAAGAACGTATTTGCGAAATAGGTTGATCTGTCCCGCAAACAAGAAGGCAGGGCGCGTAGCCCTGCCTTCTCTTCTTTCGGTGAAACGTGACGTTATTTCGACTGCAGCACGCGGCCGATCGTCATGATCTCCGCTTCCTTCGTCCCCTCGTAGAGCTCGAGGATCTTGGCGTCGCGGTAGTACTTCTGGACAACGTACTCGTCCATATAGCCGTAGCCCCCGTGGAGCTCGACGGCGTAGTTGGCGCAGAAGACGGCCGTATGGCCGCCCAGGAACTTTGCCATGGCGGACAGGGTATAGTCGGGCTTGCCGATGTCGAAGGTCCAGGCTGCCCGGTAGGTCAGGGTCCGCAGCGCCTCGATCTGGATCGCCATCTCGGCGAGTTTCTTCTGCGTGAGCTGGTAGGAGCCCAGCGGCGCGCCGAAGGCCGTGCGCTCCTTGCAGTACTTGACGCTCGCGTCAAGACAGGCAACCGAGAGACCCAGGGCCTGCGCGGCGATCATGGAGCGCGTCGTGTCGAAAAAGTGCATGAGCTGGTAGAAGCCTCGGCCCTCCTTGCCCAGAAGGTTTGCCTGCGGGACCCGCACGTCCTCGAAGGAGATCTCGGCGGTGTCGCTCGAGCGGATGCCCATCTTGCCCTTGAGCTTGTTGCGTGTGATGCCCTTCGTCTTAGCATCGACGAGGATCATGCTGAAGCTGTTGTGCTTCTTCTCTTCGGGCTTGGTGATGGCCTGTACGACCATGAAGTCGCAGACGGTGCCGTTGGTGATGAACATCTTGTTGCCGTTGATGACGAAGTCATTGCCGTCCCGGACGGCGCGCGTCTTGTACCCCGCCACGTCGGTGCCGGCGTTGGGCTCCGTGTAGGCGCCGGCCGCGACCCAGTCGCCCTTGCAAACGGGGGGCAGGTACTTCTGCTTCTGCTCCTCCGTACCGTTCTGGAAGATGGCCTCGCATCCGAAGGGGGCGGCAACCACGTTGAGTCCGATCCCCATGTCCACCCGCGAGAGCTCCTCGGTGATAATGGCGTTGCCCAGAAAGCCCGCGCCGGATCCGCCATACTGCTCGGGGATCCAGGCCCCGACGAGGCCGTTTTCGGCGGCCTTCTTGCGGATCTCGGGGGTGTACTTCTCGTGCTCGTCGCACTCCCGGATGTGGGGGGTGAACTCCGCCACGGCAAACTTGTAGGTCATTTCCCTCAACATTTTCAGTTCTTCGGACAGTTCAAAATTCATCTCTTTGCTCCTTTCTGAAAGGACGGGCGGGACGGTCGTCTTGCTGCTTCCCGCTCGCCCCGTGGTTGGTCTGAGTTATCCGCGCTTGTTGCTGTTGCGCCAGATGCCCTGGGCCTCTGCCGCCTTGATGAGCTCCTCACGGGTGTCGGGGTGGGCGATGTTGATGAGCCCCTCGGCCCGCCGCCATGTGTCCCATCCCTTCAGGTTGAACTTCCCGTACTCGGTGACGATGATGTGGGCGATCGATCGGGTGGACGTCACGATCCCGCCGGGCGGCAGGTAGGGCACGATCCTCGAGCGGACCTTGCCCTCCTTGTCCTTGTAGCTCGAGGGCAGGCAGAGGATGGCCTTTCCTCCCTTCGACTCGTATCCGGCCAGAAGGAAGTCGAGCTGGCCGCCCGTCCCCGTGATCTGCCTGAAGCCCGAGGACTCGGAGCAGATCTGCCCGTAGAGGTCCACCTCGATGGCGTTGTTGATCGTGATCAGGTTGTCGTTCATGGACGCGATCTTGGGGGTGTTGGTATAATTGACCGGGTACGTGGCGCACCGCGGGTTGTCGTCGATGAAGTCATAGAGGATCTGCGTCCCCAGGGCAAAGGTGTAGACGAGCTTGCCGGGGTCGAGCTGTTTCCTCTTGCCCGTGAGTTTGCCGGCATTGAACATGTGGACGTAGGCATCGACGAGCATCTCCGTGTGGCAGCCCAGGTCCTTGAGGTCCGACTCGGCAAGCATCATCCCCACGGCATTCGGCATGCCACCGATGCCCAACTGGATGCAGCTGCCGTCCTTCATCTCCTCGACGATGTACCAAGCCACCTTCCTGTCCACCTCCGAAATGGGCGGCGCCGGGATCTGTGTGAGCGGCGGATTCTCTCCTTCGACGATGTAATCCACTTCACTCACGTGTATGACTTCCTCGTATCCGCCGAGGCAACGGGGCTGATTCTTGTTGACCTCCACGATGACGATTTTCGCCCGCTCGCAGAGCGCCTGGGACATGGAGCACTGCGGGCCGAAGTTGAAGTAGCCGTTCTTGTCCATGGGAGTGACCTGGAGCATGAAGACGTCGATGTCGGGTCCCTCGGATCGGGCGTAACGGGGGACCTCGCTGTACTTGATGGGCGTGTAGTACATGGGGACGCCCTTGTCGGCAAACTTCCGGTCGGCCCCCGAGAAGTGCCAGCTCATCCAGGTAAAGGTCTCGCCCTTGGGGTCGGCCAGCAGCACTTCCGGCACGTAGGCCGTGACGCAGCTTCGGACGATGACATCCTTCAGCTCGCTCTTTCGTGCGGCCAGGGCCTTGTCGCAGGCCCGGACCATTCCCAGGAAGGAGCCGTACTCCACGAAGTCGCCCGACTTTACGACGCGGGCAGCCTGTTCAGCGGTTACGAGTTTCTTCTTGTACTGATCCATCAGGCTCATAGTTTTCCTCCCCTTTTTCTATGGACTGCTGCACGGCCCGGTCCCCTGGGGTCGGGCCGTGCGGAATCACCGTTTTGATCCTGTCCGAGATTCCCGCGCGCCGGGCCGGGGATTTCAGATCATCTCCAGGGCCGTTGCCATGGACACGCCGCCTCCCCCGCAGAGGGTGGCGAGCCCGAGCGTCTTTCCACGCTTCTTCATCGCGTGAATGAGCGTCACCATGATCCGGCAGCCTGTCGCCCCCACCGGGTGTCCCAGACCGCAGCCGGATCCATTCACGTTGGTGATCTCCCGGTTAAGGCCCAGCTCCTTTTCACAGCCCGCGTACTGGGCCGCAAAGGCCTCGTTGAGCTCGATAAGCTGGAAGTCGGCGAGCTTGTACCCCGAGCGCTTCATGAGATCGCGCACGGCCGGTGCCGGGCTCATGCCCATGATCGAGGGATGGCAGCCGCCGTAACCCACGGCCTTGAACTTCGCAATGGGCTTCAATCCAAGCTCTTTTGCCTTTTCGGCGGACATGATGATCATAGCCGCCGCGCCGTCGTTGATGCCCGAGGCATTGCCGGCCGTCACCTTGCCGATTTTGGGCAGGAAGGCCGCGGGCAGTGCGGCGAGCTTCTCCATCGTGAGGCCCGGCATGAAGTGCTCATCCTTGTCGAAGATGACAGGCGGTTTGCCCTTCTTCTGTGGGATCTCGATGGGCACGATCTCCTCCTTGAAGTCGCCTTCCTTCGTGGCGCGCTCGGCGTTGTTGTGGCTCCTGAGGGCCACGGCATCCATCTCCTCGCGGGAGATGTTGTACTTCTGGGCGATGAGCTCCGCCGTGTGCCCCATGATGTAGGGCTTGCCCTTCATGGCCTCGATCACGGGGCCTTCCTTGACGGGCCCTTGCTCCAGACCCGGCTGAAGGCGCGAGCCGCAGTAGAGGGCCTCGATCATGGTGTCGTCGAAGCTCTGGTTTTGCAGACGGCAGCCCCAGCGGGCGGCCGGCACCGAGTAGGCCACACCCGACATGTGCTCCACCCCGCCGGCGAGCACCACGTCAACGAGCCCCGCCTGAATCATGGCCATGCCGGAGACGACGGCCTCCATCCCGGAGATGCAGACGCGGTTAATGGTGACCGCCGTCGAGCTCTCGGGCGGGATCCCCGCCTCGATGGCTGCAACACGTGCCACATTGAGTGCGTTGTAGGGTTCGAGGCAGCTTCCGAAGCGCACGTCGTTGATGAGGGCGGGATCGATGCCCGCCCGTTTCACGGCCTCCTTCATGGCCGCGCTGGCGATCTTGTAGGCGTGAATGTCCTTGAGCGAGCCGCCGAAGGACCCGATGGCCGTCCGGCATGCCGATACGATAACAACGTCTTTCATGATTCCCTCCATTTTTGAGGAGCGAGGATCGAGGCCCGAGGCCCGAGGTTCTTCTTTTGTCCTCGGTCCTCGTTCCTCGGACCTCGAACCTTTATTTTTTTGTGTAATCAAACACGCCCTTGCCACTCTTGCGGCCGAACCGCCCCGCTCGGACCAGCTTCACGAGCAGCGGGGCCGGCCGGTACTTGTCCCCCAGCTCTGCATGAAGGTTGTTCACCACGTGCAGAAGCGTGTCGAGCCCCACCAGATCCGACAGGGCCAGCGGGCCGATCGGGTGGTTGCAACCCAGCACCATTCCCTTGTCGATGTCCTCGGCCGAGGCTACCCCTTCGCCCAGCACGAAGAAGGCTTCGTTGAGCATCGGGCACAGGATCCGGTTGACGGCAAAGGCCGGCGCTTCGTTCACGATGATCGTTTCCTTGCCGAGCGATTTGCCCCACTCCAGGGCGATCTTGAGCGTCTCATCGCTCGTTTCGTAGCCCTTGATGACTTCGAGGAGTTTCATCACGGGTACGGGGTTGAAGAAGTGGGTTCCGATGAACTTGTCAGGTCGTTTGGTCACGGCCCCCATGGCCGTGATGCTGACCCCCGAGGTGTTGCTGAAGAAGAGGCATTCGGGCTTCACGATCGTCTCGAGCTCCTGGAAGACCTTCCTTTTGACCTCCAGCAACTCAATGATGACCTCAACGACGACGTCGGCATCGACCGCCGCTTCCTTCATGTCCAGCGTAGGCTTGATCCGGCCGAGCAGCGCGTCCATGTCGGCCTGGGTGCGCTTGCCCTTCTCCACCTCGCGGGCGAGGTTTTTCTTGATGATGTTCATGCCGCCGTCGACAAATCGCTGCTCGATGTCGCGCATGGCCACCTGGTAGCCCGCCTGGGCGCAAACCTGGGTAATTCCACTCCCCATCAATCCCGCTCCCAGTACACAAATCTTCTTGATCGCCATATTTCTTTCCCTCCTGAAAAATGGTTTGTCTGACGATGGATCGTTATGGGTGAATAAACCGGATACGATGTGTATAGGGTCATGGACCGGGAGAGGACGGAGTCTCTTTATATTGAGCCTCGTCCCTTGTCCCTCGTCCCTCGTGCCTTTTCCTGGAGAGGAGGCGGGGCCGGGTGGCGTTATCCAGACCCCGTCTTATGTAGGCGGACAGTGGAAGTCTTATATAACCTACTGCCCCGACAGCCCCTGCATGAATCTGGCTGGAAAGGGCCGGGTTGCCTTCTCCTCTAGATCCCCCCTGGCAACCCGGCCGCTGAATCAGCACGTAAATCAGAGGCTCATTGCGCTTTATGGCGAAACGTGTAAAAAAGCAATATTATAAGAATGCTACATGAATATTACATAAAATGTAACATGCTAGGCCAGCTGTGAGAGGTAGGTCTGAAGATTGATCTTGCGGTTGTTGAGGCCCAGCTTGTGACGGATGCGATGGCGGCAGATATTGACGGCGCTCTGCGAAACGTTCAGAAACTCGGCGATTTCCTTGGTTGCCTTGCCTTCCTTGATCAGGCTTGCGATCTGGAGCTCCCTCGGCGTCAGGTTCATGTGCAGGGTTGAAAGCTTGTTGGAGAAGGGGGCGATGATGTCCCGGAGGTTCGACTCGAGAATCAGGATGCTCGTTCGCGTCATGGCATCGGGGCGGCCCTTCTTGAGCTTTTCGATGTAGGGCAGGACGAGCTTCTTGACGTTTGTCAGGACTTTTTCCTCCAGTTCGTTGCGGTCCTCTTCGCGGCGTTTCAGCAGGACCCGCAGCGCCGCGTTGAGCTCCTCGAGTTCGAGGGTTTTGTTTTCCAGTTCCCGCCCCCGGATTTTCAGCGTCTCGTCGGCCCTTCTGAGATCGGTGATATCGACCATCGAGGCGATGCTCTTGCGTGTCCCCGGGATGAGATCCACCGTGAGAAAAACATTCCGCGCTTCCCCCCTCTTGTTGAAGAACCGGAACTCGTAATTCTTCGGCGGCCCCTCGGGGTCGATCCGCCGCAGTCGGTGGTACTCCTTCATCCGCCCCAGGTCTTCGGGGGCGATGAACTCCGTCCAGCTCTTTCGGTTTTCCGTTTCCTCCCGGGTGTAACCGAATTGATGGACGAACTCCCGGTTGACAAGCGAGATCGTCGTGTCCTCCTCGAGGATCATCGTCGCAGCGCCCGTGGTCTCGAAGAGAGTCCGGTACCAGGTCTCGGATTCCTGGAGCCGCTCTTGCGCGCGCTTCTCCTCGGTGATATCCATGGAGTTGCCGAGGATGGCCGGCCTTCCGCCGAAGGTGATAGAAGCGACCGTCTCCAGGACCCAGCGAACCGTGCCCTGTTTGGTCGCAATGCGGAATTCGTGCGGCGACGAGCGACTGCCCCGAAGCATGTCCCGGGCATTCTGCTTCACGGCCTGCCGGTCCTCGGCGTGAACCATGAAGTCGGATTTCTTTCCGATGAGCTCCTGCGCGGAATAGCCGGCGTAGGAGGCGGCGTTGTCGTTGACAAAGCAAAACCGCCCGTCCTGGACCACGTAGATCCCGGCGACTGACTTTTCCGTGAGAGTCCGAAACAGGTGATCGCTCTCCCGGGCGGTGTCCCCGGCGCGGCTGAGCCCCCGCTTGCCTTCCGCGATCATCGCGGCGGCCCGAAAGCTCATCTGGGGGGGTTTTGATCGTGGCACGAACTCGCTCCTCCCGGCGCCATCGAGCGTGTATGTACTACAAAGTGAAGACAAGATAAAGACGGAAAACCGCCGAGAAACTGGGCATTCCATCCATGGCCGGAATCGGTTAGAATAATATCGATAACGACTGGCAAGGGAAAGGGAAAGAATCCGATTGCAAAAGCGAGAACCGAAAAAGGATGGCCGTCGAAAGCTTGCGGAGATCTTCGACTCCCTCGAGTCGGAGAACGTGAGGGTTTCCATGGAGGAAGAACCCCAGGAGCCTCAAGAACGAGAGGAGCCGCGGCGCGAAGACGTTTCCCTCGACCCGGTGCAGCACTACCTGCGAGAGATTGGAAGGGTGCGGCTGCTCACACCGAAAGAGGAAATCGAGCTGGCCCGGCGCATTGAGAAGGGCGACACGGCGGCCCGGGAAAAAATGATCCAGGCCAACTTGCGCCTCGTCGTCTACATCGCGAAGCACTATGCCAGCCGCAGCTACGGGCTGTCGCTTCTCGATCTTGTGCAGGAGGGAAACCTGGGGCTCTTCAAAGCCGTGGAGAAATACGACTGGCGCCGTGGGGTCCGGTTTCCGACCTATGCCCGTTGGTGGATTCGCCAGGCCGTCACCCAGGCCATCCGCCACCAGGCACCCGACGTCAACCCCGTGATTTCGAAATACACCCAGGTGAAGGAGCGGCTTCTGAGGGAGATGGGGCGTGATCCAGCCCCGGAAGAGGTGGCCGACTCGCTCGACGTCGATATCGACGACGTGCGGCTGATGGCGGAGCTCCTGGAGGAAAGCGAGGAGAGCCCCGCACAGCAGGAGTCTCACGAGGACGGGGGGCTCATGCCGCTTCTACCCATGGACCGCAAAGCCCTCACGGGGCATCTGACCGAGATCCTCCATGAGCTCTCATCGAGGGAACAGGAGATCTTGAGCCTTCGTTTCGGCCTTGCCGATGACGAACCGCGCACCCTCGATCAGATCGGAAAAAAATTCGGCCTTACCCGTGAGCGTGTCCGGCAGATCGAGAACCGAGCCTTGGAGAAGATCCGCAAGCTCGAGAAGGCGAAAATCCTCGAGGAATTTTAGCTCCGAGGAAACAGGGGCCTGCGGCTGTTCCTCTTCCGATGAAAGGGCGGAATGTCATGCCCTGCCGAGCTCTCGTCGGATGGCCAGGCCGATCTGCTCCTGGACATAGGGTTTCCTGACGTACGCCCCCGCTCCCAGTTCCTGGGCTTGGCGCACGCGACCCGTCTCAGAAAATCCACTCACGATAATGGCTTTCTGCCCTGGGTGAATTTCCCGGATCCGCTTGAAGGTCTCGAGACCGTCGATTCCTGGATCCATGATCATGTCCAGCACCACCAGGTCCGCTTGGTGGCTTTTGAGGTATTCTACGGCCTGTTCGCCGCCTGAAGCTGTCGCGACGCTGTAATTGAGCCTGGAGAGCATTTGAGATGCCAGGTCCCGTTGACCCTTCACATCATCGACGACCAGAATGGATTCGCCCTGTCCCATGTATTCCGAGATCGGCACGGATCTGTGCTCCTGCGATACCTCTTCCCTCGAGACCGGGAAGTACAGGCTGAAGGAAGTTCCTCTGTCCGGTACGCTCTTGAGGTCGATGTAGCCGTTGTGATCCTTCACGGTTCCCCAGACCACCGCCAGTCCCAGGCCCGTTCCGCTCCGGCCCATGACCTTCTTGGTGTAGAAGGGCTCAAAGATCCGCTTCATGTCGGCAGCAGAGATGCCCTCGCCCGTGTCGGTCACGGAGAGCACCGCGTAGTCCCCTTCCCGAACCGCGTCGTATCCGGCGATGGGCCGGTCCAGGTACCGGTTGCTTGTGGTGATCGTCAACATCCCGCCTGCCGGCATGGCCTCGGCCGCATTGGACACCAGGTTCATCAGCGTCTTGGTCAGGTGAACCGGAGAGCCTTTGATGTTCAGAAGCCCTTCTTCGAGATCCGTGCGGATGCGGACACGGGGATGGAAGGAACGGAGCTTCTCGAACTCCGGCGTCTGCAGGCATTTGGCGATCATCGTGTTGAGATTGACGACGTCCTGCGTCTGGACGCCGCGCCTCGCCATCGTCAGGAGATCGTGAACGATGGCCGCAGCCCTCTCGCCTCCCTGACGGATATACTCGACATGGGATCTCAGAGGGCTTTGGGCGTCGATTTCTGCGCCCATCAGCTCGGCGTATCCGACCAGGATCCCCAGCACGTTGTTGAGGTCGTGGGCGACACCGCCCGCGAGCATCCCCAGCGACTCCATTTTCTCAGAACGCTGCAGACGTTCCTCGAGCAGCCGCCGCTCCTCCTCCGCTTTTCTGTGTTCGGTGATGTCGCGGGAAACTCCGCAGATTCCGATGACGGTCCCGCGATCGTCCCGGATGGGCGTCTTGAGGATGCTGACTGTCATGGGGGTTTCACGGATCAGGTGTGTCAGCTCGCATTCAACGGACTCTCCTGCGATGACGCGGGAGTCCGTATCGCGAACGACGCCCAGGGTCACGGTCTTATTGTCATACAGGGTGAGCTCGGCATCCGTTTTTCCGAGAATCTCCGAGCGGTCAACGCCGAAGCGTTTCGTGAGGAAATCGTTGATCAGGATGTAGCGCCGGTTCAGGTCCTTGATGAACACGAAGTCGTCGATGGATTCGAACAGGACGCGAAGCCGCTCCTCGCTTTCCCGCAGGGCCTCTTCGGCCTGCTTGCGCACGACTTCCTTCCAGACGACGTCCATCAGCAGCGTGAGCTGGAGGGCATCGGTGTCACCGTAGTCGACCTCCTTGTTGGCCACCCCCACGACCGCGACGACCCGATCCCCGCTGATGACCGGCACCGTTAAGAACCTGTTCAGCTCCGCGTGCCCCTCGGGATAGCCTTTCTTGAGGGGGTGGGGCGCGCGGAAATCGTTGATGAGGATCGGGCGGCGCTGGCGGACGGCCTCGCCCCAGATCCCGGTCTTCTCGAGTTTGTAGACCGTCTGCGGTTCGGCAATCGAGCACTCCTTCATGACCTCTTTCGACCAGGTGTTCAGAATGAATTCCCTGCGGTCTTCATCGAAGTGATAGATGTAACCGATACGGCTTTCGGTCAGTCGGAGGGCGGCATCCAGGGCGTGATCGAGGAATTCCTGGACGGACTTCGTCTGGTATTGGAGGATGTTGACAAGGCTTCGGAGCCGCGCCTCGTTCCGAAGGGATTCTTCCTCGTAGCGCTTTCTCTCGGTGATGTCGCGGATGCACTCGATTGCGGCGATGATCTCTCCCCGCGAATCCCGCAGAACCGAGGCCGTCGCAGAGAGATGGACGTCGCCGGGCGGCAGATTCGGTGTGCGGGCTTCGCCGAAAAGAATCTCGCCCATTCTGCGGATGTCCGTGTAGTGCGTTTCCTGTTCCGGGTCCGGATGGAGGGCGAGGTCGATGAGGATGGGCCTTCTCTTGCCGTAGAATGGCAGTGCGTATTCGTAGTTTCCCCGGCCCAGCATCTCTGTCGCCTTGACGCCGGTCATGGCTTCAATGGCGCGGTTCCAGGCGATGACCTTGCCGTCCCGGTCGACCACCAGGGTCGCATCGGGCAGAAAGTCGATGATGTCGGAAAGCCGGCGCTGGGAATCCCGGAGCGATTCCTCTGCCTGTATGCGTTCCGTGGTGTCGCGGATCGCCTCGATGGCGCCGATGAGATTCCCCTCGGAGTCAAGCAAGGGAGTCGCCTTCAGCCAGACGTGGGCGCCCTTGCCGTTATAAAGAGCTGGGCAGAAGACCTCGCCGACCAGGTGTTTGTCTTCCTTCCGGAGAGAGGGATATTTTTGGGCCACTTCGTGCTCGGGCTCCCAGAACAAATCCATGAGCTGCGGCCTGGGCTCGCCGTAGAAGGGTACCGTGTAGGCGTAATCCCCTTTCCCGAGCATCTGTGCAGCGGGTACGCCGGTCATTTCCTCCATGGCCTTGTTCCAGACGATGATCCGTTTGTTCTGGTCAATGGCAAGCGTCGGGTCCGGAAGGAAGTCGATGATTTCCGACAGACGCCGCTGAAGGGCATTTCGCTCTTCCTCGGCCCGCGTGCGCTCGTGATGTTGATCCTCGAGAGCCTGGGACATCTCGTCGAAAGACCGGACGAGCTGGCCGATGGTATCGGTCGTGTACGGCAAACCCGTTCTTGCCTCCAGATCGCCGTGCCGGAGTCGATCCGCCGCTGCCATCAACGCTTTGAGGCGGTTCACGATCGTGAAATTCCCCAGGTACCATGCCGCCAGCAGGGCAAAAGCGGCCGCGATGGCAAGGTAAAAGAGGTTCCGATGCAAGACGGCATTCGCCTCCCGGAGAATCGCCTCCTTGCTGGCCCCGACGAGAAAAGACAGGTAGGGCGGTGAATCTTTGCTGAGGCGAAGCCGCTTGAACGCATAGACTCGCAGTGTCCCGTCACTGCCCGTACCTTCATAAACGCCCTCGTCGTCGGGACCGGTGAGGTTTTTCAGCGAGGTATCGGATACGATGACACCCACACCTGTGATGTCGCTGTCGGCATCGGGATGGCGATACAGCCGCACGCCTTTATGATCCACAATCACCATGACGTAGCCGTCAACGGAAGACAGTTCCTTAACGAAGTGGTTGTAGATGTCGAGGTTCAGGGTGGCGATCAAGACGGCCTTGACTTGCCCACTCTTGTCCAGGACCGGATAGGCGAAATGAAGGGTAGGGGTCCCGGCCCGGCGGCTGATGACATGCTCGCCCACGGCGAAGTCGCGCGTGGCCATCGTTTCCTTGAAGTATTTCCGGTCGGCCACTGAGAAGGGGGAGCCCGGCTGGGACGAGGCGTAAACGATGCCTTCGCGGGTGGCAAGACCCAAGAGCTGATACATGGGATTGGTTGCGACGATGTCGCGGAAGATCCGGGAGCACGCGCTGGGATTTCCTTCTTGGATGACGGAGCTTTGGGAGATGGTTGTCAGCAGCTGACGGATGTCGGACGCGATCTGCTCCTGCTGCATGGCCAGGACTCGGGCCGCGAAGAGGCTCCGATCGTAGGCGTGCTTGATCTCGTCCCGGCTCCGGTCCATGCTCATGCTCAGGATGATGCTCAGTGCCGGAAGGACGGCGACAAGGACGAGCACAATCAACTCGGTTCGGATGGAGCGCGAGAGAATCTTGAATGCCATGGCAAGTGACCGGGTGCGCTAGGATCATTCGTCAATTGGGGACTGATGTGCAAAATGCGTGCTGAACGTCAGAACGGATCGAAGTTTCCTCGTTCAGCAGGTCCGGCTCATCACATCGATCCGGAATCGTTACGAAAGCCTTCCAACCTGGCATGTCTTTTGAAGGGAATGGAACGGTATTTCCCGCAAGGGGCCCTGCAGGGGGAAAAATTCTTCCTCCCGGAAGATCACATTTGGAGGTACACGATGGCGTTCAATACGTTCGAGGGGAATGGACCGGTCTCGGATTATTTCTCAAGGTGGTCTAAGGAATCATTCAACATGATGTCCGGCGGTCTGGATACGTTCCAACAGATGAACCGTGCCTGGCTTGAACTGGGGGACAATCCCGCCTCCGCGACGCCGCTGACGCCGGATGCGTTTTTGAACTTCTCGAAGAGTTGGCTCGAGGGATATTCCCGGATGTACCGCACTTGGATGGAGAGCGTGCAGACAATCGGGGAAGCCTGCAAGGCAGGAGGCCGGGAGAACCATTCGCCCGAACGGGTCCTGAAGACCTGCGGCGAGATTTCGCAGCGCTTCGCCAGTGAGTGGCTGAGCTTTGTATCGGATCAATCGAGATCGTTCATGAATCTTCGCGAATCCTGTTTCTCTTCGGGAAGGCCGGAGGTCCCGAAAGGGAAGAAAGCCGACGGCCAGGGCTGATCGGTGGGCTGACGGGGATGGGTTCATTCCCGCAGCACCGCGCGATGCTTCTCCAGTGTCGCGGCATTCTGACAGCAAATCGTTGAATCCGGCATCCATCGATCCGGGATGTGAAGCAATGAGGCAGGGCCCAGGCCCTGCCTTCTGTTTTTGCGGCGGGCCGCAAGCGCACGCCTTCTGGCCCTCCCAGGTTCTCATTGACACGGGTTGGCGATCATTCTATATCATGGCTGCGAGGGGGTTTTCCCTCGACAACCCAGGCGGTATTTGAAAGGCAGTCCCATGAAAGTCAGGACGAGGTTTGCGCCGAGCCCCACGGGTTACATGCACGTGGGCAACCTTCGGACGGCGCTGTACGCCTATCTCTGGGCAAAGAAAAACAAAGGCACCTTTATTCTCCGGATCGAGGACACGGATCAGGAGCGCATCGTGGAAGGCGCGGTGGAGCTGATCTACCGCACTCTCGAGGAGACGGGGCTTATCTGGGATGAGGGACCGGATAAGGGAGGGAATTACGGGCCGTA
Organism: Syntrophales bacterium; assembly: GCA_035506495.1. Lineage (GTDB taxonomy): Bacteria > Desulfobacterota > Syntrophia > Syntrophales > UBA2192 > UBA2192. The sequence goes on from DATJPI010000224.1 coordinate 17,739, forward strand.
CATCCAGCACGAGCGCAAGCCCATCTACAAGAAATACGCCGAGGAGCTGATCGAAAAAGGGATGGCCTACTACTGCTTCTGTGACAAAGATCGCCTCGAGGAGCTTCGCGTGAGCCTGCAGTTGCGCAAGCTGCCCTTCCGGTATGACGGGCGCTGCAGGAAGCTCTCGAAGGAGCAGGTGCGCGAGAAGCTGGCCGCAGGCATCCCCTGTGTCGTCCGGCAGGGTATCCCCACGATGGGTGCGACGACTTTCGAGGACGAGGTCTTCGGTTCCATCACCGTGGAGAACGCGACCCTTGACGACCAGGTGCTCGTCAAGTCCGACGGCATGCCGACTTACAACTTCGCCAACGTGGTGGACGACCACCTGATGAAGATCACCCATGTGATCCGGGGCAACGAGTATCTGAGCTCGACGCCGAAGTACAACCTGCTGTACCAAGCCTTTGGGTGGGAGATCCCCCACTACGTTCACTGCTCCCAGGTAATGCGCGACGCCCAGCACAAGCTCTCCAAGCGGGACGGGGATGCCTCCTATGCCGATTTCATCGAGAAGGGCTACCTCAAGGAGGCCATCGTCAACTACATCGCGCTGCTGGGCTGGAACCCGGGCACGGAGAGAGAGAAATTCACCCTCGAGGAACTCGTCGAGGCCTTTGATCTCACCGGGATCAGTCGCTCCCCGGCCATCTTCGACATCCACAAGCTCACCTGGCTCAACGGCCAGTTCATCCGGGAGATGCCTCTCGAGAGATTCCACGAGATTGCCCTGCCGTGGATCCTCAAGGCGGTGAAGCGAGAGGACGTTGACCTCGTGAAGGTCAGCGGGGTCCTTCACGAGCGGACGGAGAAGCTCTCCGACATCCCCGGCCAGCTCGATTTCATCGATGCGCTGCCCGACTATTCACCGGAGCTCTACGTCAGCAAGAAGATGAAGACCGACGGAAAAATCTCGCTGGAGAGCCTCAATGCGATCCTGCCGCTTCTGGAGGCCCTTCCGGCGTGGAACCACACAGCGTTGCACCGCGAGATCTTCTCTCTCATCGAGAAAAGGGGTGTCAAAAGCGGGGTCATCCTGTGGCCGCTGCGCACCGCCCTGTCCGGCAAGCAGTTCACACCCGGCGGTGGAGTGGAACTGGCCGACATTTTCGGTCGCGAGGAGTCGCTTCGCCGCATCCGCATCGGCATCGCGCTTCTCGAGAAAACGGTCTCCTGAACACCTGTCCGAAATTTCCCTTCCTGGGTTCGATCCAAAATGAGACGGGGCCGGTAATCCGGCCCCGTCTCTGTCAATTCTCATCCCCTAACGATCGGTTTGTGCTGCCTTGAAATGTCCCTGTCGAAGGTCGGAATCGAACCGGCCCAGAGTAATGATTTGCTTCATGAATGGATCAGCTTGGGAGAAGTTATTTCGAATGCGATTTTTTTATCGCTGCATCATTTTTCTTTCAGAGCCATCCCCGAGGGCTTTTTTCCTTCCACCGCGCGGTTCGCTGCAGGCTCGAGGCGAGAGGGAGGCGACAGCCGAATCGCCAATTTCTGTAATGCTACCGAATTTTAACGAAAAAATCCGAAATAGTCCTTAAGTTTCGTTCCGATCGACCGAAAAAAGTATCAGAAGATCTCTCGCCTCCTGTTGAGGCGAGGCTTTTGACAACCCGCATCATTTGCAGGGAACGGCCTGAAAAAGGCAAACCTTCCGAAAGGTTGGGGCGCAAAATCACTGGCCTACGTCCGAAAGAAGGATAGGGCGGCAGGATTGCCGGGCAGGACATTCGATTTACCGGCAAGACGGTTTCTTCCCTCAGGGAAGAATCCTCGTCTTCGCCGCGTCCCCCCGCGTTAGCCAGCCGATTCACGATTCTGACGGACAGACCGGTTTTCCCTTTGAGGCAGGCCTGCTGAGCGCTCCTGGACAGGAAATGCGGGCGCCATGACGGGCATGCTTCTTGCTGAAATTGATGGCAATGTCCCGATCCCGCGGACGATCCATTCCGTCGGGGTCAAGAAGCAGCGAAAATCGCTATGGACCCAGAGGGTACTTCGTCATGATGAGACGCTTTCATTCCGTGCTGCTGACCGCAGTAAATGCCCGATGGGTTGAGTCGCGGGCTGCGGGTTTTTCCTTGGTTGAGCTGCTCATCACCATGGTCCTTCTGGGCATCGTGCTCTCCATCGCTGTGCCCAGCGTCCGCGGTTGGGCGGACAACTCAAATCTGAAAGGAGCATCGAGGTCGGTGTCGGCCATTTTCTACGATGCGAGGGAAAGGGCCCTTTCGGAAAACAGGCCTTATACCCTCACGTTCAATCCCGATCCCACCAACACGTGCAGGATTCAGGCGGCGGCGGCCAACAATCTCGCCGCCTTCGACCAGACAAAAGACTTGAGCGAGTACAAGGTCGCCCGGATCAGCAGTGTCAATGGGGGCACCGGCTCCGTCACGTTTACCATTCAGTCCCGGGGCACCGTGACACCGGACGCGACGATTGTCGTCACGAATAATCGTAATTCGGCAGGGACCGTTAACTTTGTATTCACAGGAAGGGCCTATGTTAGCTTCAGCATGCAATAAACGCGGGCTTTCCATCGTCGAGGTGCTCATCACGCTCTTTCTCACCACCGTGGGCATCATGGCGCTTTTGTCCATGCAACCCCAATCGTGGAAGGCGGCGTCACGGTCGGACTTCATGGGCAGGGCGGCCGGCATCCTGCACAGTGAGCTCGAGCGAAACGAGATCTGGATCATGAACCCAAACAATAGTTTTGCGGTGGCGTGTGATTCAACCGGTCACAATCTGTTCTTGGGCACATGCGCCAGGACTCTATATGCCAGCAGCCAGACGACGCAGCAGGCCGGTGACGTGCCGTTCACCGTCAATACGACCGTCGCGCCCTTTGGCGCTTCCACGAACGCCTGGACCGTGGCCGTGCAGGTGACCTGGCCGGGCAACACGCGCGGGGTCCGGGAAACAGCCGTCGTATCCAGACAGGAGACATTCAGGCAATGACAGGCAAGAGAATCCATCAAAGAGGTTTTACCCTTGTCGAGACCATCATGGCCATCATGATCGCCTTGATGGTTGTCGGGGCGATCTGGACCGCCGTGGTGGCAGGCCAGCGCTCCTCTTCAGGCGTTGAGAAGAAGGTCTCGACGACCCAGGATGCCCGCTCCGCCACCGATCTCATGGCCATGGAAATCCGGATGGCATCCCACAACCGGGCGCTGGCGCAGGCAACCCCCTGGGTAGATCCCGACACCTGCGGTGCGGGGATTGCAGCCTACCGCGGGATCCAGCGGGCCTCCTCGACGGGTATGACGGTCGAGATGGATCTGTCGACGGACACCCTGACGGTCCCCGTGATCGGGGATGCAGACAACGAGATCATCGCCTACGCTTATGATGCGGAAAACCGAAGGGTCACGAGGTCTATGACCCGGTGCAATGCAGGTGTCCCGACGGTGCTGACGCAAACCCTTTTGGGGCCGGTCAACGCGACGGTGAAAACCGTCAACGTGATCAATGGAGCCGTGCCGATGTTCCGTTACTTTAACGCGGCGGGCACCGAGCTGGTTCTGGATGGGCATCCCGAAGTCATCCCCCAGATCCGCAGAATCCAGATTGCCCTGGTCGTCGAATCGGAGGAGTCCGACCCAACGACGGGTCAGCCGCGGAAGCTGTCCTACTCGACGAGTGTCATTCCGAGAAACCATGGAGTCGTGTATTAATGAACAGGAAAGGGGCCATGAAGAGAAAAACGAAACAGGAGAGGGGCTTTGCTCTCGTTGCCGCGCTGCTTGCCAATCTCATCCTGCTGGCGGTGGGGATCGTCGCCCTTAACATCTCCACGCAGGACATCCGGGTCAGCATGAAGACCCTCGGGGAGAAAAAAGCGCTCAATGCCGCCGAGGCAGGAATCCATAACCTCACGCAGGTCTTCAATCCGAACAACATCACCGCGCCGGTTTCAACGTCGTTTACCCAGGTCGACACGGGGGGCGATTCGGGCACGAAGTACAAGATTACCAATGTCTGGCAGTCGACGGGTCTCGGCTCAGCTCCCGTACAGATGGCCGGATACAGCTCGGGAGGGTCGGTGTCTTGGGGCATGCAGCGCTACGACGCGACCGTGCAGGGCAACAACGACACCTACGGCACCAGCGTGAC
>DATJPI010000225.1:0-5622 GCA_035506495.1 Syntrophales bacterium
GGAATGACAGGAAACCGCATCCTCGATGATCAAAAACTGCTCACCGTGAACCTGGTTGACGACAAAGAACTGCTCGCAGGGTATTTCGAAGGCAGAGGCAAGCCGCTGCCAGTTCATGCGGACTTGCTCCGGGGGGTCTCCCTCCCGGGGGCTGAAGTTGAGGGTGGCATAGGGGCCACTGCTCACACCCCCGATTCGTGTGCAAAACCCGTGCAAAATAGAGGCATACTGCAAAAATTCTTCGGATGCTAAGTATTGAACAGGTCCCTTTTGTGCGAGCTTGAGCATGTCGATATACCAATTTCCATTGGCCGGAGCAACAAGGCTCAAGCATCAAGCAGCAAGGATTTTAAAGGCAAAGATCCTTGCCGTTTTATTGTCTTGTTGCTTGAACCTTCACCGGTCACTTTTCAGCGGCTTTCCCTCGCAAAAACTCGATCACTTCGGCTATATCCCCCGGCAGCGGCGATTCGAAGGTCATTTCCCGGCCTGTTACGGGATGAATGAACGAAAGCCGACCAGCGTGAAGGGCCTGGCGGTTGAGCTTCTTCAACTCCGCCCGCGCCGGGGCTTCAACGGCCCGCTTCGATCCGCCGTAAACGGTGTCGCCGACAACAGGGTGTCCCTTGGCGCTTAGGTGCACACGAATCTGGTGCGTGCGCCCCGTCTCGATTTTCGCCTCCAGGAGGGTGAACCTTCCGAAGCGCTCCAGCACCTTCCAGTGAGTCAGGGCCGCCTTGCCCCGGCGGCTTGTGGTGGACATCTTCTTTCGTTCGACGGGATGGCGGCCCACGGGCTTATCGACGCTGCCTTCATCCTCCCGGACATTGCCGTGGACGAGGGCCGTATAGAGCTTGGTCACCCGGCGTTTTTTGAATTGCTCCGCAAGATGTCGGTGGGCCTCGTCAGATTTGGCCACTACCATGAGTCCCGAGGTCCCCTTGTCGAGGCGGTGGACGATCCCCGGCCGCATCACCCCGCCGATCCCCGAGAGGTTCCTACAGTGAAACAACAGGGCGTTCACGAGCGTGCCCCGGGGGTTTCCCGCGGCAGGGTGGACGACCATGCCGGCTGGTTTGTCTACAACGATGAGGGTCTCGTCCTCATAAAGAATGCCGAGGGGGATTTCCTCGGGAGCAACCTCCGAGGGAGTTGGGGGCGGTTTGCGAAGGGAGACGACTTCCCCGGACCTGAGGCGGTGAGACGCCCGCACGGCCTTTTCGTCAATGCGGGCCTCCCCTTCTTCGATGAGGCGTTTGGCCTGTGAGCGCGAAAGTGTCGGGTCCTTCTGTGACAGGAAGACATCCAGTCGAAGGCCCTCTTCGTCCCGGCCGACGATGTACTGAGCCTGCGACCCTTCTTCCTTTGTCATCTTTTCTCACTTGAAGCCAGAACGGCCTTCAGGGCATTGCTGATCTCGGCGAGTTCCTCCGCAGCCAGGGTCCGGGGGTCGAAGAGGATTTCGTCCTCGGCGATCCGGGCCACCACGGGCACGGGCAGGGCCCTGAGCTTCTCATCGATACGGCTCACTGAAAGATCTGTGCAACGAAGGGCAACCAACAGAGTCGGGATCTGCTGCGTGGGCAGCGACCCGCCGCCTGACATGGAGGAACCCTTCTTCAGGGCCAGTGTCACACCGGGAAGGTTTTCTCTTTTCAGGATCTGAAGCAGCCTTTTCGCTCGCCGCGTGGCGGCCTCGACGGGCTCCGTAAGCGCCGTGAGCGATCGCAGCCCTGCCACGGCCTCGCTCTCGTTGAGGTAGAGCTTCGCCGTGGCCTCCAGTGCAGCAAGGGTCAACTTGTCGATGCGCAACGCGCGGTTGAGTGGATTCTTTTTGATACTCTCCAACAGGTCTTTTTTCCCGACGATGATCCCCGCCTGAGGACCGCCGAGAAGTTTGTCGCCGCTGAAGGTAATCACATCGGCCCCTTCCTTCACGGCATCCCTAACCGTGGGCTCGCGCTGCAGGCCGTACCGGTCCAGGCGGATGAAGCAGCCGCTGCCCAGGTCGTTCATCACGGGGATGCCATGACGACGGCTCAGTGCAACCAGATCCGCAACGGGAACCTCCTCGGTAAAGCCCACAATCCGGAAGTTGCTCGTGTGGACCTTCATGATCAGGGCCGTGTTCTCGTTGATGGCTTTCTCATAATCGGACAGATGCGTCCGATTCGTGGCCCCCACCTCGCGAAGAACGGCACCGCTTCGTTCCATGACCTCGGGGATCCGGAACTCGCCGCCGATCTCGATGAGCTCGCCCCGCGACACAATGGCCTCCCTGCCCCGGGCCAGGGTGCTCAGGACGAGCAGTACGGCCGCCGCGTTGTTATTGACAACGAGGACGTCCTCGGCCCCCGTGAGCTCGCAGAGGATCCCGCGGACATGATCGTAGCGCAGCCCCCGTTTGCCCTCCGCGAGGTCGAACTCCAGGTTGGAGTACCCTCGACTCACTTCGACGATACGCTCGAGGGCTTCCTTGCAAAGCGGCGCCCGTCCGAGATTCGTGTGCAGGATGATGCCCGTGGCATTGATAACGCGCCGGAGATGGTAGTCGTGGAGCCGTTCGATCTGTACCACGACGGCATCGGCCGTCGATTCATTCGAGAGGAGTCCGTTCTCAACCTCCGTTCCCGCGAGGATCGCTGCGCGAAGCCAGCCGACGGTTTCCCGGATGGCCTCGAGAACCTTCTCCCGGGGCGCCCGTTCGAGGGTTCCGCGCGTCTCCAGAATGGCAAGTACCTCGTCAACCTTGGGAAGGCTCTTCAGCAGGGATTTCTGACGTTCATTCATTTCACGGCCTCAAATCACGTCCGGTTGTGGTTGGGCAATTAGATTGTTTATTATAATCCTTCGACCCAATCCGAACAGCCTTTTTCTGTAGGCTGTTTAAAAATGCCCAGATGCAAGGCCCCCGAAGTCCTGAGGAGGGAGGCGTACTGCGCAGCGTACGTTGACCGACGAAGGACAAGGGAAACGCAGCAGATGGGCGTTTTTGGACAGCCTCACTGCCTGCAATAGTCTCGAAAATTATTCACGGCCGTGAAAAACTCCCTCATCATGACAACCCAGTAGTACCGCCCCCTGGGAGTAAGATAGAGCCAGTCCCGCCTGTAATCGTAGCGGACGGCACCGACGATGCGAAACGGCAGCAACATGCGCCCCAGGTGCCAGTCGAATTCTTTCCCGTACTTTTTCCGCATGGACGGCAGATCGAGAGAAAGGCCGAAGAGCTTCATGAGGAAATCGTAGCGCACCTGCTCGCCGACGGTGAACTCCTTGGAGGCCGCAAGCGGAATCTCCCCGCGCCTCACCTGTTCGATATAATCGCGGATGTTGAAGGTGTTGGCGTAGCAGGTCCCGTAGAGGTATCCGATGGAGCCGCTGCCCAGGCCGGCGTAGTCGTCATAGTTGACGACATACTCGTCAATCATGGTCTCCTTTCGGGAGAAGCACCAAGCCGATGCATAGCGGTAAGGTGGAACGAGCCGCTCCGTGATGATCCCGTAGAATTCCTTTTCGCGGTCCTCCGAGACGGGACCAAGGGTTTTGTGAACAAGCTCACGCGTTTTCGTCGATACCATGAGAGGGTAGTAGGTGATCTGGTCCACTCCAGTCTCCAGAAGGCAATCGATGTCGGCCCTCAGGCTCTCGGACGTCTGCCTGGCGAAGTTGAAGATCATGTCCGCATTGAGCGTGTCGAAAAGGCCCCCGATCTCCTTGAGTCTCGCCGCAACGGAGGCGCCGCTGCCATATTTTTCGTAGCGGTCCATGGCCTTGAGCAACTCATCGTCGAAGCTCTGGATCCCCACGGAAAGGCGGTTCACACCGGCTTTTTTCAAGATCTCCAGGGTTGGATCGGTCAGGTGATTCGGGTTTGTCTCGACGGAGATTTCGCGGATGGGGTAGAGGCTTTTTGCATGATGGAGCGTCGCGGACAGCTCGTCGACAAGCACCGTCGGCGTGCCGCCGCCCACGTAAATTCCCTCGAAGGTGTGGCCCCGGTCGTTATAGAGGGATAGCTCCTTGCGCAGGGCCGCGAAGTACTCACGGCACAGCGCCTCGTCGAAGCTCACCCGGTGGAAGGAGCAATAGGGGCAGAGCTTCTCACAGAAGGGGACATGGATATAAAGGAGGCAGGGGCTTCCTGCGCGGGCCGCCGGAAGCGAGGGGTTTCCCCCCTCCCGGAAGTTTATGGCCCGGGCGAACTCCCTTCGCGCCACATGCCCGATGACTTTGTCGATCACGAGACCTCTCTGGGCGTGCCCGGCAGGAATTTTCCTTGCGGTCAGGCGACGTTAGCAGACACAGGTCAAATTATCAAGGGCTTATGCAATCTTGAAATGGACAGCCTTTGGTGCTATAGCTCTTCGCGGATCATTACGTACGAAGGGAGCGGCGTCATGACCAAGAACACGACCTGGCAGCTCTGGCGCGATGGAAAAATGATCGAAGAGGAAGGATTACTCCTGCGGAAGAAGGCCGCCGATCTTCCTGTCCCCTTCAACGCCGCGGCAAAAAAGGACATTCAGACTCTTGTCGATGCGTTTCTGAAGCGCGATGACGCCCTGGGGCTCGCAGCCCCGCAGATCGGGATCAGCAAGCGCATTATCGCCTTCAAGGTGAAGGACTTCGACAAGAAGGGCGTGAGCGGCAAGGACAGCTGGGAGGTTCTCATCAACGCCCGCATTACCCAGCTCCGCGGAGAGCCGGAAGTGATGAACGAGGGTTGCCTTTCCTGCCCGGATATCAGCGTGGAGGTAACGCGGGCCACGGAAATCAAGGTGAAGGCCGTTGACCTCAACGGCAACAAGGTGAACAAGCGCTACACAGGTTTCCTTGCCCGCATCGTGCAGCACGAGATCGACCACCTTGACGGCCGCCTTGTTATCGACCACGACGGGGCCATTTCCTACCCGAAGGAGAAGCAAGAGTTTTTTGAAAAACTGTTTAAATAGGGGACAGGGTAAAGGGTTCAGGGTACAGGGCTGAAGAAAAAAGAAAAGGATCGGGGCGGTTTTGTCCCGATCCTTCTTTGTTCTATATTCCCCTGAAACCTGGCTCGCGAGCCCTGTATCGATGAATGGGCCTAACGTTCGTGGTTATTATGGAGCGGCTGCCTTTTTGCCCGCTCGGCTCTTGAGAACCTGTTTGACGAAGACCCCTGCGAGAATCACCATGCCGATGACATCCGACGTGGTCCCCGGGATGATTAGCAAGATCGTCGCCGCTGCCAGGAGAAACCTCTCGAAGTAGTTAATGCGGCCTCCCCCGAAGTAGCCGACCACTGTGGCACCCATGGCCATGACACCGAGCCACAGGGTGAAGGCGCACTGGATGAACCACGGCCAGTCGAAATCGACTTTGGGGTCGAGCAACCAGGGCATGAGAAGCACGATGGGCGCGTAGATAAAGGCAAAGGGCACAAAGGTCTTCGCCAGCGACAGGCTGAAGGCGCGGAATCCCGACTTGAAGGGATCGCTCCCTGCGACCCCTGCGGCCGCGTAGGCAGCCAGGGCATGAGAAGCACGATAGGCGCGTAAATGAAGGCAAAGGGCACGAAGGTTTTCGCCAGCGACAGGCTGAAGGCGCGGAATCCCGACTTGAAGGGATCGCTCCCTGCGA
>DATJPI010000226.1:0-10831 GCA_035506495.1 Syntrophales bacterium
GGGTCATTCCTTTCCCGTTGTCGGTGATGCGCATCACGAAGCGGTTCTTTGCCCGGTCTTCCCGGATCAGGATTCGAACGAGGGTCGCCCCGGCGCGGACGGAGTTCTCGACGATGTCCAGGATGTGAAGCGCCAGCTCGATCACTCTCTCACTCCAGGATGCTTCGGCCGCCCTTTTTTTCGAAGGCCATTTGCAGCTCAGCCGTCGTGGCTTCCTCGAGGAGCGCCCGGGTGATCCCCCTTCCGATGTCGGTGATGACGTGGGAGTCAGAGGATTCGATGAAGGCGATCCGGGCCAGATCGGGATATCGGCGTCGCGCTGAGGCCAGTCCCATCCGGCGGGAGACCTCGAGGGCATCCAGAGGGAGGCCATCAGGGATGAAGCCGAGCTGGCCGAGGATACCGAAACTTTCCCGGTCAATGTGGGCGGCGATAGCGAGCCCGCCAAGGCTGTGGATCTCGTTGACGATTTCGCTCAGGGGAAGCGTTGTGGCCCCGATGAGGAACCGCTCGCTGAGGCCTTCCACCTCGTCGTGTTCGTTGACGATGGCCTGGCAGCCGAACAGCTCCTCGTTGTTTTTCCCGGGCAGGTGCCTGTAAACCAGGTTCTGCAACGGGTTGAGATGCTCCAGCTTGTCAAAGAGCGCGAGGATGTGCACCTCTTCGCTGCTCATGATCTCCATGCCGGGAAGGACGGTGAGACCCGTCCCTTCCGCGCACTTGATGACATACGGTATGTTTTCCGACGCGTTGTGATCGCAAATAGCGATGACATCAAGGCGGCGGGCAAGGGACATTGCAACGACCGCACGCGGGTACATGTCGAGATCGGCACAAGGTGAAAGGCAGGTGTGAACGTGCAAATCACAGCGGAACTCCCTGATCATCAGCGGAACCCCTTGCGGGCTGTTCCCGCTCGTCCCGGGCCACGGTCTGCTGCGGGCCGCCTCGGCGACACCCGATAAAAAAAAGGAACGTTCCTTTTCGGTCCGTTCCTTTACTACAATTTTACGGTTGGATCAATTTATATATTTGACCGACGATTTCGAAGGCCGGCAGGTCCGTCACGAGGATCGGGATCCCTTCCGCATTGGCCTTGGCGGACGTATCGGGCGCGGGTTCACTCCCCTGGATCAGGATAATCCCGGCAAGGTCCTTGAGGCTGGCCACGGCGACGATGTTCTGGTGTACCTGGCGGGTGATCCAGATGTCGCCTTCCTTGCCATTGGCCATGACGTCGCTCAGAAGATCTCCGACGTACCCTCCCTTGACTTCCCGCTTGAGGCTGCCTTCTGCGCAGCGCACCTTGAGGCTCAATGCCTGGACCAGTGTTTCAAGCCGCATGAGCTCTATTTCCTCTTTCATTTCGATGGGTTCCGTGTCACGGATGTTTCATGCAGATCTAATCGAGATCCCTTTCTACAGCGTCACCGGCGGCAGGTCGGGATGAAGGATTTTGGGGAAATCCATGACGACCATGTTCACGCAGGTCCCGACACCCACCTCGGAAGTGATAATGAGGTGGTCGGAGTACTTCTTCATGTTCGCCAAGCCCATGCCGGCTCCAAACCCCATCTCCCGGACGGCGGCCGTTGCCGTCGAATACCCTTCCTTCATAGCCAATTCGATATCCGGGATGCCCGGTCCTTCGTCCTTGCTCACGATTTTTACTGCCTCGTCGCTCACCGACAGTGTGATTTTCCCCTTTTTGGCGTAGGAGACGATATTGATCTCGGACTCGTAGCAGATGATGGCCACCCTCCGCACGATGTCCGCAGGAACGCCGAGTTGTTTCAAGATGTTCTTGATCTGGCCCGATACATTCCCCGCGTTCTGAAAGCTTCCGCCCTCCACGTCGAAGGATTGCTCAAATTTCAGGGGCTCCCCCATTGTTAGATCTCGCCGCCGACCTTCTCGATACAACCCGTGATGCCCTTGGCGTGCAGGCGGCCCGATGTCTCGAACAGGATATAACGCGTCGACAGGATGGGGATTTTCAACTCTTCGGCGAGTTTGATCGTCTCCTCTGAGGGTTTCTTGCCGCGAACCATGATAATGGCCGTGATGTCGAGTATGTCGGCTGTTCTCACCACCTGCGGATTTGTGAGTCCTGTCAGCAGGAGGCTGTCAGGTTTTGCGAAGGCGAGCACATCGCTCATGAGATCTGCGGAAAAGGCAGTTTTCACGGGCTTTTGCAATTGGTCGCTACCGACAAGGACCTCAGCCTCCAGAATATCTTGCACATCTTTCAGGGTCACAGCGTCCTCCTCTTGCAGGTAAATCGACTTTCCGCTTCCGGGCCAGAATCGATGGAATGACCATTAAATCTTAGGGTTGATAACACAGGGAAGCAGGTAACGTCAACAGGGAAGATTGACGATTTCCGCAGAAACTGCTCCGTTGGAGAGCAAGCCTCGTGGAGAAAAATGAAAAAAAACATTTTTTCCCTTGACAGGGGGAAGGGCGGGGTGTATATGTGACCAGCGGTCAGTTAATGACCATGATTCATTTATATTCGTGGGTTCCACTGGGCCCGGTGACAGGGAGGAAAGACTTGGGTTCGGAGCGAAGGAGAGAGAGGGAGAAAGAACAGCGCCGCAGTACCATCCTGCGGGCGGCAAGAAAGGAATTCTTCGAGAAAGGATTCCGATCCGTCACGGTGGACAGTGTTGCCCGTCGTGCCGAGCTGAGCAAGGGAGCCATCTACCTCTACTTCAAGAGCAAGGAAGAGATCTACGCCCAGATCCTGCTCAGGGACATCGACAAGTTCCACGAGCGAGTGGATGCCCTGCTGGACACGGCGAAAAGTGCTTCGGAGAACCTGCGGCAATTCGCTGAGGTCTACGCGACCTTCTTCATCAGTGACCGAGAACTCTTTCGGATCTTCATGAATTTCATGATCCAACACAACCCCGTCAACTTCACGCCCAACATCAACGACCACATCGTCAAATCGACCAACCAGACCGTCAACATCATCGAGCAGATCCTGCAGATGGGTGTGGATCGCGGGGAGTTTCCGCGGGATCTCAATATACGGATATGCCGCAATGCCCTCTGGGGGTTGCTCAATGGCATTATCGCCCTGCACCTCTTCTCGGGCAGGGAGCAGATGAGGGAAGAAAGGGTCCGCTTCCATGTCCGGGGCGGGCTCGAGGTATTTATCAAGGGGCTGCGCTCCGCATAAGAACCATGGCACAGCCTGCCACGGCCCGCGATGCCCAGGCTTTCTACGATTATAAGAAAGAGGGCAGACGTCGGGGCCTGAACCACTCGGCAGGCTGACGCGAACGACCTTCGAGAGGGGAGACACACATGAGCAACATGCTGGTGAACACGCGGGATCAGAAGTTTCTGCTCTACGAGCAGATCGGGGTCGAACAGCTCTTCGAAACCGAAAAATACGCCGACTACAACAGGGAAACGGTGGACATGATGCTCAATGAGGCCGAGAAACTGGCCGTCGAGGTCCTCATGCCCACCTACGAAAAAGGCGATAAGGATGGTTGCAAGTTCGAAAAGGGAAGGGTCAAGGTCCCGGCCTGCTTCCACGACGCCTACAAGAAGTTTTGCGAGGCCGGTTGGCTTTGCTGTATGCGCAGCGTGGAGTCGGGCGGTCAGGGAATGCCCAACAGCGTCGCCCAGGCCTGCTACGAGTTCTTCCAGGCAGCCAACTATCCCCTCATCATGTACCCGGGGCTCACCAACGGTGCGGCGGGCCTCATCGACCGCTACGGCACACCGGAGCAAAAGAAGAAGTACATGGAGAGGATGTACACGGGCGAATGGGGGGGGACCATGTGCCTCACCGAGCCCGGCGCGGGCAGCGATGTAGGCTCCCTGAAAACAACGGCCAGGCGGCTTCCCGACGGGACCTACAGCATCCAGGGCACGAAGATCTTCATCTCCAGCGGCGATCATGATCTCACGCCGAATAACGTCCACACGGTTCTCGCCCGCATCGAGGGCGACCCCCCCGGAACGAGGGGCATCTCGATCTTCATCGTGCCCAAGTTTCGCCTGAAAGCCGACGGCAGTCTCGGGGCGTCAAATGACGTCACCACGGGCGGAATCGAGCACAAGATGGGCATCAAGGGATCTGCCACGGCGATGCTCATCTTCGGCGAGGAGGGCAAGTGCGTGGGCGAGCTCCTGGGCAAGGAGCGTGATGGCATGAAGGTCATGTTCAACCTCATGAACGAGGCGCGCCTCGAGGTGGGTCTCCAGGGTCTGGGAACAGCTACCGCGGCCTACGAGCACGCCGTAGAGTACGCCAAGCAGAGGCTCCAGGGTGCCGAGATCTTCGAGTTCAAGAATCCGGCGGCCCCGCAAGTCCCCATCATTCGCCACCCTGACATTCGGCGCCAACTGATGTGGATGAAGGCCCATGTCGAAGGGTGCCGGGCCCTGCTGTACTATACGAGCTTCTGCCAGGACATGATGGAGGCGGCCCCGACCAGGGAGGAGCGACACCTGTGGGCAAACCGCGCCGACTTGCTCATCCCCGTTTGCAAGGCCTACGTCACGAACCGGGCCCTCGATGTCTGCTCGGTGGCCATCGACGTCTATGGCGGCTATGGCTATTGCTCGGAGTATCCCGTGGAGCAGTACATGAGGGACTGCAAGATCACCCAGATCTACGAGGGGACCAACGGGATCCAGGCCCTCGACCTGGTGGGCCGCAAGCTGGGAATGAAAAAAGGCATGCACCTTCTGGCCATCGCCAAGGAGATGGATGCCGACATCGCGAAACTGCGCGAGGAGCTCCCCGAGCTTTCCTCTTACGTCAACTATCTTGCCGAGGCGAAAAACGCCCTGACGGACCTCACGATCCAGTTCTTCAAGCTTGGCAAGAGCGCGAGCTTCCTCATCCCGATCCTCTACGCCAGTCCCTACCTGAACCTCTTTGGGGACGTGGCCGTGGGCTACCTGCTCATGGAGGCAGCGGGCATTGCCCAGAAGAAGCTCAACGCCATCTACGCGGAATCCGGCGCCAAGAGTTCCAAGGCCAAGCAGAGGGCGCTCGTTCACTCCAATGCAGAGGTGGCCTTCTACCAGGGCAAGATCGCTTCAGCCAAGTTCTTCGCCGTCAACGTCCTGACCTCCGTGCGAGGCAGGGCCGAGGGGATCAAGGCGGGTGACCGCACCCCCATCGAGATCGCCGACGAGAGCTTCAGCGTGTAAGAAGGCACGAGGTCCGAGGAAACAAAATAAAATCCTCGAACCTAGAACCTCGGAACAGACCGAATAGACAACTCCAGGAGGAGGATGATATGTCGTTTCAAATTAAAAAAGCAGCCGTTTTAGGCGCGGGGGTTATGGGAGCGAACATCGCGGCCCAGCTGGCCAATTCGGGGATTGAGTGCCTACTCCTCGACATCGTGCCCCCCGAGCTCACCGAGGCGGACAAGGCGAAGGGATTGACGAAGGAGAGCCCGGCCTGGCGAAACAGTTTCGCCCAGAGGGGTCTCGAGGGAGCGACGAAGGCGAGGCCCGCGAGCTTCTACACGAAGCGCAACGCCGCGATGGTCAAGGCCGGCAACTTTGAGGACAACCTCGCGTGGCTCGCCGGCGTGGATCTCGTTATCGAGGCCGTCGTCGAGAATCTCAAGATCAAGCAGGACCTCTTCGCGAAGGTGGAGAAGGCCGTGAAGCCCCACTGCATCGTGGCCTCCAATACCTCGGGCATCCGGATCGGCGAGATCTCGGCAAACCTGAGCAAAGGCCTGAAGGAGCGGTTCCTGGGGATCCACTTCTTCAACCCGCCGCGGTACATGAAGCTCGTCGAGGTGATCCCCGGCGAGGAAACGAAGAAGGAAGTCGTCGAGTACGTGACCCGCTTCTGCGAGGACGTGATCGGCAAAGGCGTCGTCATCTGCAAGGACGTGCCCAACTTCATCGCCAACCGCATCGGTGTCTTCGACATGTCCAATGCCATGAACCTCATGCTCGCCAAGGGCATGAAGGTCGAGGACATCGACGCTATCATCAGCGCCCCTCTGGGAAGGCCCCGCTCGGCCATCTTCGGGACAATCGATCTCGTGGGCCTCGATACGGCCTACCACGTCATGACGAACCTCTACGAGGCCCTGCCCAAGGACGAGAGCCGCGACCTCTTCCAGCCGCCGGACTTTGTCAAGGCCATGATCCAGAAGAAGTGGCTCGGCAACAAGACCAAGGGAGGCTTCTACAAGAAGTCCAAGGACGCCAAGGGCAAGAAGCTCAAGCTCGCGATTGACGTGAAGACCATCGACTACGTGCCGGCCAACAAGCCGAAGTTTGAATCCGTCGGTGCGGCCAAGAAGTCCGAGGCCCCCGTCGAGAAGACCGTGAAGATGGTCTTCAACGGCAAGGACGCCGCGGCGGAACTGGCCCGCGAGTACCTCTGCAATAACTTCATCTACGCCGCCAACCGCATCCCCGAGATCGCGGACACCGTCGTGGAGATCGATAACGCCATGAAGTGGGGTTACAACCACCAGCTAGGACCCTTCGAGACCTGGGATGCCATCGGTGTCAAGGAAGCCGTCGAGGTCATGAAGCAGCTGGGCAAGAAAGTGCCCCCGAAGGTCGAAGAGATGCTCAAGGGCGGATTCCCCTCCTTCTATACGAAGAAGGAAGACGGCACCTACTACTATGACTTCGCGAAGAAGGACTACGTGAAGCTCGTCGAAAGTCCCAAGATCATCATTCTGCCGGCCCTCAAGGAGCGCAAGAAGATCATCCGGCAGAACGTGGGCTCAAGCCTCATCGACATCGGCGACGGCGTGGCCTGCCTCGAGTTCCACACCAAGATGAACGCCATCGACGAGGACATCATCAACATGCTGTTCCTCGGCTGCGACATCGTGGAGAAGGACTTCACGGGCCTTGTCATCGGCAACCAGAGTCCCAATTTCTCCGTGGGCGCCAACATCTTCAAGGTGCTCGTCGCGATCCAGAAAGGCGACTGGGACATCCTCGAGAAAATGATCAACGACTTCCAGCAGGCCAACATGCGCCTGAAATTCTGCGAGAAGCCCGTAGTGACGGCTCCCGCAGGCATGACACTGGGCGGCGGTTGCGAGATCGCCATGCACGGGGCGCGCTGCCAGCCCGCGGCCGAGACCTACATCGGGCTCGTCGAAGTGGGAGCAGGCGTCATCCCGGCAGGCGGCGGCACCAAGGAGCTCATGGTGCGGGTAACCGAGGGCATCCCCGCGGGGGTGGTAGAGCAGGGCCTCAACCTGCAGGGCTACTTCGGAAAGGTCTTCGAGAACATCGGAACCGCCAAGGTGGCCACAAGCGCCGAGGAGGCCAAGGAGCTCGGGTACGTCCGCAAGACCGACGGGATCAGCATCAACCGCGACCAGCAACTCAACGACGCCAAGCAGCTCGTATTGGGCCTCTCGAAGTTTTACAAGCCGCCCAAGCCGGCGCTGGTCCCCGTCATGGGTGAGAACTTCCGCGGCATCTGCGAGGCCGTCCTCTACAACATGAGGCACGGCAACTACATCAGCGACTACGACTTCCACATAGCCCGCAAGCTCGGCCACATCATCTCCGGCGGCGACTGCGCCGAGGGGACCTATGTGACGGAGCAGGAGCTGCTGGACCTGGAGCGCGAGGCCTTCCTCAGCCTCTGTGGCGAGCAGAAGACGCAGGATCGAATTATGTCGTTGCTGTCCACAGGCAAGCCCCTGCGGAATTAACGTGCTGATGAAGAACGCCCGTCTGCGGCGTTCCCTCAGCCTTCGTCACTCGACGTACGCACCAAAGTACGCCTCCGTTCCTCAGGCTTCGGAGGCCTTGCAACCGGGCATTCTTGATCAGCCCGATGCAGGAAAAGACTAGGAAGAAAAGAAACAGTCTCTTAAACCAAGGGAGGATACACATCATGAGAGAAGCCGTTATTGTTGCAGCGGTCAGGAGCCCCGGCGGGCGATATAGAAGAGGGGGCCTGGCGGCTACCCGTGCTGAGGAGTTCGGCCTGCAGGTGATCCAGGGGCTCATGGCGAAGGTTCCCCAGCTTGACCCCAAAGACGTGGACGACCTGATTGTCGGCTGTGCCTTCCCCGAAGCCGAAACGGGAATGAACCTCGGTCGCGTTCTCACCCTGGGGGCGGGTCTTCCCATCGAGGCCTCGGGCATGACAATCAACCGGTTCTGCTCCTCGGGCCTGCAGGCCATTGCCGATGCCACGGCCAAGATCCAGGCGGGCTGGTCCGATGTGATCATTGCCGGGGGCTGCGAGACCATGTCCCACATCCCCATGGGCGGCAGCCAGTTCCGTCCCGACCCCGACTGGGGCAACCGGCCCAACACCTATGTGTCCATGGGCATTACGGCGGAAAACGTTGCCGCCAAGTACGGCGTGTCCCGCGAGGATCAGGACAAGATGGGCGTCGAGAGCAACCGCAGGGCCGCCGAGGCCCTGAAGGCCGGGAAGTTCAAGGAGGAGACCGTGTCCATCAAGGCGTGGAAATACAAGAAGGACGCAAACGGCAAGCGGATCCGCACAGAGGTCACCTTCAGCGAAGACGACGGTGTTCGCTGGCCGACATCCGTTGCCGATCTCGGCAAGCTCAAGCCCGCTTTCAAGGCGGGGGGGTCGGTGACGGCGGGCAACTCCTCGCAGATGACCGATGGGGCCGCCTTTGCGCTCCTCATGACGGCGGAGAAGGCCAAGGCCCTGGGCCTCAAGCCCCTGGCCAAGATGACGGCCTTTGCCGTGGCGGGCTGCGCACCCGAAGAGATGGGTATCGGCCCGGCGGTAGCCATCCCGAAGGCCCTGAAGCTGGCCGGTCTCAAAGCGGATGACATCGACCTCTTCGAGATCAACGAAGCCTTTGCTGCGCAGGCCATCGCTTCCTGCCGCTCCATCGGGATCGAGGAGCGATACTGGAAAGGCGACATCAACCCCAACGGTGGCGCTATTGCCCTGGGACATCCCCTGGGAGCCACAGGCGCCAAGCTCACGGCCCAGGTCCTCCACGAGGCGAAGCGCCGCAAGGTCAAACGCTGCATGGTCTCCATGTGCATCGGAGGCGGCATGGGCGCTGCGGGAATCTATGAAATGCTTTAACAACAGGGTTCAGGGTACAGGGACCAGGGTATAGGGGAAGAAAAAGATATCATCGCTGCTTCCTCGAACCTCGTTGCTGCAAAAATCGTCCCCCTCTTTTCCGGAAACGGGAGGAGGGGGATTTTCTTTGTAAAATCTTCTTCACGAGGCGCAGAAAAGGCTGTATACAGACGAACAGGCTTAAAACCGTGTTCAGGGCTGTTATGCAATTTCCAATACCCAATTCCCAATTTCCAAACTGAAGGAGGGAGTAGAAATGGCAGGTCAGAATTACGCGGAAGCGGCCGAGATCGTCCGGAACAACGTCAGGCTGAAAACCTTGCCCCTGGCTGTAAAATTTCTGAAGGAAAAGGTCTTCCCGGAAAAGACGCGCCAGCCTTCGGTGGCGCTTGGTAAGAGGATAACCATCTGCCAGGCCGTGAGCATGGCCCGGCTCTATGGTTGGACGATGGGGCTCGCGAAGGAGGACCTCATCTGTGTGCCCGCAGGCATTGCCTTCGGGTTCAGCAATGTCGATGACACGGCTGCCGCGATCGGGAAACTTTTCTGCGCGGGCACGTATTCGAGGACGGAGGAAACGGGAACACGGGAGGGGATGTCGATCTGCCGTTTTGGCAAGGACGAATATGCGGCGTTGCTCATCGCACCGCTGGCGAGAGCCGCTTTCGAGCCCGACACGATTGTGATGTACTGCAATCCCGCCCAGGTCATGCGATTTGTCCAGGCCTGGAGTTACCAGGAGGGGGAGCGGATTATCGGCAACTTCGGCGGCAAGATAGAGTGTGCCGACTACCTGATCGCGCCGTTCAAGGAGCAGAAGCCCCGCGTAGCCATCCCGGGGATGGGGGATCGGATCTTCTCCCTGACGCAGGATGATGAACTCGTATTCTCGCTGCCCGCGAAGGGATTGCCGCAGCTCTTGACGGGCCTGCAGGAGGCGGGCAAAAAGGTCGGCGCCGGGTATCCCGTGCCGTTTTTCCTCAATTTCCAGCCGGAGTTTCCGCCGGCCTTCAAGGCGCTGGGAAAAGAGTTCGGACTCTTTTAGAAGGAACGAGGAACGCAGAGGTAACAGGTAACAGGTAACAGGTAACAGAACTTCCATGCTGATCGTCTTTTCCTGTCACCTGACACCTGCAACCTGTCACCTCGCGATGCCTATCAGAGTACGTTACCATTATAAAAAGTCGAAGGTCGAAGATTGAAAGTACGCTTCGAGCGCGTGAGCGAAGCCGATCGCGAAGCCGTGATCGACTTGTTCAATTACTACGTCGAAAACAGCTTCTCGGCCTACCCCGAGGAAAAAGTGCCCTATGGGCTCTTCGACGAGATTCTGAGACTGACGGAGGGCTACCCCGCCTATAGCGTAAGAGACGAGGAAAGTAGCGACCGTGTCGTCGGCTTCGCATTTCTTCGCCCCTATCATCCGCTTTCTTCCTTTCTGCGGGCTGCGGAGGTCTCCTGCTTCATCGATCCGGGCTGCACGGGCCGGGGGATCGGCTCCAAAATACTCGGTCAGCTGGTCGATGAGGCGAGGAGCAAGGGGGTTGATACGATTCTGGCCAATGTGTCCTCTCTCAACGAGGCGAGCCTGCGCTTTCACGAGAAGCACGGCTTTGTGGAGTGCGGCCGATTTAAACGAGTTGCGAAAAAGAGAGGTCGGGATCTCGACGCCGTATGGATGCAGAAGATTTTGTGAGGGTCTGTATCTGGGGATCTCAGGCATCCCGAATGAAAAACAGGATGGTTTGATGCGATGGGGAAATGGAT